>JBPCPU010000169.1:0-25713 GCA_050998795.1 Pyrinomonadaceae bacterium
TTTGCAAGAGAAATTCAAGACTACAAACGGCTTCCTCTCCAACCAAAATCGCTACGCATTGATTTATGGTTGGAGTCTCCAGCCGTTGAATCAACAGTTCAAATATACGAGGTTTTCAGGATGAAAAAGTTTGCTGCAGTTGGACTAATAATTATGGGTTTATCTTCCATCGGATTGGCACAGTCAGGTCGGAAAGCCGCGCCGACACCTGTGCCGATAGCTGACAATGAACAAGAACGTCAATATTCCGAATCAACTCCTACTAAAATGCGTCAGATAAATTCTTTGCCGGGTTTGCACAGTGAGGGCAATACATCAAAACCTGAATTAAAACCGCAAACTTCGATTGAGGATTCAAAAAAAGAAGCGGAAACAACCGGCGACGATGTCGGAGTTTTGAAGATTGATAATACTTTGATAACGATTCCGGTTTCGATATTTGACCGTAACGGTTTGTATATTCCGAATTTGGAACAATCAAATTTTAAGATTTTTGAAGACGAAAAAGAACAGGAAATCGCTTATTTCGCCACATCGGAAAAGCCGTTCACGGTTGTTTTACTGCTCGATACAAGTCCTTCGACGCAGTATAAAATTGACGAAATTCAAAGTGCGGCAATCGCGTTTGTCAATCAATTAAAAGCGCAGGACAGCGTGATGGTCATTGAATTTGACCAGGGCGTTCACGTTTTGAGCGACCCGACCAACAACCGCCAAAAACTTTATAAAGCGATTCGCCGCGCCGATTTTGGTAACGGAACTTCGCTCTATGATACGGTTGACTACGCGCTCCGCAAAAAACTGAGTAAAATTCAAGGTCGAAAGGCGATTGTTTTATTTACCGACGGTGTTGACACGACTTCCTACAAAAACGATTACGACAGCACTTTGCGCCAAGCCGAAGAAGCCGATTCGTTGATTTTTCCGATTTATTACAATACCTTTTTTAATAATCAAGACGGCGTAATGTCGTCGCCGTATCCGGGCAGCGGAACGATGAGTTCGAGCGGAACAACCAGCGGAGAATATCTGGTCGGCAAAAAGTATCTGGAAGATTTGGCGGCAAACACCGGCGGCAGAGTATTTCAAGCTGAATCAACGAATGGCGGTTTAACCGGCGCGTTTGAAGGAATCGCCGAAGAATTGCGCCGACAATACAACATCGGATATTACCCGCCGGAAACCGGACAAGCCGGGCAGCGAAAGCAAATCAAAGTCCGTGTCAATCGCCCGAATTTAGTTGTCAGGGCGCGGGACAGCTACATCGTCGGCGGAAATGCCAAAATACCGGCGACAACTTCTTCAAAGTTTAATTTCGATAAATAATTGAAGCCTGTGCGCAATTCATTTTTGCTAACTAAAACACCTCGTGTCGTTTAGAAGCGGTCTGTTCCCGCTGTCCACTCAAGTTTCTCAAACGGCGGTCAAAGATCGCTTCTAAACGGCGCGATGCAAAAATGAATTACGCACAGGCTTCAAATAATTCAGTTAGATGTTACGCTAAAATTTGTGCTGAGAAGTCATTACGGCATCATGTCTAAGACTTCTCCGTTTGGCATTTTAAATTTTCAAATTTCAAAAAAAGTCGAATTTCAAAGTTTGTAATACGAAATAATTTTTTGTTTTATCTGAACAATTTTAGAATTTAGAAGTTACGCAGTTGAAAAAGTCGGTGAACAGATTTCTCTGTTTGACAGCAAATAGTTGATAGTTAATAACGAACAACGACGCGCTTCGCAGCTATTTGCTGTTCACTATTAACTATTCACTGTTTTTGCGGTGGAAATACTGATTGAATCATTCAATTTATTTCCAACTGCGTAACTTCTGGAATTATTCAAATTTTTTAAATTTAAATTAAAAAATTCACGCTCTAAATAAAATTATGTTTTTCAAATTCACAACCGCCGGAGAATCGCACGGACGCGCACTGGTCGGCATTGTCGAAGGTTTGCCCGCCGGTTTGGAAATTGATGTGGAAAAAATCAATCACGAACTTTGGCGGCGGCAGCAAGGTTACGGGCGCGGCGGACGAATGAAAATCGAAAGCGATACGATTCAAATTCTGTCCGGCGTGCGCCACGGAAAAACTCTCGGTTCGCCAATCGCTTTTACAATCGAAAACCGCGATTTTGTTCATTGGGAAGAAATAATGTCCAGTGAAAAACTCGAAACAGAGCCGAAAAATCCGCGTATCGTCAAACGTCCGCGTCCCGGACACGCCGACCTCGCGGGCGGACAGAAATTCGGTTCGAGAGATTTACGTGATATTTTAGAACGCGCTTCGGCGCGTGAAACCGCAACCCGAGTCGCTTGCGGCGCATTCGCCAAACAATTGCTTGAAAATTTCGGCGTTGAAATAAAAAGCCACGTCATCAAACTCGGCGAAGTTCCCAGAATACCTTTGCAGAAAACTTTTGCGGAAATTTCCGCGACTGATGAAAATTCACCATTGAATTGTGCCGACGCAGAGATTGAAAAACAAATGATTGAACTGATTGATAAAGCTAAAAAGGAAGGCGACACATTGGGCGGAATTTTTGAAGTCGTGGCGAAAAATGTCGTCGTCGGTTTGGGTTCACACACATCCTGGAGCGAAAAACTCGACGGGCGAATTGCCCGGGCATTTATGTCAATCCAAGCGACGAAAGCGGTTGAAATCGGCACGGGTGTGGAAAACGCCGCGCTTTTCGGTTCAAAAGTTCACGATGAAATTGTTTATGAGGAAAATTCATTTAAAAGAACAACCAATCGCGCCGGCGGACTCGAAGGCGGCATTACCAACGGCGAAGAATTAAGAGTGCGCGGATATTTGAAACCGATTTCGACGTTGAAAAAACCGCTTCGTTCGGTTGATATTGATACGAAACAAGAAGATTTAGCGGCGTTTGAACGCTCGGACGTAACGGCAGTTCCGGCGGCGGGCGTTATCGGCGAAGCAATGCTGGCGATTGTTCTGGCAAATTCGATGCGCGAAAAATTCGGCGGCGACTCTTTGGCGGAAATGAAGGCGAATTTTGAGAATTATTTAAAATCTTTGCAAAACTATTAAACATAGGACTTTCGCTTGAAATGCAGAAACACGCACGAAGTAAGTGTGAAAAACACGCCCTTACGAGCGTAGCGGGCTTCCGCATTCAATACACAAATTGATTTGGTATTATCATCAACAAAGATATAGTTTTATTTAACATAATTACCTCCCAATTTGGTAAGGGCTTGTCAATCTGACAAGCCCTTACGACTCTCTTGCTTTTGACAAGTATAAGTAATTTTTAGAAACCTAATCTACAAGGTCCGGGGTCGCAAGGTATATTTCCATCTTTATCTCCATCATCTCCTCTCGTCGAAAGAACAATAATAATCGCCGCCGCTAATACCGCACCGATAATAATTGCAGTTGTCGTATTCATTCCGACGAACTTTTTCTTTTGCTGCGCTTTGTCAGCATCCTGCATTGCCTTTGCCGTGATGCTTTCTTTTTTGACTTTCGTAAAAGAGTCTTTCTCAAGCAGTTCGTTTGCTCTTTCGGCGGAGTTAAAAAGTTCCTTTTTGGAAAGTGTGTTCGACTGCTGAGAATTTTTTAGTTCAGAAATTTGGGTTTGTGCTAAAACGGATAGATTAGTAGTTATAATCAATCCAAATATCAACAGCACAGACAAAGTTTTATTTAACATAATTATCTCCTTTTTACTGTGTGCATAAGTTTGGTGGTAAGTCACATATTGGACGTAGTTCGCGGCTATCTTTCTTAGTAGCGAGGACAATAATAATCGCCGCCGCTAAAACTGCGCCGATAATGATTGCGGTTGTCGTATTCATTCCGATAAATTTTTTCTTTTGCTGCGCTTTATCGGCATCCTGCATTGCTTTTGCCGTGATGCTTTCTTCCTTAACTTTGACAATAGAATCTTTTTCAAGAAGTTCCTTTCCTCTTTCATTTATACCAAATTTATCTAAAAACTCCTTTTTAGAAAGTGTGTTCGATTGCTGAGAATTTTCTGACTTAAAAGACTGAGATTGTCCAAAAACAAACAGATTAGTGATTGTAAGCAAACAAATTATCATTAACAAAGACAAAGTTTTATTTAACATATTTCACCTCTTTTTTGATAAGGACTTGCTAAATTTAACAAGCCCTTATTTTCGCTCATCGTTCATCGTTTTTATTTCCATACCATCATGGACAATTTATAATACCATCGCAACGATTCGGTCCTCTTCGTTCTCCTTTCGTAGCTAAAACAACGATTATTACCGCTGCTAAAGCCGCGCCGATAACAATTGCAGTTGTCGTATTCATTCCGACGAACTTTTTCTTTTGCTGGGCTTTGTCAGCATCTTGCATTGCCTTTGCTGTGATGCTTTCTTTTTTGACTTTGGCAAATGAATCTTTCTCAAGCAGTTCGTTTGCTCTTTCATTTACACCAAATTTATCTAAAAACTCCTTTTTAGAAAGTGTGTTTGACTGTTGAGAATTTTTTAATTCGGAAGATTGAGTCTGTGCTAAAACAGATAGATTGGTAGTTATAAACAATCCAAATATCAACAGCACAGACAAAGTTTTATTTAACATATTTCACCTCTTTTGCTGTGTAAGGTCTTGCTAAATCCGGCAAGACCTTACTTTAAGTTTGCTGTTTCGCAAATGTTATTTTAGTAGACTCCGACTGAATCCCAAGCCCCATACTGCGATTAACTGCATCCTCTACCCAAGCGTTTCCGGCTGGAAGAAAATTTTTCAACTCATTAATTGTTATTGGAGTTTCTAAACGATAACTCCTGACGATTTTTGTTGGTTGGTTTTGTAAGTTATTATTCGTCTGCTGTCCGTAAATGCGGGGAGCAGAAGTTAGAATAACTACACAGAATGAAACGACAGTTAGAAATTGGGAAATTCCGTTTTTCATGATATTTACTCCTTAAACTTCAAGTGTAATTCAGAAAACGCGACTGGCTCGCTACAGGTTGCTTTCTAATCCATTTTTAATTTTGACAAGGCTTTTTTAGGGAGTCTTGCTTATTTGTAAAACGCAGCTCCGAGTGAGATACGTTTTGCGAGTTTTTCAGAATTGACTTACACTTTAAACTCTAATTCGATGTTTGTCAACAGTTTTTTTACCTCTCACGCTTACTGCTTTTAACTCAACATTTGTCGGCAATGATAAAATATTATTCTCCAATATCCCGGCGAAACTGCATTCCGTCGAAAGATATTGCACCGACGGCTCGATAGGCTTTCTGCAAGGCTTCGTCCAAAGTTTCGGCAGTTGCGGTTACGCCCAAAACTCTTCCGCCTGCCGTGGTAAATTCTTTGTCGGTATTTTTGGCTGTTCCGGCGTGGAAAATGTTTATGTCTTTGATTGATTTTGCTTTATCCAAACCGCGTAGTATATCGCCGGTTTGCGCTTTGTTCGGATAATCTTTTGACGCAAGCACAACGCACGCCGAACTTCCCTCTTGCCATTCTATTTTGATATTTGATAAGTTTTGCAACAGAATTGCCTCGCAAATTTCAACTAAATCGGTTTTCAGACGAACTAAAATCACCTGCGTTTCCGGGTCGCCGAAGCGCACATTGTATTCCAGCAATTTCGCGCCTTCTCCGGTCATCATCAATCCTAAAAACAAAATTCCGCGAAACGGAAAACCTTCCTGCTCCGCGCCTTTCAGAGTCGGCTTTATAATTTTTTCGATAATTTCGACGGTTTGTTTTCGGTTGAGTAGGCTGTTATCGGTAATCGTTCCCATTCCGCCCGTATTTGCGCCCGTATCGCCTTCGCCGATGCGTTTGTGGTCGCGCGACGGCGGCATCAACGCGAAATCTTTGCCGTCGGCAAACAAAATCAGCGAAATTTCCCTGCCGATCAAACATTCTTCTAAAACAATCTTTTCGACGGCTTCTTTTCCGACGATTGTTTCAAGTTCGTTTATCGCTCGTTCGGCTTCTTCGTGATTTTCGGCAACGACGACACCTTTTCCCGCCGCGAGTCCGTCGGCTTTGACGACGATAGGAGTATTTTCATCGCCGAACTCGCCGCTTTTTAAGATTTGCCCGGCTTCTTCGGCAGAAGCTGCGGTTTTATATTTTGCCGTCGGAATGTTGTGTCGCGCCATAAAATCTTTGGCAAAAGATTTGCTCGCTTCAAGCTGCGCGGCTTTTTGGCTTGCGCCGATAATTTTTAAGTTTCTTTTTTCAAATTCGTCAACAATTCCCAATGCCAAAGTCGTTTCACCACCGACAAAAGTTAAATCTATTTCGTTCTGTTCGGCAAAACCTGCAAGTTTTGCTATTTCGTCCGGTTTGATGTTGACGCATTCGGCAATTTCCGCGATTCCCGCATTGCCGTTTGCACAATAAGTCTTTGTTACTCTTTCGCTTTGATTAAACGCCCGGCAGAGAGCGTGTTCGCGCCCGCCTGAACCGATGACTAAAATTTTCATACTGATTTATTGTAAATAAATTATGTCAAAACCAAAACTTGACACTCAAAGCAGATAGTTATAATTTCAAAAATGGACTGACATCGTTTTTTGATGTGTAAATAATTGACTCCAACGCTTGAAATTTACTATTAATTATTACTTTAATTAAATTACCCCAAGTAATTATCGTGCAGTCCGAAGTAACCTTAAACCGGATAGTATTCGTTTAGAATGCAATCTAAAGAACATTAAAAAGGGAGGGAGCAAGCGATGTCAAAGATTGAAGCCAATAATCTTAAAGAATTTAACCGAAAAACTTTCGCCGACGATACGGATTTTGCAGATACTGATATTCTCTGTATTGACTGCGGAAAAGATTTTATTTGGACGGTTGGCGAACAGGTTTTCTTCCGCGATAAGGGATTAAAAAATCCGCCAAAACGCTGTAAAGAGTGCAAGCAAGCCAAAAATGAACGGCTTGCTTTAATTGCCGCTGCTCAAGTTTCAGGTGTCAAACAAAGAATCGAAGTCGCCGTTTATTGCGCCCGATGTTCAGGTTACACAACCGTTCCTTTTTATCCTTCGCAGGGTCGTCCCGTCTATTGTCGCTCTTGTTTTTTGGAAATGAATCCGTTACCGATAAATGGTGAAAAGGTAGAAAAGTGAAAAAGTGAAAAAGTGAAAAAGTTAAGAATCGTCTTAATAAACGCTTTCATTTTACTCAACGACTTTTTCACTTTTTCACTTTTTCACTTTTTCACTTTTTCACTTTTTCACTTTTTCACTTTCAACCGCCGACGTGAACATTCGGACGGCGTTCCGGGTCTTTCTCGGCTTGCCGCAAAATTTCCCGCGTAACCGGCGCGGTGTCGCCTTCGCCGAATAAAACGTATCTCAACATATATCTTAAAGGATTTCCTTCACTCCAGCCGAAATAAACATGCGGGATTTTCCCTGTTTTATCGCGCAAATATATCAATAATGCCGCAATTGCATTCGGCACGGCGGTTGCTTCGGTGCGTAAAATCTTGTATCCGTCAATATCAACACCGTGAATTTTTAATTTGCCTTTGAATTCCGAAGCATCGCCCAATTCAATTTCGTAAAAAAGAATCGGGTCGCTCGATGGAATATGATTATCTACGCGCTTTTCGTGTTCGTTGTAGCGGTATTCGGCAACATCGCCGACTTCGCGCCGGTTGGTAACAATCCGAATCTCGCCGCCTGCTAATTCGTTAATAAATTCTTTTGCTTTATCATCCAAGACAATTTTATCAATCCGAATTTCGGTTGAGCGCATCACGCGCGAAATAAAAGAAGTAGCGATAATTGTTAATATAAAGATGGAAGCAATCTTGATACCGTCAGGACGCTCGTAAATGTTGATTAAAGTCGTATAGACGAACACGAGAGAAATTGCAAAAAAAGCATATGCCCAACGGCTTTTGCGGCGGCGGGCGGAAATAGAAACGGCAATTGCCGCCGAACTCATCAAAAATAAAACGCCGGTCGCGTAAGCTCCGCCTTGTGCATTAACATCAGCCTGGAAAAATATCGTGATGGCAAAGCAAATCGCCATAAAAACGAGAACCAGCGGACGAGTCGCCCGCGCCCATTCGGGAGCCATTCCGTAGCGCGGTAAATAGCGCGGGACGATGTTTAAAAGACCGGCAAGAGCCGAGGCACCGGCAAACCACAAAATTAAAATTGTGATTAAATCATAAAATGTGCCGCCCAAATCACCAAGAAAACCATGTGCTAAATAAGCCAGAGCGCGTCCGTTAGCTTTGCCTGCCTCTTTTGTAACTTTATTTTCAATTTCCGATTGGCTGCACACGCAGTATTGCGGAACTTCATTATCCAATTCGTTAAAGCCGCAAGTCAATCTCGGACAAAAATCCGTTTCGGGAATGATAACGCTGGTAATAAAACTACTGGAAATGAGCATAAAACTCATTATCAACGCCGCCGTCAACAGCAATTTGCGCGTGTTGGCGATGCGATTCGGGCTTTTTATCAACGGCATGACCGCCACGCCGGTTTCAAATCCTGAAAGACCGAGTGCGAGTTTTGGAAATACCAACAAAGACAAGCCGATAATCCAAAAAATGTTGCGTGCTTCCAAACCGCCGCCGGCTGTGCGGTTTGTAAAAATTGCCGCTTTCCAATTCGGGAATAATTCGGGATGAGTTACGATTTCATAAAATCCGAAACCGATGACAACTAAATTAAATAAAAGATAAATTCCGACCAAAAAAACGGCAATACCGATGGCTTCTTTGAAGCCTTTCAAAAACACCGCGCCGAGTAAAATTATCAAACCTAAAGTTACGGGAACAGGATGTTCCAGAAACGGCAGGCTTGTTTTAACAAAGGGATTTTCAAGAATATGGGCGGTTGCGTCAGCGGCTGAAAGCGTAATCGTGATAACAAAATCAGTCGCCACAAATCCAAGCAGAACGAGAACGAAAAGTTTTCCCTTCCAGCGCGAAAATAACGCCTCAAGCATTGCAATCGAGCCTTCTCCTTTCGGACTTTCTGCTGCTACTCGATTGTAAATCGGAAGCGCGCCGAACAGCGTTAAAAGAACCAAAATCAATGTCGCAATCGGTGATAAAACTCCGGCTGCGATAAATGCAATTCCCGGCTGATAGCCGAGCGTCGAAAAATAATCAACACCCGTTAAACACATCACCTTCCACCACGGTTGCCGTTGGTGTTCACCTTTTTTTTCGTGAGGTGCTTCGATTTCTTTTACGCCCTGAAAAAGCCATCGCTGGAAACGATTATTGTCTGATTTTTCTGCCTTACTCATTATTTGTTTTAAACAAAAAAAGACCACAAGCGCAGGTTACTGCATTTATGATCTTTTTTAATTTACCAAAGCCAAATGGCTCGTTCCTCCAATACGCCTACGAGGTTAGCTGTCGGGCTGGAACATTGGAAGTATTCCTTATTTGTAAAAATAATTAGCCCCAATTTTTGGGTTCCCCGCGCTGCTTTTATCCAAAGCAACTTCGGCAAGTAATTTGTCAAAATTGAAAATATACTCCTGAAATTCATCAAAAGCAAACTGAAATTTATCCGCCGACGTGAACATTTGGACGGCGTTCCGGGTCTTTTTCGGCTTGCCGCAAAATTTCCCGCGTAACCGGCGCGGTGTCGCCTTCGCCGAAAAGGATATAACGAATTAAATAAGCTATCGGATTACCTTCGCTCCAACCGAAATAAACGTGCGGGATTTTCCCTGATTTATCGCGCAAATGCAGAAGCAAGGCGGCAATCGCGTTCGGCACGGCGGGCGCGACGGTTCGCAAAATTTTATAACCTTCGACATCAACGCCGCGAATTTGCAGTTTGCCGGTAAAATCCGACGCGTCGCCCAATTCAATTTCGTAAAAAAGAATCGGGTCGCTCGATGGAATATGATTGTCCACGCGCTTTTCGTGTTCTTTGAATCGATATTCTTCGACATCGCCGACTTCGCGCCGGTTGGTAACAATGCGAATCTCGCCGCTTGCCATTTCATCTATAAATTCTTTCGCCTGCGCGTCGAGTTCAATGCCTTCGATGCGAACTTCCGTTGTCCGCAAAGCCCGCGAAACAAATGAAGTCGCTACAATTCCTAAAATAAACAGCGATGCGATTTTAATTCCGCTCGGTTGCTCAACCATATTAACAACTGTCGTATAAATAAAAACCAGCGTGATAATTAAAAATCCAATCCATTTTTTTTCGGATTTTCGCCATGCAGAAATTGTTACGGCAACCGCCGCCGAAGTCATCAACATCAATACGCCGGTCGCGTAAGCTCCGCCTTGCGCGGTAACGTCCGCGCGAAAAAGAATTGTTACAAGAAAAGCAATTACCGTGAAAACCAATACCAGCGGGCGCGTCGCTCTTGCCCAATCGGGAGCCATTCCATAACGCGGCAAATAGCGCGGAACGATATTTAGAAGTCCGGCAAGCGCGGACGCGCCCGCAAACCACAAAATCGCAATCGTGCTGACATCGTAAATAGTTCCGAACCAATCGCCTAAATAAGTATGCGCTAGATAGGAAAGGGCGCGTCCGCTGGCTTCGCCGCCTTCTTCAAATTTTTCCGCCGGAATCAGCATCGAAGTTACCGTGCTGCTGCCGATAAGCAATACGCTCATAATCAAAGCCGCGCCGCTTAGGAGTTTTTTACCGTTGCGAATGCGTCCTTCTAGATGTTTTTGCTGATTTTCCGTCGGTTCGACATCGGGTAATCTCGAAGTGTGAACAGTGGCTTTTTCTTCGTCAGAAATGTCCGCATCGCTTTTAATCAAAGGCATCACGACCACGCCGGTTTCAAAACCGGATAAACCGAGAGCAAGGCTTGGAAATAGGATGAGCGCGGCGAAAACCATCGCTATCACGCTTCCCTTTACGTCCGGGTGCGCCCACAGCATCGTGCTCCAATTCTGCAAAGTATCCGGTTGAACGGCGAAAACTTGATATAAACCGGTACTAATCACAATGATATTTAAAAATAAATAAACGACAACAATTCCGACTGCAATGCCGATTGCTTCATTAAATCCCTTCAAAAAAACCGCGCCCAAAAAGCCGATTAAAATAAGAGTAACGATGATTTTGTGATTAAGAAATTGAAGATGGTGTTCGACAAACGGATTTTCGATAATATGCGCCGTTGCGTCGGCGGCGGAAAGCGTGATAGTAATGATAAAACTCGTAGCGACGAAACCGAGCAAAGCCAGCACAAAAAATTTTCCCTTCCAGCGCGAAAGCAAATGTTCGAGCATTGAAATCGAGCCGTCACCGTGCGGACTTTCTTCCGCCACGCGCTTATACATCGGCAACGCGCCGAACAACGTCAACAGAACAAGCACCAAAGTCGCCAACGGCGATAACGCTCCTGCCGCCAGAAATGCGATACCGGGCTGATAACCGAGCGTCGAGAAATAATCAACTCCCGTCAAACACATTACTTTCCACCATGAATGTTGCGGATGCGTTCCTTCTTTCTCATGCGGACCTTCGATTTCCCGAACACCTTTTAATAACCAATTTCCAAAACGGCTATTTTTTTTGCTGGTCATAATCTTCAATAAATGAAAAAAGACCACCAGACGCTTTTTTCGGGCATCTGTGGTCAAATTAAAAATTTAATAAATTTTCGATTGTTACCGACACAAGTATAGGAGGTCAGCCTTTTTTATTTTATAACTCAAACAACAAAGAAATTCTACGCTGATTTTGTGTTAGGTCAAGCCGGGTAATTTTAATAGCAAGAAAGTATTTAAAAATTAAAAGGGCGACGTCTCCCACACCGTCGCCCCTAGGTCACAAGTCCTCACCCCTCGTGACCAAATGTTCACCGGGGAGGTGAACAGTTATAGATTATACGCATTGGAAATAAAATTGCAAATCCAATTTCTAATTTTTTTTCTCATTTTATTCATCTCCAAATAACAAATAACTATTCCAAGGATTTACAAAATTTTCGACTGTTAGACCGCCGATAATAAAACCTGTTTCTTCTTTTTTGTTTTGCACAAAAAAGCTGTATTCACCGGCAGGCGTTCTCCGACTTATCTTGATTTCAAAACTCACAACCGAAATGTCCGAACCGTAATCTTGTTTAGTTATAGAGTTAGGCGTAACGCTAAAATATGGAGAATTAAAACCGATTTTAATAGTTTCAGCATCAAGATTTTTGCCGCCGACATAAATTAAATAAGATTTGCCGCCATTTACCGGAACGGCGAGTTCGGAAATCTGACCGTTAAAACCGATATACTGAATATCAAAACTTTTCGCGTTATTTTTTAATCTATTTGCGAAATTGGTAATTTTGCCTTTAGAAACATCCACTTTACCGAGTTCTTCCGCCGCATTTTTTCTTTCACCAAAATCCTGCGCGTAAAGCCGATATTCACCGTTCGACAAACCTTCGATACGAAAATTTCCCTCTGAACTTGTGATGACACCCGCAGCTACGCGACCCGTTTCAATTTCTTCAGCCCAAACTTGAAAATTTTTCGCACCTTTGCCGTTTGCAAGTGAAAGTTTGCCGTTTATCGAACCGCAACATTCTTCGTCCGTGTTCTTTGCGCCGTATAATGCTCGAATTCCTGAAATATCATCTTCGGCTAAAGTCCGCGAACTGTAGCCCGGCAAATTATAAACACCGTTTTTCCCTTGATGCGCGTGCATCGTCGCGCCGATAATCGTCGAATGTTCAAGTCCGAGTAAATGACCGATTTCGTGCGTCAGCGTCGCTTCAAGGTCGAAAGTTCCGATTGAACCGTCAGTGGAAAATTGTTGATAGGGATTTAGAACGATGTCGGCTTCGGTGATTAAACCTCTGCCGTTATAAAAAATTCGTGTTCGGGCGGAAACCGCTTCCGTATCACTGCCGAAAAGTATAAGATTTTCGGATGTTTGAGCAATTGTTAGCAAACTAACGCCGTCACCGAATTTTCCCGACGGGCTGACGGATTGTTTGTCCGCCGTATTCATTTCAAATTTAATATTGGCGGCTTTTTCCCAAGTTTCCAAACTTCGCTGAACCGCGCCAAGCACATCACTGTCGGCTCTGATATTCAGATTTTGCCTGGTTAATGAACTGGATAATGCAATCGGAATTATCCCGTTTTTCCAATGCAGACGCATTGTTTCGCCATCGTCGGCAAATTGCGTCGTGTATGCCGTCGCCGGCAATGAAAAACTCAAAAACGACAGCAAAACCAAAAAAATTTTAAAATATTTAAACATCAAATTTTAGATTAACTTTCTTTGGCAGCGAAACCTTCAACATTTTCCCTGTCAACTTTTTCCAAATCGGCAAATCCGACAATCAAAAGCAAACCTACCAATGCAAGCGTTGCTAAAACATAAAGAAGCGCAATTTGCTCGTAAGCAATTAAACTTCCGATGACGATACCGACCAATACCAGCCAAAAGAGCGCAATTGTGCGCCGACTGAATCTATTCTGTGCCATATTATTTGTGTAAATCTCCTCAGTTTTTTGAGGTCTGATTGTTAATAGATAACAGATTTTTGTGTTTAGAACAATCAAAAAGATAAAAATTTTCTACAAAAATCGTTTTTCATCCACATCAACTTTAGAAATTAATTGCATCAAAACAACAATGCTTTATGCAAATTCGGTTAATCAACAATCCGTAAAGGCAATCTTGCCGGATTCTTATCGTTTATATCAACCACTTTAATAAGCGGAGGAAATTTTCTTTTTTCTCGTCCCGACTGCTCTATCTCAACTATATCAAAGGCTTGAAGAACAATATCTTCGGCTTGGTTGGCTTTGATTTTTTCCAGATCGGCTTCGATTATTTTCGTTTCAGTTCCGCCGCGCCGAAAAACCGTAATCTTTTTTTCATCGCCGCCTTTGATTATGCCGCCCGCGCTGGCAATGGCGCGTGAGAGTGTAATTTGCGAGTTTGTGGCAATTTGTTTCGGATTTGCCACGCCGCCGATTATGTAAATTGGTTGGGCTTCCAAAATCGTTACAATATCGCCGCTTAAAATTTGCGGATTAGCCTCTTTTTTTCCTGCCAATAAATCACTGATTTTGATGTTGATATATTGCGAACCGTTGTCCTGGCTGGCGGTTACGAATTTTTCCTTATTTTCCGATGAATCAGCAGTTTGAACGGAATTTTCAATGGGTTTCGGCAGACAATTTGAGTTCTGCGGTCGAAAAATTTGAATTTCACCACTCGCTTTATCTGTTATTCCGCCTGAAACGATAATCAGTTCATTTAACAGCACCGGTCGTTTTATCTGAAAGCGTTGCGGTGTTTTCACCGCGCCGTAAAGAACCGAGAGCGGACGATTTGAACGGTCGAGAATTTTAACGACAACTTTCGGGTCGCGCAAAAGTCTGCTGTATGCTTTGGCAACGTCACCGGCGACATCTTCTTCGCTTCGACACAACCCGAATACGGGATTTTCAACAAAATCAATTCCGTTTAAAAATCCTTCGGGATTAAGCGTTCCGCGCCAATCGTATTCGACGCTTCCGATAACATCAACATCAATTAAATCACCTAAATGGAGAAGGTTTGCTTCGAGTTCAATCGGAGTTTTCTCAGATAAATTTTCGGGTGTCGGTGTCGGCACTTGGGCAATTAAACTTTGCAAAAAAATAATGCAAAGAAAAATATGTGAGAAATGATAATCGCTTTTATTTTTCATTTTTCCGAACGCTTCAACCAAAACCCGATTTTGTTCTTTTTATCATTTTTGATTCTTCAATCTAATGAGTTGTTTCAGATAATTTTATCTTTTTCACTTAAATTATTTACTAAAGCATCTATTTCATCGTCTTTAAGTAGCGGCTTTTCAAGTGGCGGTTTTTGTTTTTTGTTTTTCTTTTTCGACTTTGACGATATAGTTCCGGGAACGGCAAAACCCTTAAATTCCCAATTGCACCCATCACAAAGTAAATTGTATCGAAACAGAATTTTCGACCAAATAGGTGTTGGACGATAACCGTGTCTGATACGCGAACTGCCGCAGCGGGGACATCTTTGACTAATCATTTATTTTTCTCTTTTTCGTTCTTTTAACTATTGTTTCGTGTTTCTTTTTATCCGCCATTTCTCTGAGTTTTTCAATTTCTTGATTTATTTTTTCGGCAATCGAATCTTTTCTAACACTTTGCACGTTTTCACGCGCCAAAAAATATAGCGCGTCCTTATAGTGATTGATTGCCTGTTTATAGTTGCCTTTAAACGCCGCCCGTTCAGCTTGTTCAATCCAATGGGAAACTTTTATCGAAGCAATAAACTCTTTGAGTGCTGTTTCGGACTCGGTAAGTTGTCTGTCATTTGGATAATATTGCCGTGCGGAATCCAAAACCGACAAAGCCTTTTGAGCGGTTTCCAGTTTATCCGAAATCGCCGCCTGATTTTTTGCTTCCTTAGTTAAAAAACGAGATTCAATTTCCGCCCACGATAATAAATGATAACGGTGTAAATCCTGCACAACTTCCTTGCCGCGACGCAAAGCCGCCAGACGCGGTGAGCCGATTCCCACATTCTCCAATTCCATTTCGTTGACCCGGAGATATTCGTTGCACACTTCAAAAACTTCCCAATGCCCGTCGGACAATTTCCCCAAGACTTTCGCTGCTTCCGATTTTTGCCGAATTTTGTTTATTATATCGGCATTTTTCTGCACTGTCAGTTTGTTTGAGTGGCGATTGATTTGATAATGAAGCGGAACATTTTTCAAGTTATAATCAAGTCTTCTTTGCGCCAGCAAAAAACTGTTACGTGCTTTTCTAAGAACAATTTCACGCAAAAAAACTGCGCCGCCTAAGATAAGGCTGGCACTGATGCCCGCCAAAATCCAGGGCATTTCTTCTCCGCCTTCGTGCAAAAATCCCCAGGCAAGAAAAAAGAAGGCAATCACTATTGCTACTGTTAAAATATAGTAACTGGATGCAGGAAGCCAAAACGGACGACGGTATTTTTGTATATTACGCCCGACTTTTCTTTCAGGAACTCTTTGCAGTTGATATTCGTGGTTTGTTTTGTCGTTCAAGTTCGCCCCCAAATACCTTTCATTAACTTTTTAGTTTAGCAAAAAAAATCAAAATTGTTAATAAATAGTTTAGGACTTACGCAGAGTTGAGCAAAGGATTAACAAAAGGCAGTAGCTTTTTTGAAAAGTAGTGTAAAGTTTAGAGTCAGGAGTTTAGAATTAAAGGAACGTAACCCGACACTTAACACTCTGCACTCTAAACTATTTTTCAACAAAAACTTTGTTCCGAACTTCAACTTTTTATTTTCAACTGCCGCAGCTTCTATAGTTATTATTTACTTAAAAATTGTCAATCGTGAAAGTTTGTAAGAAGACATTTGCATTTTTTTGATATAATTCCTTGAAAATATGGACACCAAAAAAAAGAAAACCCCAAAGCGTCCGATTTACGATTCAATCCGCAAACCGACCGCGCCGCCGAGCCAAAAATTCGGAAAAGACAAGCCTGACGAAAAAATTCATCCTTCACGCCGTAAAGTTAAACATAAGAAAAAAGATGAGTTAGAAAATTAGAATGAATTTTATCAAAAAGTTTTACAGTAAAATTATACGTCCGAATATTTGGGCGAGACCGGAAATGGCAATTACGTTCCGCGCCGAGATAATGCCGGGAAAAAGCCGCGAAGAGCGAACTTTTCGGGTTAAAGAGGTTTTAGGCAGCGGGCGCGTTACTCTTTACGGTTTTACGGGTGAACATCGGGAAAGCGAGTTTGAACCGATAAATTTTAATCGAATTAATCTCTGAGTTTGGTCTGATTTAAAAAATCACAATTCGTAAATTTTTCCGACTTCGAGAATTTCTAAATTTTCGATTCCCAATTGTTTAACTTGCCGCACAACTTCTTCAAAATACATCGGTTTGATATTCATCACATAAATCGGGCAATTTTTGCGGTCGAATTTGTTCAATTCCTTTAATAATTTTTTTGGCGTTAAATGATGAGAAACCTGCGCTAATTCATCGAGTTCATTCGGAAAAGCACATTCAATAAAAAGCGCGGCAAGATTTTTTTCCGCATTGACAGTTTCCCAAAATTCGTTCATTTCTGATGTATCACTGCTTATTGCAAATGATGTTTTGTTGTCCGAAATAATAAAACCGACGGTTGGAACTTTATGATTTACTTCGACGGATTTAACGCGGAGATGTTTAACCGAAAACTCTTTTCCGGTCTCAAACGGATGATATTCCAGGACTGCGCCATTTTGATTGGCGAGTTCGGAAAAACTCGGATAAATATCCCAATTAAAAATATCTCTTTCAATCACCTCAATCACCTCGTTTGTCGCAAAAACACGAATTGGAACTTCCAAACTCGCAAATAAATCGTCAATAAAAAGCGGCAATCCGGCAATATGGTCGAGATGCGCGTGAGTCAAAATAACATCACGAATTAAATTTTTCTGTTTGGAAGTCGTCGCCATTGCCAGACTTCCCGCATCAATCGCCACGCAATCGTCAACGACGAAACACGACAAATGCTGCCGCATCGAAGCGCAGCCTTTTTCGTCGAATGTGCTTGGAAGTAATTGAAACTTCATCAATTCGTTAATAGTTAATTATCATTATCTTCTATAACAACTTTAATTAACCACATTTTTTAACGCGCACAAGTTTGGGCGCGTCCGCCGTCAATTTCGTAAGTTGCGCCGGTTATCCAACCCGCCTTTTCGCCGGCGAGATAATAAATAAGTTCGGCGACTTCTTCCGGTTCGCCGACTCGTCCAATCGGATGCGTTTTTTTTGAATTTTCCAAAAATTCCTGATATTTATCGTCCGCCATTCCGCCGCGTTTGTGCAGGTTTGTAACAACCACGCCCGGATTTACCGCATTGACGCGAATGCCTTTCGGGGCAAGTTCGAGCGCGGAACATCTGGTCAGTTGGTCAACCGCCGCTTTTGAAACGCAATATGCCAAAACATTTGGAAAAGCGCGAATTCCCGCCACACTTGAAACATTAACGATATTGCCTTTCGTCCTTTCAAGGTGCGAAACACTTTTTTGCATCATACTAAAAACGGTGCGAAGATTTATATCCATCATTTTATCCCAAACGTCAAGCGTCGTGTTTTCGATTGAACCGTTCAAAATGATGCCGGCAACATTTATTAGAACGTCAATTTGATTAAAATCTTCAATTATGTGATTGAAAAATCTCTCAATTTGCGTTTCTTCACATATATCGGTGAGATAAACTTTTACCGTTCCATTTTTTTCGACGGCTTCATCACGTAAAGCATTTAACTCTTTTTCATTACGTCCGACGGCAGCGACTTTTGCGCCATTTTCCGCAAAAAGCAAGGCAGTTGCGCGACCGATTCCGCTGCTTGCTCCGGTAACAATTACAACTTTTTCCTGCATAATCTAAAATTTCTCGAATTTTTGTCGAGTTTATCATACAAACCTATTTGCAAGTCTACAATAAAAAGCTAAGTTTTTGAGCAAATCGAAATTATTTAATGCGAGAAAAGGACAGCCGATTCGACTGTCCTTAAAATTTTCCTGAAATTTAATTTATTTGTAAGAAAATTATACGATTTGAAACATTTCGTATTGAAAAATTACACGCCGCTTGTTTGAGGTTTATTTGAAAGAAACTTTTCAATCGCTTGTTTTGTTTCAATTCTTCGTCGTTGTTGAAAGTCATTGACCCAATTTGAAACCGTCGAAACCATCTCACGCGCTGCTTGCTGTGGTGATATTTTCTCAACCTCTACGGGTGTTTCCAAGTTTTTTATCTCACTTTTCTTGATAACTTTTATTTTTGCTTTTGCTGACATTGTTCCTATTTTCCTCTCTGTATGAATCCGATACTATAAATGCAAGATGAATGATTTTTTATTCCTGACGTATTTCAGGCTAGCAATTTTAATGCCACTTTTCAGACGTTTGGGATTTTTCTTTTTTGCGATTCTTTATTTAATAATTTTTAATTTTGCAATCTGCAAAGCAAAAGAATCTTTTTTGCGCTTTGCTAATCTGTCATTACGATTTTTAATTTGATTTGTTCCGACTTTATTTTCCTTTACCCGATATTTGCGGCTCTCTAACTTAAAACTAAATCCAGTCAGAAACTTACATCCTAAATGGCATAACCGTTGCACAAATTTATTATTGATGAATCAAACTGATTTACTAATAATTTATTTAGCTTGCGGCGCACCGTTCGGCGTTTATTATTTTCTGCAAAACCGTCGCCGAAAAAACACAAGTTTGTTTTGGCTTGAAACAATATTTACTTTTGTTGTGTGGCTGCCTTTTGCTGTTCGTCTGTTTCGGAAAAAAGTAACTTTCAACCGTTCACAATCTCTACTGATAAATAAAGAAAAGAATCTTTATTCCATTCAAAAACAAATTGAAATAATTTTGCTTGAAACAAACCTGCAAATTTCGATTTACAATTTTCGTGAGATTTTTGAACGATATATCGGTTTAACATTGGCAAATTCCGGCGAAAATAAAAACATAATCGAAGCGGAAAAAGAAATTTTTCGTGTTTCAAAAAACTCAAATATTGAATTAGCGGCAATTTGTTATCACAGACGCAACCGAAAGCGACTTTCTTTTCATCATACTTTGGCGCGGCAGGATTTTTTGAACATAATCGCTAAACTTGCTGAATTCACTTCAGCACAAAATAGACTTGGCAGTTTAGCTATTGAATTTGTTATAACTCTGAAGGATACTGAAGCGCGCAAAACTCTTGAAATAATGTTCGCAGAAACTTCGCAAACCGATAAACAGTTTGCCGTCAAAAATTTGGAGAAAGATTTATGGAAGCCAGAAAGACACAAACCGTTACCTATCAATCCAATTTCGACTCAGTTACAAACTATGAATGCGACGACGAGATTACGCAAAATAGATTAGATGTGCTTCTCGCCGCAAATGCCGAAACTGCCGGCGAAAAAGTTTTGTTTCGCTCGGAACGCGAAAAAACCGAAGCCGCGATGATGAGAAATCCGCTTTCCACCGAACAAACTTTTGCATATTTCGGACTTCTTCTCGGAACATTTTCACCGGCGGCAATGTTCACACGCTTTCTAATTGATTCGAGAGGTTTGCGGAGTGAAGATTTATGGATTCTCGGCATTATTGCAATTGTCAATGTACTTTCGGCTGTCGTCGGCTTTTTTTCCGGTAAATTAATCGGGAAAATTGTGAATGAAGTCGAAAATTATTCGTGGTGGACAATGCTTCTTCTTTCGCCTTTTATCGGTGTTTTTTGGGGAATTTTAGCGGGCGGCGCGGGCGGAATTATTATCTTAATCATCGGCGCGTTCTTCGGCGCGATTCTCGGCGGGTTAGTCGGAAGCGCGGCTTTACCGGCGTTCACGATTTTTCATCGCTTACTTAAAAAAGGCGATATGATTGACCGCAAACACTTTCTGCCGCTGGCTTTCGGCATTACGTTTATTATCTGCGGGTTTATTCTCGGTTTGTAGTTTTCATTGGAAACAATTATTTTGTTTGTAACAAATTTTTAATAATTTTGTAACATATCCGATGAAAAGATTTATTTTACCGATATTTTTTGCTGTTATTTCGTTTTCAACCGTTACTTTTTCTCAGACAAGACCAATCAAAAGCGATTTCCAAATTTGGAACGACACTTCCGTTACATTTCCGTTAAAAAAATCGAAAGATAAAAAAGGCAAAGACTTTGACCGGATGACGGTTTCCATCAACGGAACATTACGCTTCGGGCGCAATGCTTCGCGTCCGGTTGACGAGCGAATCGGCTTTGGATTTAACTACCGATTAAATAAATACATCAGTTTTGTGCCGGATTATCTTTATCGCGGCTACCAACCTTTTCAGGGCAGAAAAGACTTTGAAAGCCGTTTCCGGTTTGCCGTCGTGTTGGAAAACAAATGGAAATACTTTTCTTTGAATGACCGCAATCAGATTGAGTATCGTCTGCGAAATTCGCGCCAGGATTCGGTTCGTTATAGAAACAGATTTCGCTTAAATGTTCCCGTAACAAAAGACAAAAAGGAACTTTTCACGCCGTTTGTTTCCGACGAGCCTTATTACGATTTCCAAGCACACCATTGGACGCGAAACGAATTTTTTGCGGGAATCGGCAAAAGGTTCAACAAAAACTTTGCAGCCGATATTTTTTACCTTTTGGTGAACGATAAAAGTTTTCCGAAAACTGTCAATGGAATTGGTGTTAATTTGAGATTCAAGATTGATTAAAGGTATGAGTAAAAATATAAAAGTCTAGCTTTGGTCAACTCCGAAATTTAAAACTTTGGCTTTCATTATTTTATTGCCGTTTCGCAGAAAATCTTTATAGAATTCTTTATTTTCAGCAGACATCTGCAAAATTTTCGCGCCGATTAAAAATTTGCCGGTTGAAATATGTTCGCCGATTTGTTCATATCTGCGCCCGACAATTTTCATACTTATCTTACCATTCGGCAAATCGAGTTCGGCATCGAGAGTGCGCTCTTCGCCAACCAGATAATTTTCCTGCAAACGAATTGAAGACACAACAAAAGCGATTCCCGATTCACTCAAATCTTTAGTTTCTCCCGTAATATAGAGAGTTACTTTCGGCATCTGTAACCTTCCCGTTGCTCTGTTCGGCTCAAACATCAATTTTATCGGTACTTCGTAGGAATAGCGGGAAGAAACAACTCGCTTGGCTAGTGATTTGTTAAATTGTGCAAAAAATTTTCTTATCATTTGATTATTTCTTTGTAATTTGTTGGACAATCTGAAATTAGATTTATTCTAATTTTGTCGGACGGTCTAAAACTTATTTTGTTGGATTAATAAGTTATAAACCTTTTCCTGGTAAATTTCAATACCTATTTTCACATTTCTAAAATTTTTTTGTATCGCTAAATGGCTTTCCATTGTTATCTTTGCTGTGCAAAGAGGAGCTTTTATTGTCTTTCACCTCATACCAAAAAGACAATTTGCCCGTTTTACCATAAACGGCAGGTTCAGCCGTTGCCGAAAAATTCTTTCTGTCGGGAGAAAGATAAATTTTGTAAATATATCCGGTTGAATCGGGCGTTTGTATATCTTCGGGAAGGAAACCGCTTTTTACTAAAGTCGGAATATCGGCATAAAGTCCGTTGTTCTGCATTGAAAAAACCATCTGTGCTTTATCAATGCGGTTGAGCATCGCTTTTGCTTCTTTTTGATGAGTTTCGATTTTCAGCGCGAAAAAGTAATTTTTCCCTTCCTTTCTAATTTTCTTTTCCGCCGTTTCGTCAACTGTCAAAATTATCCAAACGCCGTTTTCCTGCCGCAATTTTATTTCCTGCAAATCTATTTTATCTGTTTCGTTATCGGGTAATTTCGCAGTAACAGTAGCAAATTTTCCCGCAATTATTTCACCGTTTATTGCAACATCGGCAGGAATTTGACCGGCAAGCAGCGCAAAATCAACCTGTAAATCTTTTAGTTCATCGTCGGTTAAACCTTCAATCGCCGGACGCAGATTTGTTAAAAACATCGCTTCACGAAAACGCTGTTCGCGCAAATTCTTGTAAAAAACTCTGACCGTATCAGCCGGAGAATTCGGTGAGATTTTAATTTTTGTCCTTGAATCTGAATTTTTAGCTTCGGTCGTTGTTATAGTTGCCGGTTGATTGTTTTCTTTTTCACTTGTGTTTTTTTCTTTAGCGGCTTTAACCGTGCAGCCAATCAACAAAACCGACACAATTATTACAATTAAAAAGACAGTTTGGCTGGTTTTTACTTGAAATATGTTATTAGGCATCTTTGCAGCTCCGAAAGTTAGTTTGGGTTTGATAAGAAATGGAGTCTTTCTGCTGAAAGTGCATTCTGTTAAAATGCTACTAAAAGATTATAACTTAATTTTGTTTAAAAAGGTAAAAATATTCTTAATGTTTTTGAAACGCCAAAGCCAATGAAACAAAGAGTTTAGACAGTAAAAAAATTTCCGGGCGGCAATGCTCTAAAAATTTATTTTAGAATTTTTGCAATTTTTATATATGCGTAGATTCTGTTTTTATCCCCAACCGACGAACGGCAATTTTGCAGTTGTGAGATTTTGTTAAATAGTGCATTTCACTCGGTGCGAACAAAAAATGTTTTCTCCAGCCAGTCGCTTGCCGCATCTCGCGGCGCACGTTTTTCACCGTCAACCGCGTAGTTTAATTTCCGCATCTGATCGGTTGAAATCGCGTTTTTCAGTTTTTCAAAAATTTCGTGCAAGATTACTAATTTATCTTGACGTGCAATAAAAACAGCCTGGTAAGGCGGAAAATAATGCTTGTCGTCTTCGAGTTGAAACAAATCCAAAGCGGAAATCAAACCGTCGGTGGAATTTCCCGCGATAATATCCAGTTCGCCCGATTTCAAGGCGCGATATGTCAAACTCAAATCCATTTCGCGCGGTTGTTTCGCAAAATTAAAATCGTAAGTTTTCGCAAATCCGGCATAACCGTCGGCACGCGACATAAAATCTTGTCCAAATCCCGCTTGCCAATTTTTCGCTAAAGGAACAGCGTCGGAAATTGTTTTCAGATTATTTTTTCGCGCGATGTCGCCGCGTATCAAAATTGCAAAATCATTGCTGAAACCAAGCGGCGGACTAACTGCCAAATCAAATTTTTCGGCGTATTCGGCTTTCGTTTGTTGATAAACTTTGTTTGGTTCGGTAACGGGAGCGTGTTTCAGAATCGCCGTGTAAGCCGTTCCGGTGTATTCGGGATAAACGTCCGCTTGATTAGAAAGCAAAGCATCGTGCGCCAGATTTCCGCCGAGTTCGAATTGGCGTTCAACTTGAATTCCCTTTCTTTCAAGCATTTGCGCCAGGATTTCCGCTAAAATCACCGATTCGGTAAAATCCTTTGAGCCGACGCGAATTGTTTGGCTTGCAGATGAATTTGACGAATTTAATTTTGAAATAAACGGAATCGCAAAAACCACTAAAATCAAAGCCGTCGCGCCGATTGCGACAAATTTTCTTCTGTTTGCCGACACTTTATTTTGCAAAGTTTGGAGCGCGTAAATTTTCTCGACTTGTCCGAGCGTGAAATCTGCAATTAAAGCCAGAATCGCCGAAAAAATTGCACCAGCGAGCAGTAAATTATTATCATTTTGGCGCAAACCTCTGAAAATATAAGTTCCGAGTCCGCCCGCGCCGACCGCTGCCGCAATCGTCGCCACGCCGACGGCAATCACGACCGCAACGCGAATTCCCGTCAAAATCACCGGCAAAGCAAGCGGCAGTTCAACCATTTTCAGCGTTTGCCAATCGGTCATTCCCATCGCCGTCGCCGCTTCTTTGACCTTCGCGTCAACGCCCGAAATTCCCGTAACAGTGTTGCGGATAATCGGTAGAAACGAATACAAAGTTAGCGCGATAATCGCCGTTTTCGCGCCAATTCCGCCGATATAAGCAATCGGAATCAGCAAACCGAACAGCGCAAGACTCGGAACGGTTTGCAGGATATTGGCAATTCCCAAAACCGGCGTTTGCAGAGATTTTTTGCGCGATAATAAAATACCGAGAGGAACGCCAATTAATACGGCAAGCGAAATCGAAACAAACACGAGGAAAAGATGCTCGCGCGTTAGGGCAAACAATTCCGACCAATTTTGTTGTAAAAACTCAAGGAAATTCATTTAGGTTTTTTGCCGCGAACAAACACCAAAGAGCCTGAAAATTTTAAAATAATTTCGTGAAATTTCGTGTTTGTTCGTGGCTAATTCATCAGAGTTTCGAGATATTCGCGCACCAACGGCAAATCGGATTTACGAAAATCTTCCGGCGTATTATTCAAAACGATTCTTCCTCTGTCCATCAAACAAATGCGCGTTCCCAAAACAAATGCTTCGTGCAAATCGTGCGTTACGAAAACGGCGGTTTTGCCTAGTTCTCTGACAAGTTTTGCAAATTCCTTTTGTAAATTGTTTCGCGTAATCGCATCGAGTGCGCCGAAAGGTTCGTCAAGCAAAAGCAAATCGGGATTTGCCGCCAGCGCACGCGCAACGCCGACTCTTTGCCGCTGACCGCCGGAAAGTTCGTGCGGGAAGCGGTCGGCAAATTTGTTTGGGTTCAAACCGACGAGTTCGAGCAATTCGGAAATTCTTTCACGCATTTTTTCCTTTTCCCAATTCTCTAATTCGGGAACGAGCGCGACATTTCGCTTAATCGTAAAATGCGGAAAAAGTCCGGCTTCCTGCAAAACGTAGCCGATGCGTCGGCGCAATTTTATCGCGTCCCAATCGAGCGTGGATTTTCCTTCAACCAAAACTTCGCCGCTCGTCGGTTCAATCAAACGGTTGATTAATTTGAGCGTTGTTGTTTTTCCACAGCCGGATTCACCGAGCAAAATTAAAGTTTCACCTTTGTTTATCTGCAAATTCAAGTTGTCGAGAATCTTCGTGCCGCCAATTTGAAAATTCACGTTGCGAAATTCGACGATTGTTTGTGATTTTTCCGCCATCGTTTTCGATTAATATACCATTTGCCCGATATTTATAATACGAAGAAAATTTAACCACAAATTGACACGGATAAACACAAGGTAAGAAAAAGATTTGTAAATTTTATTCATCTTGTTTTAATTTATCTGAAGGGTGTGCGTAATTCGACTTTAGTAACTAAACCTGAGTCCTGAGTAGAAATTAAGCGTAAGAAATTATCTTTGCAAAACACAATTTGTAATCTAACATCTTTAATTTCAGCGTATTCCACAATCCGTGCCAACTTCTTGAATAAACTCTCGTGGC
>JBPCPU010000180.1:0-12760 GCA_050998795.1 Pyrinomonadaceae bacterium
GAAACAAACCGCGACCATAATCCGCTTTTTCCTACCTCATAAACTTCCGTGTTCTTTCTTTTCACGCTCGGGGGTGCAAATAATCACCCCCTGTGCTGCCCATTCGCGCTCTGTTAATTGGTCTTGAATATTGTTCCCAATACGGGACACGGAGTGCAAGGCACACCGGAAGGCGCAAATATGATTCGGGATATTATGCTCAACGAGTGCCGACTACGTTGAACGAAAACTTTTCCAAGGGTTCTGATGATAGCCACTCCTCAAGTTATCACGACCGGCAAATGAAGCATGTTCCAACAGCATTGTCCAACTCGTCATTTCGCAGTTTTAGCGTTTTGACTCTATCCGTCCTATTAGTCGTGCCTCCGACGAATAACAGCTAACAAGTCATTGGACGCGAGGCGGAAACAGCGACTTTCTTATCGCGTTGTCTTTTTAACTCAAACGGGCTTGGTGGCGGTTTCGCCCCGCGTCAACTCCGCCGTTCAGTACTTTCCTTAAAACTTTAACTTGCAGCCAACCGTAAAGAGCAGAACAGAAAGTGAATTATGATGATTACCTTTCATACTGCTGTCGGTTGTGTAGCCCTTCTCGCAGGGTTGTTCGTTTTTTTGTTCAATAAAGGGACGCGGCTTCATAAAACAATCGGATGGGTGTATGTCATCTCAATGTATCTGCTGTGTTTCACCGCGTTCTTTATTTTTAATCTCTTTGACGGCTTCGGCGTTTTTCACGTTATGGCAATAGTTAGCACCGTGACGATGACTTCCGGTTTTATTCCCGTGCTTTTGCGTAGAAGGTTCAAGGGTTGGTTCATCGGTCATTATAAGGGAATGCTGTTCTCTTATATGGGCTTAGTGATGGCGCTCACTTCACATCTTTTCGAATACATAAAGCCGACATTCGGGTTTGTCGGAACGGGCATTATTTTGTGGGTGATACCCGGCATTGTCGGAACGGTTTGGATTAATCGGAAAACTAAATTTTATGCGGACAAATTCGGGGATGTGTAAGTTAGCTGAAAGAAGACGGCGAGCATCTTACGTGAGAGAGCGCAATCGGCAAAAGCCGCGTGGTGAAAATAACGCTGCACCGAACAAGTCATTGGACGCGAGGCGCGGGCAGCCACCCTTTACAAACTTGTGTGGTTAATTCCGCGTTGTCCGTATTCGGTTTCGCCCGCGTCAATTCGGACGTTGTGCGCTTCGCCTGAAATCGGAAAAGTGCTAATCTCAAAAGTAAAAGATGAATAGTGAGGCAACATTTATGAATATGCAGGAGTTCGCGGACGCGCTCGCTTCAAAAGATTTAGACAGATATTCGGTTTGGTTTGCTGATGATATGCGGCTTTACACTCCGGTTCACGAAGAACCGTCAGTCGGCAAGCAAGCCGCTTGCCAGATTTTGCCAATAGTCTTTTCGCTTTTCGATAATTTTCATTACCCGGATGTTTTCGCCGGGCAACAAACACACGCTCTTATCTTTCGCGCAGAAGTTAACGGGATTCCGCTTGAAGGCGTTGACTACCTGCGAACGGATGATAACGGGCTGATTACGGAATTCAGCGTGACGATGCGCCCGCTTAAGGCGATAACCGCGCTCTCAAAGGGTATCGGAGTCAAAATGCAGGAAGGTCAAAGGAAAGAACCTGCCTAAGATAACCTAAGTTGCCAGTTATGAAAAATTTGCCGGATATTGCCCGCCAAACACGCGAAACACACGAAAAATTTTAAAATGTTTTCTTTTTTTGCGTGTTTCGCGTGTTTGGCGGGCAAAGAATTTTCAAATCTTAATTACTGGCAACTTGGATTAAGATAAGGAGTGCGCTATGGATATTTTGGGCTTTGTCGCTCTGACCGTGACCGGATTTACCGCTTGCGCGGAGTTCGGTTCTTACGCCTTCGTGCATCCGGTAATTCGTGAACTTCCGCGAGAACAGCATGTGCAGGTTGAAAAGGGATTACTCAAAACCTTCGGGCGCGTAATGCCCGTGCTAATGACTTTGTGCGTGATTTTATCAATCTCTTACGCATTAAATCTCAATGGAATCAAAGAAACGGCACGGATTATTCGGTGGGCGGCAGCAGTGTCGTTTGTTGCCGCCTTAGTTTCGACCATCATTTTTAATGTTCCGATTAATTCGGCAACCGGAAAATGGAGTGTGGAGAATCCGCCGGAGAATTGGAAGGAAACAAGAAACCGTTGGGAGTTTTTTCAAGCGTTGCGGTCTTGGCTGCTGTTGATTGGTTTCGTGCTTTTGTGTTTGGCAATGACGCTGCATTCTTGAAGGCGGCAGCCTTGAACCGCACCACAATTTTCAATAAATATGTCTGAATATATCACTATCGCTTTTACGGGTATGGCTGCCGTCGCTACAATTGTTTACGCTTTTTATTCGATTCAGCTCTGGCGGGCGAACCGCGCCTCGGTCGAAGTCGCCCGCCTGACCGCTTTTGTTAATCTTTGGACGGAGCTTAGTAAGACTTCTAAAGTTGCCAAAGAGCAGAATCTGCCGGAAGCCGAATTTCTGATTAAATTTCGCGGATTGTTGGCGGAATTTATTATCGGCAGTTTGATGCGCGACCTCAACCGCGATAAAGACGAATATGTGCGTGAGTTTTATCGCCGCGTGGAAGAAATGATAAATGACCAAAACATCAACACCGAAGGCATCGGATGGCTCAAACATTTTCCCGCCAAACATCAATAATTCTCAATAATTATTTTGTAAATATTTTGTTATGCAGAAATTACCCGACAATGCGGCTTTAATTGTTATTGATGTTCAAAAAGGCTTTGACAATCCGAAATGGGGCGAGCGAAACAATTTACAAGCCGAAGAAAACATCGAACGACTTCTTCAGGCGTGGCGCGATTCAAAACGTCCCGTTTTTCACATTCAGCATTTATCAACAAGCCCGGATTCTCCGCTCAATCCAAATTCTTCAGGCAGCGAAATCAAAGACAATGTGAAACCGAAAGATGCCGAGCCGGTTATTCAAAAGCACGTTAACAGCGCATTTATCGGCACAAATCTTGAACAGTTATTGCGCGACAGTCAAATTGAAACGCTGGTCATAACCGGATTGACAACGCCGCACTGCGTTTCAACGACAACCAGAATGGCGGGCAATTTCGGGTTTGACACTTACCTTGTTTCGGACGCAACCGCCGCTTTTGAAATTGTCGGACACAACGGCAAACATTATTCGGCAGAGGAAATTCACGAAACAGCGCTGGCAACATTGCACGGAGAGTTTGCAACAGTTATCGAAACAGAAACAGTGCTTAAAAAGCTCTGATGAGAAACAACGTCGAACAAGTCATTGGACGCTGACCGCGAAACAGCTATCTTCTTAAAAACGTCGTCCGTTATACTCAAAGTTGGGCGGCTTCACTTGAATATAGCGTAACGAAATCTCAAGACATAAAACTACCGCTATCAATCTTGTGTAATAATTTATAGAATCTAAACGAAAGGAAGAAAGGCGCATCTTATGACTACAATCTCGAAAGATAACAAAGTTGTGACGTTGGTTAACGTCTTTACCGTTGAGCCGGAAAATCAGCAGAAGTTAATTGACCTTCTGGTAGAAGCCACAGAAAAAACTATGAAAAATGTGTCCGGCTTCGTTTCGGCAAACATTCATAAAAGTTTGGATGGAGTGCGCGTGGTCAATTACGCACAATGGCGAAGCCGGGAAGATTTTGAGGCGATGGGCAAGAATCCAGAGGCGCAAGCGCACATGAAACCAATTATGGAGATTGCCAAAGCAGATTTTCATTTGTAAAACTAAATAACGACTTGCAAAGCCGACTGAAAAACTTGTCCATACATTCGCTTCTCAGCTTCGGCTCTGGCTTGGCAGGCGGAACGGAAGGCTTCTTCTTCGCCGAACTTTTCAACCGCGAACGAACGATGAATCTGTTTCCCGTTTTCCACCCACGTTGCGCTCCACGCGGTTTTTCCCCGACGAACTCCCGTGATGCCGCTTGTGTTATTTGACATCATCTTTTTAAGCGGGTTGTGTGCTTCGGGCGAGTTTTGAATTTCGCGCAAGCGTTCTTTGCGCCACCGCCGCGCTGCGGCAAGTGCTTTTCGTTCGCCGCCGCTCGTGGCAAACACTTTTTGATATTCCGTGTCTTTGAATTTCAGATAGACTCTGATGCCTTTATGCGACGGATAATTGACGCGGTAGATGCCGCGCTCGATGCGCGTTGAACCGTAGCTTGAATTACGGCTGGAAGATTTGTTTTTGTCGGTTGCTTGTTTCACTGTTGACATAATTGCTAAATTTGAAATTATTGTAACACGCGGCATCAGGTTAGCGTAAAACGCTTGTCAATGAAAACGCAACCCAACAAGTCATTGGACGCGAGGCGCGAAGCCGATTGTTTTACTAATTCTATTTCATCCGATTTGTCGGATGTCCAAATTAGCCAAACGTCAAAAAACCGTCCGAAGTGTTGAATGAAAATAATTAAAAAAGTCCGTTGTAGGAAATTCTTTTAAGCTCGCGTCGGGAGCATTTGCCGTCAACCAGCGGGTCGCCGGTGTCGCGGCAGCAAGGTTGTATCGGACTGCAAGTCAAACCGTTTTTCATTATCTGCGCCAACTTATCCTGCCCGATGGCTGAAGGATGAAAACAATCGCAGCACGAAAGCTGGTCGGCGTTGAAGCGATACCGCCAAGCCGCGTCGCTGTAAATAAACGCCGCGCCTGAGGCTTTGATTCCGCCGCCGATGATTTCGCCGCCGATGGTAACGACTCTTGACGTTCCGCCGTCGGCAATGGCGGCATATTCCGCCGTCACATTTTTCAAAATATCCCGATAGGCTTTCATCGTCTTATAGGTATCGGCAATCCGCGCAGGTGAACAATCCTGTGTCAAAGAACCGCAGATATTGACGTTACTCCACAAAACCTGGCAACTAATCGGAGCCTGGCAGTTTGCCTTGTTTTGGAAATTACAAAGCTGTGAAACGCGAACCGGCGCGGCGACGGCAATTCGCGTGTTTGGAATTGACATCAGAACTTCCAAACCTTTACGAAACTCGCGCTCGAAAGCGTCGTTTTTTGTCCGGCAATAGTTATTCGGGTCAAGGTCTGAATTCGAACAAGAAGCGTTTGTTTTAGTAATGGTTCCGCTGCAATTGTCGTTGTGACCGAGAAATACCGCCGCCATTCGCGGCGCGGGTTGAGAATTCAAATACGTTTTGATATTGCCTGCCTGCGCGAGAAAATCACTGAGCATTCGCGCTCCCGAAGCGGCGTGATTAGGGAGCGCCGTAAAAATGTTTGTCTGATAATCACATTCGAGACGCTCAAGCACGCTATAAACATTTTCGCTTCCGGCACTGCAAAAATTCACACCGTGCGTGTCGCCGGTTATCCAATTGTATTGCTCCTGGTCGGCGTTTGCACAGGGCGCACCGCCGGCGTTAACGCCTTTGGAGATGCTGTCGCCCGCCACGTCAATCGCCTGAATGTTCAACTGCGCGTCAGCCTGCACGGAAAAAACAGCCAAGCCCGCACACACGAGCAGGAAAGCATATAATCTTTTTTTCATTTTTAATTTCTCCGAAGAATGATTTAAAATGCCGGAATCTTTTGCCGCGCGAACGCGAAAATCAAAACATTATCTAATTGTTCTGTGCTTTCTTCAAAAAGTCAACAAACTCCGCAACATTTCTGGTTAAACCCGAAAAAGTCGAAACCGTTTTTCCGTCCGCGTCGAGAATTGCATAAAACGGCAGCGCGACCGTTTGATAAGTTTTCTCCTGAAATTGCTGTTGTTTTTCGTAAATCTCGCCGTCGCCGTCGGTGTAAAGCCTGGCTAAAACAAATTTTGACATCTCGGCTTCAACTTCCTTTTTCGGAAAAACATTTGCTTCCATCCAGCGGCAATTTGTGCAGGTGTAGCCTGTAAAATCCACAAAAACCAGCCTGTTTTCGGACTTGGCTTGAGCTAACGCGCCGTCGTAATCGTTTTCCAGCCATTTGAGTTTTTCCGCATCTGATTTATTAAAAAAATTTCTCGAAGTTTCGGTTTCAGGCGGCAGAAACGATTCGAGTTCACCGAGTTTTGCGCCGAAAAGTCCGGTCAGCAGATAGAAACTTATCGCCAAACTCAAAATCGCCGAAACGACACGCATTGCGCCGATTCTTTCGGGCTTTGAATCGTGCGGCAGTTGGAATTTGCCCAAAAGATAACTCGCCAAAATTACGCCGATGGCAATCCAAATCGCCAGCACAAAATTGCGCGTAAAAATTCCCCAATTCCAGATTAAATCCACATTCGAGATAAATTTCATCGCCGCGGCAATTTCCAAAAAGCCCATCGCAACTTTGACGGAATTCATCCAACCGCCGGCACGCGGCAGGTTTGAAACATACTGCGGCAAAAGCGCGAGAATAAAAAACGGTAAAGCAAAAACGCTGGAAAAAGCCAGCATTCCGATGAGCGGCATTTGCCACGCGCCGTTTGCAGCGGAAACCAGAATCGTGCCGACAAACGGCGACGTGCAGGTAAAAGATGTCAGCGTGAACGTCAAACCCATCAATAACGCGCCGACGATTCCGCTTCCTTCGCCTTCCTTGCTCCGCGTCAGGTTATCGAGTTTCGTCAAAATGCCGGTCGGAATCGTAATTTCATACGCGCCGAAAAGATTAAACGCGAAAAACAGGAAAATGCCCGTAATCAAAAGATTTACCCACGGATTTGCGGCAAATAAATTTATTCCCGCCGCGCCGACAAAAATCGCCAGAAGCATTCCCAAAATTGTAAATGTTCCGATAATCCCGAGCGAATAAACCGTTGCCATTTTCACAGCTTTGGCGCGATTTCCCGACGAATGATTGGTAAAATACGAAACCGTAATCGGAATCATCGGGAAAACGCACGGCGTTAAAAGCGACAACGCGCCGAGCGTTATCGCCAGCCAGATGAACGACGAAAGCGGCAAATCGCTTGGATTTTGGGTTTTGGATTTTGGATTTTGGATTGCACTTTCAGATTCACTTTTATTGCCAATTACTGTTTGCTGACTGCCACCTGTTGACTGCCACCTGTTGACTGTTGACTGTTTCTTCGCGTCTTCAAATCCCGCAAATGAAACTTTTACCGTTTTCGGCGGCAGACAAACCGTGTCGTCGCAAACCTGATATTTGACATTTACCGCCAAATCATCGGTTTTCACTTCGCTTGTCGCCAGTATCGGCAAATTAAATTCGGCTTTCCCGGCGAAAAACTTTGTTTCCAAATTAAAATTCGGGTCAAGTTTTGCAATCGGTTCGGGCGACGTGGTTTTGCCGTCAATCTTGAAAGGCAAATTTTCGGCAATCGTGATTTTCGTCGGAAAAGGTCCGCCTTCGGGTTGTTCGACGGCGTAAAGATGCCAGTTTCCTTCGATATTTGCTCTAAGTTTAGCTTCTATTTTTTCGTTTGCTTTTAGAGTTTTGCCTTTCGTATCAGATTCAAGCGACCAGGAAACCGGGTTTTGCGCGAAGGAAATTATCGGCAACGCTAAAATTGCGGTAAAAAAAATTACAAAAGTTATCGGACGGAAATTTTTGAACATATTTTCACAAGTTTCAATGCAAAATTTTATCATTAGTTGAACTTAAAATGCGAAATTTGAGATGATTTATTCCTAATTTGTTTGTCGTTTTGCACAATTTACTCTTTGTCGCTTATAATTTTTATAGAGTTTTAACACTTAATTCCATAAACATTTTACCTATATTATTATCGGCGCGGAGGATAAGAAATTTTGCCAAAAACAGCAACTCGCCAAAAAATTGAACCCGGAACAAGCAAAAGTTCCACAAACGGAGCAGGTAAAACTGCATCGAAAGTAGTCAAAGACAGCCAAACAACCGACGAAGTAAATCGAAAGAAAGCACAAGCGGAAAATGTTACGCGCAAAAAGACGCAGAAGGATTTAATCAAGCAAACCGATCCTGAATTATTGCGCGAAATGCTTTATCAGATGGTTCTCGGCAGAATTTTCGAGCAAAAATGTGCGGAAGTCTATCGCATCGGAAAAATCGGCGGTTTCTGTCATCTTTATATCGGGCAGGAAGCGATTGCTATCGGAACAATGATGGCTTTGAAAGAAGGCGATTATGTGATTTCGGCTTACCGCGACCACGTTCAGGCGATGGTTGCCGGAATGTCACCCGAAGCAGTTATGGCGGAACTTTACGGAAAGTCCGGCGGCGTAGTCAAAGGTAAAGGCGGCTCGATGCATATGTTTTCCAAAGAAAAGGGTTATTTCGGCGGACACGGCATCGTCGGCGGGCAAATCGGTGTCGGCACGGGAATGGCTTACGCGCAAAAATATAAAGGAACAGACAACGTAACGCTCTGCTTTTTCGGCGAAGCTGCGCTCAATCAGGGAATGTTCCACGAATCTCTGAATATGGCGCAGCTTTGGAAATTGCCGATAATTTACATCTGCGAAAATAATCAATACGGAATGGGAACGTCGCAAAAACGCGCGATGTCTATGTCGAACATCGCCAAAAAAGCCGAAGCCTTCGGAATGACCGGCGAATTTGTTGACGGAATGGACGTGATGGCGGTGCGCGAAGCGACTTTGCGGGCGATTGAAAGAGCGCGAAACGGTTCGCCGTCGCTGCTCGAAATCCGCGCTTATCGCTTTATGGGACATTCGATGTCCGACCCGGGAAAATATCGCACGACCGACGAAATCAAAAAATATCAGGAACGCGACCCGATTGTTTTGTTCAAAGACAGTTTGAAGGAAGCCAAAGTTTTCACCGATAAAGATTTTGAAGAAATCGAAAATCGGGCGAAAGAACAAGTTGAAAAGTCAGTGAAATTTGCCGAAGAAAGTCCGTTGCCCGAGGCGAAAGAATTATTTACCGATGTTTATGCGTAAGACGATTCTTCGATGAAATACAAAATCGAATTCAAGCCGCGGGCGACGAAAGATTTGCGGTCAATTAACCGCGCCGACGCGCAGAAAATTTTGGCGAAGATTCGAGCGATGGAAAATGATTTGACCGGCAACGTAAAACATCTGACCGACTTTGAACCGCAGTATCGCCTTCGGGTCGGTGATTACCGCGTTTTGTTTGACATCGAAAACGATTCCGCAATCGTCTATCGCATAAAACATCGACGGGAGGCTTACTGATAAAATGACGGCTATCGAATTACATCCTGAATTTTTAACTAAAAACGGCGAGAAGCAATTTGCTGTTTTGTCGTATCAAGAGTTTGTCGCTTTGCAGGAATGGCTAGAGGACGCGGAAGATTTGCTAGACCTTCGTGCCGCCAAAAAAGCAGAAGCGGATGCGCCGACAATTGGCTTATCGGAATTAGAAAAGGAATTTGGCATTCAATAATTTATGGCAATTTTGACAATCCGCGACGCATTGAATCAAGCGTTGCGCGAAGAAATTATCAGAGATGAAAACGTCTTCATAATGGGCGAAGAAGTCGCCGAATACGACGGCGCGTATAAAGTTACGCGCGGGCTTTGGAAGGAATTCGGCGACAAGCGCGTGATTGACACGCCGATTACCGAACTCGGTTTCGCGGCGGTCGGAGTCGGCGCGGCGATGGCAGGTCTGCGTCCCGTGATTGAGTTTATGACGATGAATTTTTCGATTCTCGCGGCTGACCAAATCATCAATCACGCGGCGAAAATGTTTTATATGTCGGGCGGACAGTTCAAAGTTCCGATTGTTTTTCGCGGTCCGAACGGTTCGGCATATCAAGTATCAAGCCAGCACTCGCAGGCGCTCGAAGCGTTTTACGCGAACTTTCCCGGCTTAAAAGTTGTCATGCCGTCAACGGCTGCCGATGCGAAAGGTTTGTTGAAATCTGCCATTCGTGATGATAATCCGGTCGTCTTTCTTGAACAGGAAAGAATGTATGGCTTGAAGGGCGAAGTTCCCGAAGACGACGATTTTACGATTCCGCTCGGTGTTGCCGAGGTCAAACGCGAAGGAACAGACTGCACAATCGTGGCGCGTTCGATGACCGTTCCGCTGGCAATGCAAGCCGCCGAACAGATGCAAAAAGATTTCGATGTTTCGGTTGAAGTTGTTGACCCGCGCACGATAAAACCGCTTGATATTGACACGATTGTCAAATCTGTCAAAAAGACGAACCGGCTTGTTATTGCCGAAGAATCTCATTCGTTCGCCTCAGTCGGTGCGGAAATTTCCTATCAAGTGATGGAAAATGCGTTTGACTATTTAGACGCGCCAATCAAACGGATTTCAACCGCCGAAGCACCGATGCCGTATGCGAAAAATTTGGAAGAACTCGCGCTGCCCGACGTTCCGAAAATCATTCAGGCGATTAAGGAAGTTTGTTATTTATAGTCTGCAAAAGACAAAATGAAATACACTTGGATTGAAAATAAGGTGCGAAAAGTTAAAGACGAACATAAAAGATGTTTTTGATGACCCGTTTGCCGTCGAATATATTGATGAAAAACATTCAACAGAAGAAGAAGTTAGGTTTGCAATTATCGGTTTAACCGTCGAATACGGTTTGATTCAATTGATTTTTACCGAACCGACCGAAACTGAATTACATTTTGTTACAGCTAGAAAAGCCGGGAATTGGATGGTAAAAATTTATGAACAAAACAGACGCAGAAGCTAAACTGGAGTTTTTGGAAACAAGCGAAGAAGAAAAAGCGCACGGTTTGCGCCGCATCAAACGCCGACACGTTACCAAACCCGGCGAAATGACGCTCGAAAATTGTTTTGTCGAGGTTTCGCTGTCGCTCGATGCCGAAGTTTTAAAGTTTTTCGAGTCAGATTCAGAAAAGATAAACGCGGTTTTGCGGAAAGAAATGGAGAAAAGGAAATTAAGCAACGAATTACTCGAAGATACTGAATTTGTCAGTAGGTTAAGAGATAAGTTGGCGGCTTGATGTTCCGAAAATCGGCGCGGCGATAAAAGAAGTTGGTTATTTATGAATAAAAAAGAAGCGAAACAAAATTACAGATTAAACGCGCGACCGATGGGCGTTTTTCAGATTCGCAATTTGCAGAATGAAAAAGTTTTTGTCGGTTCGTCGCTCAATCTCGACGGAATTCTTAACCGACACGAGTTTGCGTTGAAAATGGACGGTCACGCAAACAAATCTCTGCAAAAGGATTGGAATGCGTTCGGCGCGGAAAATTTTGCTTTTGAGATTTTAGAAGAACTCGAACCGCGCGAAAATCTCGACTCTAAAACAGAGTTGACAGTTTTAGAAGATTTGTGGCTCGAAAAACTCGAACCTTATGCTGAGAAAGGTTACAACGAACGTAAATTGACGCGCGAAGAAAGATTGCGGATGATTGCCGCGAACAGAAAATCGTAAAATTTATTTTTAGAAAATATGGCGAATAAAATTTTAATGCCGAAACTTTCTCCGACGATGGAGGAAGGACAAATTGCACGTTGGATAAAGTCGGAAGGCGACGCGATTGAAGCCAACGAAACGATTGCCGAAGTTGACACCGACAAGGCGACGATGGAAATGACTTCGCTCGAAGCCGGAACGCTGCTGAAAATCATTATACCCGGCGGCGAAAACGCGAAACTCGGTCAAACTATCGGCATCATCGGCGAAAAAGGCGAAGATTTTTCCGCGCTTTTGGATGAAGCGTCTTCAAACGGCGCGGGTGAGAAAGAAGAAAGGGAGAAAGGGGGAAAGGGAGAAGAGGAGAAAAAAGAAACTGTCGAAGAAAAATCTGCTCCAAAAGAAGAAATTTCCGCACCGAAAGAAGAAAAAGCCGAAGACCAAAGTCCGAAGACCGAAGACCAATCTACAAATGGTCGAATGATTGTTTCGCCGATTGCGGCGCGGATGGCGGCGGAAAACGGCGTTGATTTGAAATCCGTCAAAGGTTCAGGTCCGAGCGGTCGCATCATCAAACGCGACATCGAAACAGTTATCAGTCAGCAGTTATCAGTCAGCAGTCAGCCGGAAGAAAAGCCGAAAGCCGTGCCGAGTTTCTCTGCTTCGCAAGTTCAGGGCGCGAGCGCATTCCGCGAAGAAAATACTTCAAAAATGCGTCAGGTTATCGCACAGCGTTTGAGCGAATCAATCGGACCGATTCCGACATTTTATTTAACCGTCGAAATTGAAATGGATAAAGCGTTGGAGTTTCGCAAACAAATCAATGACAGCATTGCGCCTGAGAAAGTCAGCGTCAATGACGTTATTGTAAAAGTTGCGGCGATGGCTGCCTTAAAACATCCTTTTGTTAATTCGTCTTATCAAAATGACAAAATTCGTTTCTACGAAGATGCCGATGTCGGCGTTGCCGTGGCGATTGACGAAGGTTTGATAACGCCGGTCATTCGCGGCGCAAACAAAAAAGGCATCGCGGAAATTTCCAGAGAAGTTAAAGAAATGGCGGAAAGAGCGCGGGAGAAAAAATTGCAGCCCGAAGAATACACGGGCGCGACGTTTTCGATTTCCAATCTCGGAATGTTCGGCATCAAGGAATTCACCGCAATCATCAATCCGCCAGAAGCCGCGATTATCGCCGTCGGCGCGGCGACGCCGACGCCGGTCGTTCGCAACGGCGAAATCGTTGTGCGTAACATTATGAACGTCACGATGTCGTGCGATCATCGCGCGATTGATGGCGCGACGGGCGCGAAATTTTTGCAGACGTTCAAGCAAATGCTGGAGAATCCGATTTTGATGCTGATGTAAATCACAGGTAAAATCTATCAAATAAAGGTCAGTAATTTGTCCGCTTAATTCGGAA
>JBPCPU010000211.1:0-4658 GCA_050998795.1 Pyrinomonadaceae bacterium
GCGGCTCTTTGAAACTCTAAATAGGGCGCCCTAGTTGGGAAGTCCAACTCGTAAAATTTAGAACACCTCAGTTGAGAAACAAAAGAAGTTTTCAAAACTTCGCGGGTCGGGCAGACCCATTAGGAGCTAACGTAACAGATTACTCTATGCGTTTCCTAAGAATCTCCATCTATAACCGTTTCGGTTTAGATGGTAGAGTGTCAATCTGAACATATCAATGTTCAATCCGCTAAATCCGCATCATCTGCGTTCTTTTCCAATTTTCGCCGGTCGGCATCTTGCATAAAATGTGAAAGTCCTATTCTTAATTTTTATTTCAGCATCAAATTAAACTTACACGAAAAAGTGAAAATCTTTTACGGATAAGTTATAATGTTGACAAAATAGTAAAGATTTATAAACTTTATATTTTTGATTTTGATAAAGGATTTATAAGAAATGCCAAAAATTGCAGATATACAAGAAACACCGAATCCGAACGCGGTAAAATTTATTTTGAAAGAGCCTGTGTCGCACGGAACTTCGCATTCGTTTGATTCCGCTGAAAAAGCCAAAGACGATAATCTTGCCAAATCTTTATTCGAAGTCGGCGATGTCGTGTCCATTTTTTATATGGACAAAATGATTACGGTTGAAAAGACGGACGAAGCCGATTGGGACGAGATTTTGCCGATGCTCGCTGTCCCGATTCGGGCGGCGGAATCTGTCGCTTCTTCAAATGGAAACGGCAATGGAAACGGAAACGCGGCGAAGGAAGTCGGCGGCGCAATCGCGGCGGCGGTCAGCGACAATCCGGTAATTGCACAAATCAATGAATTGCTTGACGAAAGAATTCGACCTTATTTGGCGAGCGACGGCGGTTGGTTGGAAATTTTGGATTTGGAAGATAAAACTTTGAAAATTCGCTATCAGGGCGCGTGCGGCAGTTGTCCTTCGAGTTTAACCGGAACGCTGATGGCGATTGAAAATATGATAAAAGAAGAGATTGACGACCAAATTGAGGTCGTCGCGGTTTAGAATTGTTTTTCGATTTTAACCGACTTTTCGGAATGTTTGTGGTTTTAGTAATTTTTATTTTGTCGAATTTGAAACTATTTCTTGACATAAAAACATAAAATTGTCCATAATCTTAAAGTCGGCACTTGATTTAATGTGCCGACTTGTCCATAAAAATTTCAAAATCTACTCAAAACCGCCAGCCATTTGCATCCCTGAAAGTGCTGTGTTTTCAACATACGGAGGAGAAATAAAGTGAATAGTGAAGAACTCGAACAAAGTTTGAGAACTGAATTCGAGATTTATCTCAAAGATATTCTTGCTGATATGCGGCAGGAAATGTTTCAGTTGCAGGAAAAAATCGAAACTGAATTTGAGAAACATAAATCGCAACTTGACGGAGTTTTCCGGGACTTTTCCACTCGCATCAAAACAGACAAAGAGATTGACGACGTTTTCAAGGAAACGGTTGTCGAACATCTTCGCCTGGCACGCGATGAAGGTGCGCGAATCACCGCCACGGCGATTGCCGAAGCGGAAGATATGGAAAAGGAATCCGCTCCGAAAGTCGGTATCAGCGAACTAAGCGATGCGATAAACGAGATTACCGAACAAACTTCGCAAGCCGCGATATTAAAAACTCTCGTCAATCAAGCAGCACAATTTACGCCGCGCGGGGCATTTTTTATTATCAAAAACGAGCATTTCGTCGGCTGGCGTGTCTTCGGCGAAGAAAGTAGTGCCGATGAACAAACCGTGCGCGAAGTTTTCTTTCCCGTTGCGACGTCAACTATTTTGGGCGAAGCGGTCAGGTCTCTAAGCGCGGTGGAAAGTTCTTACGGAACATATGCCGGTGATTCACTTTATCTGAACAAACTCGAATTCGGTCATCCCGACAAAATGTTTGCCATTCCGCTGGTCGCCCGCGGACGCGGCGTTGCCGTGCTGTATGCCGATTACGGAACGCAAGGCGAAAGCGTTAATGTCGAAGCGTTGGAAGTTTTGGTGCGAATCGCCGGTTTGACGGTTGAACTTCTGGCAGCTTCGCAGAGCGCGAAACCGACCAGGGATTCAGAGCAAACGCAGGAGAATTATAGCCAAAAACAGACGGTCGAAAGTTCGGAAAATAAAAACGAAAAAACTTCGACTGTTTACCAATTTGATAAACAGCCGGAACAAGTTGAAACGGCGGAAATCTATCAACCGTCTGCCGACGAATTAAAAACGGCTGAAAGCCACGATTCTTCAAACTTTGAAAAGCCGGTCGAAAATAATTATCAATCATCAGTAGAAAGTGATAGTTCTTCCTTTCAACCGGGTTCTAAGAGCGAAACTACTCAAACTGATTTTGTCCCGACTGATAATTATTCGTATGAAGAAAAGCAGGATTTTCAACCCGTCGAAGAAAAAACTCCCTGGAATCAGCCGGAAGAAACGCCGACGGCTGAGGAAAAAACTCCCTGGAATAAACCTGAAGAAACTTATTCCTGGAATCAGCCGATAGAAACTTCCGACGAATACACGCCAAGCTATTCGGATGATGTCGAAGTTCAAGACGTATCGCAATCATATCAATCTCCGGTTTCGGAAAATGATTTTTCCGCGCCTGTTTCCGACGATTATCAATTTGAAAAAACTCAGCAGCCTTTTGAAAGTTCGCCGTTTAAAGCAACGGAAACTTTCTCGTCCGCTAAGGAGGAAACTTACGATTCATTTAAAGCCGACGAGGAAATGGAAAGTTCATTTAACGAGCCTGCCGAAGCCGTTAGCGAATTCGTTTCAGCCGCAGCACCGGTGAAAACCCGTTTTAGCGACAGAAATGTTGATTTGCCGATAGAAGTCAGCGAAGAAGAACGCCGCCTTCATAACGACGCGCGCCGTTTTGCGCGGCTTCTGGTTTCGGAAATCAAACTCTACAATGAACAAAAGGTTAAAGAAGGGCGTGACGGCAGCGACCTTTATGAGCGACTTCGTGAAGCGATTGACCGTTCACGCGAAATGTATGACAAGCGCGTTCAGCCGCCCGTCGCTGCCAAATTCGATTATTTTCATTACGAATTAGTCAGCACTCTGGCAGAAGGCGAAGAAGGCAAACTCGGCGGAAGCTATCCGGGAACAAATGTTTGATTTGTCTTAAAGCTAAACATTAAAAGCCGTTTGATGTGGAAATCAAGCGGCTTTTTTGTATTTCTTTTCTCAGGTTTCCTATAGCAAATTTCAGACAAATGAAACACAAAGAACAATTTACAGGGATAGACAGGGATGAACAGGGATTTATTTTTCTTTTATCCCTGTCTATCCTTTTTATCCCTGTAAATTTTCTTTTTCGTGTTTTTTGTATTTCTTTTCGTATCTTTTCGTGTTTGTTCGTGGCTAATTCGCGTGGCTAATTTTGTATTGCATTAAACAAAAGCGGAAACGTCGCCAGCGATTGCCCGCGATATTGCGGACGAAAGCCGAATAAAATGATTTTGCCTTTGCCCATCGGAATCGAAATGAGTGCGGCTTTGCCTGCAATGCGTTCCGCGCCCAAAGCGTAGCCCGAAAGCAAAATATTTTTTGCGTCGGACGGATATTTGGCGATGATTTCGACTTTCGCGTCAGCCGCGACTTCAAACGCGGGCGAGTTTTCAAACCACGCGATTGAATCTTTCGGCATTCCTTTGGCAATCGGGTTTGTCGTGTCGAGTTCAGTTCGCAGAATCGAGCCGGGAATGAACAAATCTTTGCGGGCTAGACCTTTCGTTACGTCTTTGACGGGCAAATCGAATTGTTCGATGGCGAAGTTTGAAGCGCGGTTGAAAAAGACGAGCGTGCCGCCTGCTTCCGCGAATTTCTTTAAGTTTGCCACGCCGTCCGCGCCGATTCCGCCCGTGTATTCGTCGGGCATCGCGCCTTTTGCAAAACCGTTTAAGATTTGGTTTAGCGATTGGTCGGGGAAGATGATTGTTTTATATTTTAGATTATTAAGCCCCTTTTCAGTTTTTAGTTTCTCAGATAAATTGTCGTGCGGCGGTTTCTTTTGGTTGAAATTGTTTGCTTCGATTTCTTGGTCAATTATATTTTCATATTCCATACAAGGCGCATCTTGAAAAACCCAACGAGTCCAGCCTTCGTCCATAACTGGAATATGCGATTTGTAAATTCCGATTTTGCTTTGCCAGCCGAGCATACAATCAGAAATTGAAGTTTGGATTTTCGCATTCTTAACCCAACTCGGTTTGAAAGGTGCTTTGATTTCTTCAGCTTTGATGTTCAGTAAAAGCGAAAGCGTGTGCGCCGTTACATCGTAAGGCGGAATCGGATTTCCTTTTTCGTCTTTCAAATTTGGATACACTTGATTTTCTAAAACTGCTTTGGCAAACGTGCCGTAAGGTTGTTCAAGCGGAATAATTATTGATTCAGACGGATAACTTTCTTTTGTATCAAAATAACTGACGAAATTAACTTTCGTCGGCTTCTCGCCCTTTGGAAAACCGTATTGAACTTTTGCTGTTCTAAGAATATTTAGCAAGCGCGGAAAGTTATCATCAATCGTAGCTGATTAGGTCAAAAAGGAATTCTAGCCGATTAGTAATTTGATAACAATGTGAAAGTTGAGTTACCTGAAACAATTGAAGACTGTCATAGTTTGATTAAGCATCTTTTGGTGGTTATCGAAA
>JBPCPU010000001.1:0-10239 GCA_050998795.1 Pyrinomonadaceae bacterium
CAGATGAAAGTGAGTTTAAGGACACGCCTCAAGATTTAAAAGATGAAACTTCCCAAGAATAAAAGATGGGAATTAAGTTTCTCATTAATCGGAAATTCGGCAACCTTAAAGTAATCCGAAAAGCAGACGCGCAAAGAAATGGATGTTTTGAGCCAAGATGAAGTCATTTCATTTCTTGACGCTTTGCAAGGTGAACGATTTGCAACGATGTTTTCTTTCGCGCTAGCGACGGGCGCGAGACCGGAAGAATATCTCGGTTTGCAATGGAAAGATATTGATTTTGAAAAAGGAACGGCAATCATCAGACGCGCTTTAATCACGCATTGCAAGGGCGGCGGCTGGCACTTTTCAGAGCCGAAAACGAAGCAATCACGGCGAACTATACCTTTGCCCGTTTCAACTGTGAAGGAACTTCGCAATCATCGCAGACAGCAACTTGAAGCGAAGTTGAAACTAGGAACGGCTTGGAATGATTTTGACCTTGTTTTTGCCTCTGAAATCGGAACGCCGCTTAATCCGGGCAATGTAACACGCGCTTTCAAAAAGGCTTTGAAAAATGCAGAAATCCGAACGTCAATCAGACTTTATGATTTGCGACATACGACGGCGACGCTTTTGCTTCAAGCGGGCGTGAATCCGAAAATCGTTTCGGAACGGCTTGGACATTCGACAATCGTTTTGACTTTAGATGTTTATTCTCACGTCTTACCGAGTATGCAAAAAGACGCAACCGAACAACTTGAAGGAATGATTTTCCGCAAATTCGGAAGCTAAAAACAGTTTGGCAACCACTTGGCAACCAAAAACGAAGAGGGCATCTTTCAAGATACCCTAACTTGTTGATAATAATGGTGGCTTGGGACAGAATTGAACTGCCGACACGCGGATTTTCAGTCCGCTGCTCTACCAACTGAGCTACCAAGCCATTTGCTCTTTCAATTAAACATCAGAGCAAGAAAATTAGTGTAAATAAGCGTCTTGTCTATGTCAAACCCGCAAACGAGAAAGCTAAAATTGACCAAAAATTTAAATAATGGATTGACAATAAGACCGATAAGAATATAATAAAATGCTTAGTAGTTGTTATGCCCATGTCAACTACTATACCTTCCGAATTCGTTTGATACCTGCCCGTGCCGGTTTGAAAGCCGTCGCTGTCCCCCAGGGACGCAACATTCAAATCGGCACAGCTATTTTAAATGTTAAATGTGAGATTTGTTTTTATGTTAAAAAAATTTTTATTTGTGCCGGTTAGTTTCTTATTTGCAGTAAATTTTGCTTGTTCAACGACAGAAACACCAAACGGAAATGTGAACGCCGTTAGCAATACAAATATGCCGCCGGAATTTTCGGCAAGTCCGATTCCGATGACAAATATGCCGCCCGGGATTCCCGACCCGAATTTAGCTAATGCGAATAGTTTGCCAAAGGGAACTACGCCGATTCCGGGCATTCCCGACGCGAAAAATCTTAATAAGCCTTTGCCGAAAGGTCCGACTCCGATTCCGGGTATCCCGGATAGCGTTATACAAAATAAACAAATGAATAATTCGATGAACAGCAATTCAAAGAACAAACCAATTCCGCCGCAAACCGAATCGGACTCACCAAACGATTCAACTAATAAACCTCCCGCGACTCGCAAACCATAGATTTGGACAAGAAACAAAACAACAGCGGTTGACAAATAGATTTTCATTTTCTGTCAACCGCTGTTGTTTTAATTTATTCGCCTGTTTCGGCTGGTGCGCTTTTTTCTTCTTTAATCAAACCAAGCGCAAGTTTCGTGTCGTATTCAATCCGCTCGAAAATATCTCTGTTTTCTTTGAAGAATTTTTTGACATTTTCGCGCCCTTGTCCAAGACGTTCGTCGCCGTAGGAAAACCACGCGCCGCTTTTGTCAACAATGTTGTAGGTAACCGCCAAATCAAGCAAATCACCTTCTTTCGAGATGCCTTCGCCATACATAATGTCGAATTCGCATTCGTGAAACGGCGGCGCGACTTTATTTTTGACGACTTTAACGCGCGTCCGATTGCCGACCATCTTGTCGCCTTCCTTGATTGCGCCGATGCGGCGAATATCTATGCGGACACTTGCATAAAACTTCAGAGCCTTTCCGCCCGTCGTCGTTTCCGGCGAACCAAACATTACCCCAATTTTATCGCGCAATTGGTTAATAAAAATAAAGCAAGTATTTGAACTCGAAACGATTGCCGTCAGCTTTCTCAATGCCTGCGACATCAAACGCGCTTGCAGTCCCATATGAGAATCGCCCATTTCGCCGTCAATTTCCGCACGCGGAACGAGCGCCGCCACCGAATCAATTACAATGACGTCAACGCTTGCCGAACGAACGAGTGTTTCGGCAATTTCCAGTGCCTGCTCGCCCGAATCAGGTTGCGAAATAAGCATCTGGTCAATATCCACGCCGAGTTTTTCGGCATAATCAGGGTCAAGCGCGTGTTCGGCATCAATATACGCCGCAATTCCGCCCAATTTTTGCGCCGAAGCGACTACTTGCAGCGCAAGCGTCGTTTTGCCCGAACTTTCAGGACCATAAACTTCGATAACTCTTCCGCGCGGAAAACCGCCGACACCAATTGCCGCGTCAATACTCAAACAATTTGTTGAAATCGCGTTGACTTCTTCGTGCGGACGCTCGCCCAAACGCATTATCGAACCCTTGCCGAATTTTTTTTCAATGTTTGCCAAAGCCGATTCAATCGCTTTGCCTTTTGATTCCGTAGTCATTTTTGTTGCTTCTCCAGCCATTTTTACACTCCTTAATTGTGTGAATTCCAAACTCAGAAAAGTTTAGCACAAAAGAGCGCGTTTGTGAAATGATGTTTCATAGATGAAACGCAAATTTCTTTCGCAATAAGATAAAATGTTTATTTAAATTAGTGGAAAATTTGGATTTGTGCAAGTTCTTGTATAAAAGAAAATTTTTCTCACGTTTCGTATCTTAGCAAATTATGTGTATGCCATATATTAAGACTACTACACCAAAAATCATTTGTTAAATCGCACTCAATCACGCAAGCAAGTTGATAAAATTAATTTGCCATTTGCATAAACAGCGCGTCGGTGGCAATTTTGCGATTAAGATTGACATTGAAGTTTTCGCGCATCGTTTCGATTTCCACGAGCCACGATGCAAGACGTTTGGAATCGGCATTTTCGGCAAGTTTTTTTAATTGATTTTTAATGTCGGCGTTGACGAAATTTTCTTCGTTTGCATCCAGCGTCAGTTTCCAAACATCGTGAATCAGACTTTCTAAAATTTTGAGCGATGCGTCGTAATTATCTTTGTTTTTCGTGTCGTTCATATCTTCGGCGGTTCGCAAAAGAACGGCGCGGTCTTCTTTAATCAAAAGGCTTTCCAAAACTTTCAGCATCGTTTCGCGCTGTTCACGGAATTTACTCAAATCAAGCGAAAGCGCGTGTCCAATGCTTCCGGCAGAAAGTTTTGCCAAAATTGCAGCATCGTCGGGCGAAAACTTCCTGGTTTCGAGCAGATAATTTTCGATTTCATTCGGCGGAATCGGTGCAAAACGAATCGTCTGACAACGCGAAAGAATCGTCGGCAAAAGTGAATCAGGGCGCGAAGTTATCAGGAAAATATACGAAGTCGGCGCAGGTTCCTCCAGCGTTTTCAAAAGTGCGTTTGCCGCATTGTCTTTTGCCGTATTTAATTTTTCCGCTTCATCAATTAGCAAAAATCGCGCTTTGGCTTCAAAGGGGCGAAAGTTTGCTTCTGTTTCAAGTCCGCGAATGGCATTAACCAAAATACTATTTTTAAATGGAATGACAATTCCGACATCGGGATGTTCACTAAAAAAAACTTCTTCGTAATCTTCCTTTTTGTCAGATTTCGGAAAAGTCAATTTATCGGCGCGTTTGCAAGCCGCGCAGACATCACACGCTTCAAAGTTGTTCGGATTTTGACAGACAAACGATTTTGCCAATTCAAGCGCAAACTGCTTTTTGCCCACGCCTTCTTTGCCCGCGAAAAGCAGCGAATGCGGAACTCTGTCGGTTGCGAGCATTCGGCGCAAAAGTTCTTTGATGTGATTGTTGCCGATGAGTTTATTGAACATAAAATTTGAGATTGAAAAGGTGAAAAAGTGGAAAAGTGAAAAAGGAAATCTGACGATTTTACAATCTTTTTCACCTTTTCACTTTTCCACTTTTTCACTTTAGGAATTCCGAAACAGTTTCTATCACCTTTGTATGAATTTCTTCAATTGAGTTGCTGGCATTAATAATGCGAAAACGCTCCGGTTCATTCGCCGCAATTTTTAGATAAGCCGCACGCACACGCTCGTAAAATTCCGCCGTTTCCTTGTCCATACGGTTTTTTTGTTCGCCGTTATGTGAGCGCGAATTCATCCGCAGAAATGCTTTTTCAATAGGCAAGTCAAAGAAAAGCGTCAGATTTGGTTTTAACCCGTCGGTTGCGAGTTCGATAACTTGATTGACCGTTTTTTCGGGAAATCCGCGTCCCGCGCCTTGATAGGCGAAAGTCGCGTCGGCGTAACGGTCTGAGATAACGATTTTTCCTTCTTCGATTGCCGGTTTGACGAGAAAACTAACGTGTTGGGCGCGGTCGGCGGCAAATAGTAAAAGTTCTGCCAAAGGCGAAACATTTTCTTCGGTTTCGAGAAATGCTTCACGCAGACGGCGACCGAGCGGTGTTCCGCCCGGTTCGCAAGTCATCAAAACCTTAAAGCCCTGCATCAGAAGTTCGCTTGCCAACATCCGCAATTGGGTTGACTTGCCGCTTCCGTCAATTCCTTCAAAAGTGATAAATTTACCGCGCAAAATATATTATTCCGAATTAATCTTTTTTCGCTCTTGTGAAATTGTCGAAATAGAGTGTTTAAAAATCAAAAAATCTTGTCCGCCGACATCGAGCAAAACCGAAAATTTGTCGAAACTTTTAATTCTGCCCGAAAGTGTCGCGCCGTGCATCAGATCTATTATGACGCTGTATCTTTCCCGCCGCGCCGTGTTCAGAAACGCATCTTGTATGTTTTGGGCAGTAGTTTTTTCCATAACATTTCTCTTTTTTATTCAATTGTGGGATTGCAAGTTTAAGTTTATAACAGATTTACCGATTCTTACAAGAAAAATTTCACAAGTTATTTTAATTCAAGCATTTTCCAGAGATTTTTCTGCGTTTCCGATTCATTACCGAAACCTTCGAGCCAAATTACGCCTTCTTCACGTCGAAACCACGAAAGTTGGCGTTTGGCGTAGTTGCGTATATCTTGTTTGGTTTGTTCAATCGCACTTTCCAAAGTTCTTTCGCCGCGCAGATACTCGCAAACCCGACGATAACCGTGTGCGCCGAGCGCGTTAGTGTCGTCCTTTACGCCGCCTTTGCGTAAATGTTTCACTTCTTCAACTAAACCGTTTGCAAAATGCCGTTCGGTACGTTCATTTATCTTTTTATACAACTCTTCGCGTGGCGGATTAAGCACAAAAATTTTAATTCGGGCGGCAAATTCGGGCGGCTCAATCCGATTCGGCTGCATTTCGGAAAGCCTTCTGCCGGTTTGAAAATAAACTTCCAAAGCACGCCCGACGCGGACATAATCGCGCGGAAAAAGTTTTTCGGCGGAAACTTTGTCAATCTTTTGCAAAATTTTATAAAGATATACTGCACCTTTTACTTCTTTTATTTTACTTAACTTATTCCGCAGCTTTTCGTCGGTTTTCGGACTTTCGAAAAAAGGCTGGCGCAGGGTGCGAAGATAAAATCCTGTGCCGCCGACCAGAATCGGAATTTTTCCGCGCTTTTCGATTTCCTTGATTTTTTCCGCCGCATCCGCCGCCCAATCCGCCGCCGTATATTTGATTTCGGGCGAAACATAATCAATCAAATGATGCGGAACGCCGCGCCTTTCCCCGATAGAAGGTTTAGCTGTCGCAATCTGAATTTCTTTATAAATCTGCACCGAATCGCAATTAATTATCTCACCGCCGATTTTCAGCGCGAGTTCAACACCGATTTCGGTTTTGCCCGAAGCCGTCGGACCAACAATGGCAAAAATTGGGTTCATAGAGTTTGTCGGGTTCATAGAGTTTTTAGAGTCGAAAACTTCTCAATGAACTCTCTAAACTCTAAAAACTCTACGAACTAAAAGCAAGACGAATAAGAGCGACAAGCAAAATCACGCCCAGCAATATAAGCGAACCGACGATTTGATTACGTGAAAATCTTATCATTGTGTTTTCTCGAAACTTTTTCCGACAAATTCAGCAATTCCCGTTAAAAGCATTTGTACGGCAACCGCTATCAGTATTCACATTAAACTGCACTTAGAGCAAGTTTCAGTTTGGTGCGTTACACATTCGGAATAGCTGATAGATAATAGATGTATTGACAAATTAGGTTAGATTGTTTGAAACGAACGGCGGGCGCATCGGCAAACTGTTCGCTATGAACTGTTCACTATTCACTATTTTTCAAAGAATTATTCTGACTATCAGTGAACAGTTCATAGCGAACAACGAACAGTTTTCATAATCTCGTGCCGACCTAACCTAATTTGTCAATACAAATAGATAATAGATGAGAGATAAAATCTATCCGCTATCGTCTATTATCTATCAGCTATTCCGAATTTTTTTGTATTGCAGATAATTGAAATCTGCAATAGTCGAAAGAAAAAAGATTTTAACACAAATTAACCTGTCAATCTTCGATAGATAGCCGCTGTTTTTTTAGTCGAACTCAAACTGTCGTCAACAATCGTATAGCCGGGACGTGCTGCATAAATCTTTCAAATCACATTCAGCAACTTTTTAACCGTAATGCGAAAAGAAAATGTAATGTTATAATCACTTGCAAGGGGATTTTATGACAAAAACAGTAAGCATTAACGAAGTTTCGATTCAAACCGTAATTGCTTTGACGCGCAACGGCGATGAAGTCGTGATTCAAGAGAATGGCGAGCCGCTGGCAAAAGTTTCGCCGATTGAAAAGCCGAGAGAACAGAAACAGCGAATTGCGGGTTTGGGCAAAGGCGAAGGCTATTTTATGAGCGAAGATTTTGACGATGAATTGCCCAATGATTTTTGGGGATTCGATAAAGAATTATGAACTTACTGCTTGATTCTCACGAATGACCGATTGATGTTAAAATTACTTTCCAGAGGTAACTAAAAATGACGAAGATAGTAAGTATCAGCGAAGCGCAAACACAATTACAAGGTTTGTTGGCTCTTGCCCGGAATGGTGGTGAAGTGATTATCGAAGAAAATGGCGAACCTTCGGCGCGTTTAATACCGATTCAAAAAACCGAGCCAAAAGAACGGATTTTAGGACTCAGAGAGGGACAAGTTTGGACAAGCGACGATTTTGACGATGAATTGCCCGATTCTTTTTGGCTTGGAGAAGAAGAATGAATCTGCTTTCGGACACTCACGCATTTATCTGGAGTTTCAGTAACACGAAGAAATTACCTCCAACCGTTGCCGGAGAAGTTAAAAATCCTGCAAACCAAGTCTTTCTAAGCGTTGCCAGCGTTTGGGAAATGCAAATCAAAATCAAACTTGAGAAAATGGTTTTCAATGATACGCTTGAAAATATCATCACTGAACAACAAACCGTCAACAATATTCAAATCTTGCCCGTCGAACTTTCACACGCCTTGTATCTGGAAAATCTGCCGCTTCACCACAAAGACCCGTTTGACAGATTGCTGATTTCGCAAGCGATTGTCGAAAATATGACTTTGGTGAGCGCGGATGCAAATTTTGCTAAGTATCAAGTGAAATTGTTGTGGTAAATTTTTTCAAAATTTTTATTTTTTCAAAATCACAATACTTTCTCTTATATGACTATTTTGTTGCGACCTTCGATGCCGTTTTTTCACAACAATAATTTCTAGAGGTTTAAATCCAATACTTTTAGCAATTTCACACAAAATTAAATCGGTTTGTATTTGAAGTTCTGAATAACACGAGTTTGCAAGCAGATAAGCAAGAAAACCATCATTTTTGAGAGTTCTGTATTGTTCCTTTATGGCTAAATACATATCATCGAAGTAGCTTTTTGCTAATCCTTTCAAAGCGTTTCCAGAAGATGTTTCTTCTAATCCCTTTTCAAGTAAATCAACTTTTTCCGAAATGTGTTTGGTTCTTTTGTCCATAGATAGAAAGCTAGTTTCGTCAAATTTAATACTTCGATGCGACCTCAATGTTCCCAACCGAACCTCTCGCCATTGTTCATAACTTTCTACAAACCCAAGTAACCAAAGTTCAAGTTTATAAACTTCTGAATAATCAAAATTATTCAAGTAAGGAGGAGAATATACGACTAAATCAATTGAGTTACTTCTAATCTTTTCTATTTTATCTTCATTTCCATTTCTTAAATTATTTAGATTTACAGCACTTCCTTTGTAAATTTTTGACTTCTTATTTAAAGTATCTTCACTTTGTTCATCTAGGTCATTGACAAAATCAGTCCAAGTTTTTTTTAAAATTTCTTTGGTGTCTTTTCCAATCTCTTTTTTCGTATAGCGTAAGGCTCTGCCATCTTTCCGAAGATTCGATATTTTTTCAATTGTTGTAGCAACTCCTAAAGACAAAAATCGCTTTGTTGATTCATCAATGTCAGATTCTTTTATCTCTATCAAAGTTTGAATCAAATGTTTTACATCTTTTGAGCGAAAGTATTTTGTATTTTTGAATGTCGTAAGTTTAGGCAAACTTACTTTTCTACTTTCCAAACCGTTTGAGTGAATTTTTATAATTGCGTTTTCAATATTTGTTGTGTCGTATTTATGCCAATGTAATTTTGACTCAGCAACCCAACGAATAAACGGATTATATTCAACTCCAATACATTCAATTCCCATCCGCGAAAATTCAATCGCCGAGGTTCCACCGCCGACGAACGGGTCAAGTATAAGTTTAGGTTCAAAATTATATTTTTCTTTTAGGTATTCAATTAACCACTTTGGAAAATTTGCTGAGAAGGATTCTTTTAAGTTAAACCAAGAATGAATCGGAAAAGATGCGTTATCTATCGAAGCCCCAAGCAAACTTAAGTCTTTTTCAACTTCAGTCCACTTGGGAATTTGCTTTTCAAGTTTAGAATACCAACTATTGATTATCTTCTGGTTATCCATCTATTTGCTCATTTAGTTGTTGTTCTGAATCTTCATTTATTTGTCCTTGCTGTTGTTCTGCGACATCTCTAAGCACTTTCCACATTGAACGAGTTTCACCTGATACAGGCAATCCAAAATCTCTTACCTTGAAGACAAGAGGAAAATTCTTGGTCGAACCATCTTGTGCGCTAAGCAATAGGGCATAATGTCTGTCAAGACTTTTTGCAAAACCTTCGATTGTATCTGCATCAGTTAAACCACAGTTCTTTACTTGGTCAATATCCTTCTTATTTACGATTCGCGTCATTATTAAATTGTCAATCAGCCGAAAGACAGAATCCGGTAACGCTCCAGGCGTATTTGTCATAAAGAAAACATTCATTCCAAAGTGTCTAATTAGAGGTAGAAGTTCATTTATTTTCTGCATTTCCATATACATATGAGCTTCTTCAAAATAGACCGATGGATACATTGGAACATGAGTGTTATTTGCATTGTATCGGTCGGTTTCCCTTTTACAAATATCTTTCAGTGTTTCTATAACCAAATCTACTATTGTGAATTGAACGCGAGGCTGCAAGCCGCCTATTTTGAACACAACAACACCAGCATCGCCACTATGTTCAATGTTATACAAAGCAGTTCTCAATGATACTACAGGTGGAACTTGTGGATTCCTTCCTGCTGACCTCTCACTAAGATAATTGTCTTCTGCTAAAACTTCTTGAGATGTCATTATGAGATTGTAAATTTTTGATATTTCTAACGAAGTTCTATAAGACTCTCTCATTGCAGGCAAATATGGAGCATTTCCGGGAAAAACATTATTTGCTTGACTAATCAAAAAATCAATATCTACTGGTTGCCCTGCAATTCCTCGCTGACGAATTATGGCAGGAATTTGTGCGCGTGCGCTAATTGCAGTTCGTTCGGCGAAAGGTGCAACCCTTTCAACTAAATCAACAAATGTTCCTGTTGGAATCAGGGCTTTCTCATAAAAAATTAAGCATTTTCAATGTTATAATCAAACTGTCAAAGTCATCGCTGAAATTTTCTAATTGGGCTTTTTTGTTCTGACAGTTTGTTTTACTTAAAATTATTGTTGTCA
>JBPCPU010000126.1:0-8596 GCA_050998795.1 Pyrinomonadaceae bacterium
CGACTCTCGACTCTCGCCTCTCGACTCTCGACTTCGCGCATTGGGCGCGAGTAACGCGGTGCTTCGTCGGTCAATTTGTCAACCGGCAAATCCGCCACCATTTCGCCGTTGTGAAAAATTTTCAAACGATTTCCCTCGACGACTTTGCCGACGACCACCGCGTCTAATTCCCATTTATTAAAAATCTCGACGATTTGTTTTTCGCGTCCTTTGTACGCGACGATAATCATCCGTTCCTGCGATTCGCTCAAAAGCATTTCATACGCCGTCATATCGGTTTCGCGTTGCGGAACGAGCGTCAAATCTAATTCTAAGCCGGTTCCGGCACGCGCCGCCATTTCAACGCTTGAAGAAGTCAAACCAGCCGCGCCCATATCTTGAATGCCCGCAATCGCGCCGCTTCGCATCGCTTCGAGACAGGCTTCAAGAAGAAGTTTCTCTAAAAACGGGTCGCCGACCTGCACCGTCGGACGTTTTTCGAGTGCTTCATCATCAAATTCCGCCGAAGCCATCGTCGCGCCGTGAATGCCGTCGCGTCCGGTTTTTGCGCCGACATACAAAACCGGATTTCCGATGCCGCTTGCTTTTCCAAAAAAAATCTGGTCCTTGCGGACAATTCCCAGAGCAAAAGCATTAACAAGCGGATTTAGGTTGTATGCGTCATCAAAAACCACTTCGCCACCAACCGTCGCCGTCCCGAAACAATTACCGTAATGCGCGATTCCGGCAACTACGCCTTTTAAGATTGATTTATTGCGGTTGGCGTGTTCTGCGTGATTCAAATTCCCAAAACGCAAACTATTCATCAAGGCAATCGGACGTGCGCCCATCGTAAAAACATCTCTAAGAATTCCGCCAACGCCGGTTGCCGCGCCTTGAAAAGGTTCGATAAAACTCGGATGATTGTGCGATTCGACCTTAAAAGCAACGCACCAATCGTCGCCAATATCAACCACGCCCGCGTTTTCGCCCGGCGGAACAATCACGCGCTCGCCGGTTGTCGGCAGACGTTTCAGATGAACCCGCGAAGATTTATAACTGCAATGCTCCGACCACATCACGCTGAAAATGCCGAGTTCCGTAAAATTCGGTTCGCGTCCGAGAATCTGTTTGATTTTTTCGTATTCTTCGGCAGTTAAATTATGCTGTGCAATAATTTCGGGAGTGATTGCGGAATTGTTCATCGGTAATGCTCACAGATTAAGAAAATCTCGTTTAAAACAAAAAAGAGAGTTTATGCGTTTCAGACTTGTTTTTCAAATCCGCACCGATAAACTCTGTTTTTGATTTTATTTTTAACCGCAAATCAAGACTGATTTTCACGCCGGGTTTTAATTCGTTTTTGTGTTTTGTGTCTGCTTTGCGGCTTCAATCGGTAAAATTTTATCAATTTCACTTCGTACGATTTCAGCTTTAATTTTTCCTTGCCGGATATAAACAATTTCGCCTTTTTCGTTGAGCAAAACAGTAAAGGGAAGTCCGCCTTGCCAGTCTTTTGTTACCGAAGCAATTGCCGCTTCTTCGTTGTCGGTTTTCAAAAGATAAGCGGGCATTTGTGCTTTCATATTTACTAAAAACTTTGGAACTTCACGATTTATTTCCGTCGCGTCGTCAAGCGAAATTGTAATAAAATCAATTTTCCCTTTATAATCCGTGTCAATTTTGACAAGTTCGGGAAATTCTTCGCGGCACGGATCGCACCACGTTGCCCAAAAATTAATGAGCAGAGGTTTGGCATTTTCGCCGTCGCGTTTGAGCAAATTATTAAGCGCAACTTCATCAATCTGCATAACTTTCGGCAAATTTAAAATTGCTGCAATCGCTTTCGGTCGGGTTTTTTTAACGGAAGTTTTCGGTCTGGGCTTTTTCTTTTGTCCAAAAGTTTCTGTTACAAAAACTTGAGCGAAAATGATAACAAAACCAAATAGAAGAACATTTTTCATTCCCGCCCAATTTGTATAAAATTTTTTCATCCTTTTAACCTTTATTCTTTTCTTTTAATCGAGCAGCCGAAAGCGTTTGCGCTGGTTTTCGCAATTGTTTTTCCGTTCAGCACCGAATCAAACGCTGCGGTCAAATAACTTTCTGTAACATTTTTACCCGAACGGTCATTGTCAACCGCGCCGTGATACATCAAAACATTTTTCTCGTTAAAATAAAACGCCTCGGGCGTAACATTTGCGCCGAGACGGTCGGCTAAAACATTGTCCTTGTCAATTAAGACGGGAAATTTGTAATTTTCTGCTGCGTGTTTTTTTACCTGTTCGGGCGATTCGGTTGAATTGGAGTTGACACCGATAAAGTTGATGCCTTTAGCTTTGTAACCTTCGGCGATTTTGCTGATTCTTTCGTCATAACCGCGCACGACCGGACACTGCGTTGAAAGAAAAACGACAACCGCGCCGTTTTTGCCCTTCAAATCATTAAAGGATTGCTCTTTGCCGGTGGTATCGAAAAGTTTGAAATTATCCAAAGTTTTGCCGACGGCAAAGCTATCGTTTGCGCTGCTCATCTTAGCAAACGAAACAAAGGCGATTAACGCAAATAATGCGACAAATAAAAAACTTTTTCGTTTCATTGATTTTTACTCCTTAAATTTAAAAAAATACGACGAAACAATAAGTTTAATAACCAATTGCTTCAATAACAAGTTGCGCTGTTTTTACGAACCTCAAACTTATTATGTTTCGCTTTAGCGAAAATTATTCCCTAATGTATTGACAAATTAGGTCAGGTCGGTGCGGGATTATGAAAACTATACGTTGTTGGCTATTAACTGTTTACTAACAGACGGAATAATTCTTTGTAAGATAGTGAATAGTGAACAGTTAATAGTGAATAGTTTGCCGATACGCCGTCGTTCGCTTCAAACAATCTAACCTACTTTGTCAATACATCTAATCTTTAGACATTCAAAAGAAAAATTTGGATTCAAAACTCATTTCAAAACTTGTTTCGGATGCCAGGTATATTAACTGCTGTCCGCTTCCTTAATCCGCCAGATTCCGGCTTTGTCGCATGTCGGAACGGGAAGGCGGAGGTTCACCGTCTTCCCGTTCCTTTCCGAAATTCTTCATTTTTCGCCACGAAGAAATCGGAAGAAATATAACAAACTCAAAATCGTCATTGTACGCTGCTTTGTCCTTAGCGAACATAAACCGAAGGAATTGGAATATCCGTTGCCGCGCCGAAGTTAGCGAATTGCAGTTGATTGTTTGAGCTTCGCAGAATATACCAGACACCGTTCGACGGGCGAAAAACGGCGATGTCAGTTATGCCGTCGCCGTCGTAATCAGCCGGAACAGGTATGTCGGTCGAAAAACCGAATTGAAACGCCCTGAATCCGCCGTCCGAACTTCGCAGATAATACCAGTAGCCGGTTTCGGGGCGAAAAACGGCGATGTCGGCTTTGCCGTCGCCGTCGTAATCGCCGACGACGGTTTTGTCGGTCGGAAATCCGAACTGAACAAGTCTATTGCCTTGCGAAGTGCTGATTAGCCAATTTCCGTCGGACGGGCGAAAAACGGCATAATCGGCTTTACCGTCGCCGTCGTAATCAGCCGGAACAGGTTTGCCGTCAAGAAATCCGAATTGTGATACGGAACTGGTTTGATTACTTGCTAAATTGTAGACAAGATACGTTCCGCTTCCCGGACGAAAGAGTGCGAAATCGGCTCTGCCGTCGCCGTCAAAGTCGGCGGGCGCGGGAATATCCGAAGCAGATGCGCCGGACACCGAAACGCCGAGAAAGCCGGAAGAACTTCTGAGCAAATACAATGTTCCGTTTGACGGGCGGTAAACGGCAACGTCGGCTTTGCCGTCGCCGTCATAATCGGCGGGAGCGAGTTTGTCGGTTGCCAAACCGAACGGAAAACCGTAAAAACTCGTCGGATTGCTCGAAGGATTGATATACCAAAACATATTCGACGGGCGGAAAACCGAGACATCCGCTTTTCCGTCGCCGTCAAAATCAAAAGCCGGACGCGGAAAGGTAATGCGGAGAATTCTTCCTGTCGCTTTTTCCGTTACAAAAATGTTTCCGGTCTGCAAATCGCGGGCGACCGAAGTCGGCGTTATAAGATTGTCAGCCAAAATTCGCGGCGTTTGCGAAGGCAGCGTAAAAAGTTTTAAGCGTCCCGGCTGTTGCGCCAGCATATTCGCGCTGAATTCCAAAACCAGATACGAATCGGTATTGCTCGCTCCGTTGAACTGCAAAACGTCGAGTGCCGAAGTCAAACCGCCAATAAAAACGGCTTGCGCGCGGGTATCGAGATTAACGGTGCGGACTTCCGCCAAGCCCTGCACAAACGGAAAGCCGGTCAAAAACGAGATGAGCAAATTGTTGCCGACGAGCCGAATGCTGTCCGGCACGGCTTCGATGAAGGGCGGTCCCACCGGTGTCGGATTCGGCTTCGACGCGAAAGTCGCAAATGTTTCAAAAGCTCCGGTTGCGATATTTACGCGATAGAGCAAATTAAAGCTGGCATCCACGACATAGAGCGAATCGCCGGAAAGCTCAATGCCGTAGAGATTCGACGTGCGGATGTGTTCCGGCAAAGCCGGACGCGGCTCGGCGATGTGATTCGGCAAATTGGCGACGAGGCGAACCGTCAGTTGTTTTCCTTCGGCGTTCGTCAAAGTGACCGGCGCGTTGCCGTTGAGCGTCGTTTGATTGGCGAACGAAAGCGCGAAGCCGCTCGCCAAAGTTTCGTAATCGGCGGGCAGAGTCAACTCCAAAATCGAATCGAACAAGGGCGAAGCCGGCGCGGGATTGAGAATTAAGCCGCCGGTCGTCGGCATCGCCGTGTTGCCCGAGCCGATGGTCAGATAAAGTTTTTGCCCGCTCAGCTTTAAGCCGGACGGACCGATAGCTTCGGGCGCGCCGCCGTCGAGGTTAATGGCTGACGGCAAATTGTCAATTAAAGTTTGCCGCGCTCCCGACGCGCGATTAACCAAAGAAATGCGCCCGCTGTTCGGCGCGGTCGTTCCGGGTTCGGCAACCAGCAGAGATGTTTGTCCGGCGGTGATAATTTTCGACGGGTTGTTTAATCCGGTCGTAAAAACCGACGTCGCCTGCGCGAAAGATTCGACTGTCACCAACAGCGCGCAGCCGAGGGCGATGACGAGCGATAAAATTTTGTGTTTCATATTTGGTCTCCTTGTTAAAAATTTTAAATTTCTACCTGCTGCCGATAATAACGACAGTTTGACAGACAAATTCGAGCAGCTTTTTTATAAAGCAAAACCATTTTCTGTCCTTAAATAAACTTCATCGTAGCGACAAACAATAACCAATGTAACTACCTAAACAGGTAGGATAAAAAAGGAAAAGATTTCCCTCCATTAATAAACGCGACACGAGCGCGAGATTTGGCTCAAAATTTTTTCGTGAAATCCGGTAATTAATCTTCAGGCGTATCAAAAAGGTTGACTCGATGCGGCACGTAGGCATATTATACTATCCAAAAACTATGGAGCATTCCGCCGACAAATCTCTGGAAATCACGCGGATGCTGCAGGAATGGAGCGGCGACAATCAGGCGGTATTGGACGATTTAATGCCGCTCGTGTATGAGGAACTCCGGCGGCAAGCTTCGCGTTATCTGCGCCGCGAACGCGCCGGACACACGCTGCAAACGACTGCTTTGATACACGAAGCCTATTTGCGATTGATTGACCAGCGCGATGTGAACTGGCAAAACCGCGCTCATTTTTTCGGTATCGCCGCGCAAGCAATGCGGCGGATTTTAGTTGATTACGCGCGGGAAAGGCATCGGGAAAAACGCGGCGGCGCAACGGAAAATTTGCCGCTTGACGACGCGCTGCTCGTTATTTCGGAAGAAAGAAGCATAGATTTGGTAGCTTTGGATGAAGCGTTGACGCGCCTTGCAAAATTTGACGAGCAACAGGCTCGCGTCGTCGAACTCAGGTATTTTAGCGGTTTGAGCATCGAGGAAACCGCCGAGGTTTTAAAAATCTCGACGGCAACCGTCAAACGCGATTGGAATATGTCAAAGGCTTGGCTCAAGCAGGAAATTACGAAATAAATGTGGAAATTCCAAAATATGTTTCGTCGAGCCACAATTCCAGAGCGCCGATTAACCTTGAAATGAACCCGCAATATTGGCAAAAAGTTAAAGGCGTCTTCGATGACGCGCTGAAATTCGCGCCCGCGAAACGCGAAAAATTTCTCGAAAAAGCGTGCGGCGGCGATGCCGATTTGCGGCTCGAAGTAGAAAAACTTCTCGTCTCGTTTGAAGGCGCGGCGAGTTTTATGGAACAGCCTGCCGCCCGCGAAGTCGCCGTTTTGATAATGGAAAAAAAGGAAAAACTCACGGGCGGGCAAAATTTCGGACATTACGAAATAATCAAACAAATCGGCGCGGGCGGAATGGGTGAAGTTTATCTCGCTCAAGACACGCGCCTTGAGCGCAAAGCCGCTATCAAAATTCTCAACAATTCGCTAGACGAAAATATCGAACATCTCAACCGATTCGTTCAAGAGGCGCGTTCCGCTTCCGCGCTTAATCATCCGAATATTATTACAATTTACGAAATCGGCGAGAGCGAAGGCTTGCGCTTTATCGCTTCAGAATTTATCAAAGGCGAGACTTTGCGCGAGCGAATGCAGCGCGAAAGTTTAACTTTGCCGGAAACTCTCGACATCGCCGTTCAAATTGCATCGGCTTTGCAAGCCGCGCACGAAGCCCGCATTATTCACCGCGACATCAAGCCGGAAAATGTGGTGCTGCGCGAAGACGGCTTGGTTAAAGTTTTGGATTTTGGCTTGGCAAAATTGACCATGCAGGAAACTCAAACACTTGATGCGGAAGCCGAAACCCACGTCCAAGTCAATACCAAAGCGGGAATGATTCTTGGAACTCCGGCGTATATGTCGCCGGAACAGGCTCGCGGGCAAAAGGTTGACGGGCGGACAGACATTTGGAGTTTTGCGGTTGTTCTCTATGAAATGCTGACCGGAAGACAGCCTTTTGCAGGCGAAACAACGAGCGATGCGATTGCCGCAATTCTCAAAAGCGAACCTGCGCCGACGGGCGAAAACACGCCGCCGGAATTAAATCGAATTGTACGAAAGGCTTTGCAGAAAAAGGCGGACGAGCGTTATCAAACTGTCAAAGATTTGCTGCTCGACCTCAAGAATTTGAAGCGCGAATTGGAGTTTTCCGAAGAACTAGAACGCTCGCACATTCCGTCTTTCGCAAAATCGGCAAACATTGGCACGGCGCAATCAAGCAAAAACGCAACGGTAATTCAACCAGCGGCGGTTTCGACGCAAAGCAGTTTATCGCTACAATCTTCAAGTGCGGAATACGTTGTCGGCGAAGTCAAGAAACACAAATTCGTTTTGCTCGGAATTGTCGCGGCGTTCGTCGTTGCACTTGCTGCCATTGGTTACTTTGCCTTTTTCGCCGCGCGCACGGCAACAGCATTCAATTCGGTTGCCGTCCTGCCGTTTGTCAACGGAAGCAACGATGCGAATCTTGATTACTTGTCGGACGGTTTGAGCGAAAGCGTGATTGACCGTCTTTCGCAATTGCCGCAACTGAAAGTCATCGCCCGCAGTTCGAGTTTCAAATACAGAGGCGAGAACATAGATGTGCAAGACGTGGCGAACAAGCTAGACGTGCAGGCAATTATTACGGGCAGAGTCGTGCAGCGCGGCGATAATTTATCAATTAGAGTCGAGATGGTTGACGCGCGTGATAACAAACAACTATGGGGCGAACAGTATAATCGGAAAGCGACGGACGCGCTCGTGATACAACAGGAAATCGCTCAGACTGTTTCGGAAAAGCTGCGTCTGAAATTGTCGGGCGCGGAAGAGCAAAAACTGGCGAAGAACTACACCGAAAACGCGGAAGCCTATCAGCTTTATCTGCGCGGACATTTTCTGCAATACAAAGTTACGCCGCCGGATTTGTATAAATCAATCGAATTTTATCAGCAGGCTGTCGCGCTCGACCCGAATTTCGCGCTTGCCTACGTCGGGCTTGCCGAATCTACGGGCAGGCTGACCGCTTTTAGAGACATACCGCGGCAAAATTACAAGCAGATGGCGCGTGAATACGCGCTCAAAGCCGTGTCGCTTGACGACCAACTGCCCGAAGCGCGCGCCACGCTCGGCAGCATCTTATTTTTGTATGATTACGATCCTGCGGGCGCGGAGCGCGAATACCAACGCTCACTCGAACTAAATCCAAACTACTCTTAGGCGCATCTGTGGCACGGGCAGCTTCTCAGCAGTTTAGGCAGACACGAAGAAGCGCTCGCCGAAATCCGGCGGGCGATAGAACTAGACCCGATGTCGCTCCAAGCCAATTCCGATTACGGACAAGCGTTGTTTTTTGCGCGTCGTTACGACGAATCAATCGCGCATTTGAAAAAGGTCATTAATCTGGACGCGAATTATTTTCCAGCGCATCGCTATCTTGCCTTCAACTACGAGAGGAAAGGCGATTACGCCGCGAGAATCGCCGAGAGCGTCAAAATCAATGAGATTAGTGGCTCACCCCAACGCGCCGAAGGCATAAAGAAGAGTTTCGAGCGTGGCGGCTGGCAAGGCTTTTTGCGCGAT
>JBPCPU010000133.1:0-6067 GCA_050998795.1 Pyrinomonadaceae bacterium
CGCTTGGATTGATTTCAATTTGTTCGGACATCAAATCGTCGCGCATCTTGCGCCTGAAAACGCAGGTGTAAAACATAAAAACGAAGTTGATGCCGACCACGTTCCCGTGCCGCATTTCGGAATTGTTTTACCGATGAACGAGTTCAAAACCTTTGCCGAAAAATTAAAAGACAAAGGCATCGAATTTATCATCGAGCCGAAAATTCGTTTCGCGGGCGAAGTCGGAGAACAAGCAACGATGTTTTTTCTCGACCCAAGCGGAAATGCTTTAGAATTTAAGGCATTTGCTGACTTTTCGCAGGTTTTCGCTAAATGATTTAGCCACGAACAAACACGCATAGAACACGAAAGGTTTTGAATTTCTATTTCGTGTCTTTTCCTGTTTGTTCGTGGCTAAAATTGATATGAAAAAAGCTGAAATCATTATCATCGGCGGCGGCGTAGTCGGCGCGAGCGTCGCGTATCATTTAACTGAACGTGGCGCGAAAAGTGTTTTGACTTTAGAACGCGAAAATCTTTTGGGTAAAGGCTCAACGGGAAAAGCAACGGGCGGCGTTCGCGCTCAATTTGAAACGGAAATCAATATCAAACTCTCGCTCTATTCGATAGAATTTTTCAAGAATTGGGACTTCGATTGCGGCTATGAACCATGCGGTTATCTGTTCCTTGCAACTGGTGAAAAGCAGTTCAATTTTTTAAAACAAAGCGTCGCCAAACAAAAATCTCTCGGTTGTGAAGCCGTTGAAATGGTTGACACGAAAACAATCTCCAAAATGGTCAAAGGCTTAAACTGCCAAGATATTGTCGGCGGAAGTTTCGGCGGGCGCGATGGTTTTATCAATCCGCTCGGCGTGTTGGAAGGTTTTAGCAAAAAGGCATTGGAAAACGGCGCGGCAATTCAAGCTGAAACAGAGGTTTTATTAATCGAAACACGAAACGGAAAAGTGGTCGGCGTTGAAACCGACAAAGGAAAACTCGAATGTGAAAAAGTTATTTTATGCGCGGGCGCGTGGGCGCGAAATTTAGCAAAAACGGCGGGAATTGATTTGCCGGTCGAGCCTCTGAAACGTCAAATTGTTTGGGCGGAAAGCGCAACAAGTTTGCAGGAAAACTTGCCGATGGTGATTGATTTATCAAACGGTTTTCATTTTCGACCCGCCAAAGATTCTAAAAGGGAAGTTTTGTTCGCCTATCCCGACAAAAATGAAACGCCGAGTTTTAGTACTGATTTTGAAGAATCATTCGTTGAGAAAGTTTATGAAAAGGCAAAACACCGCGCTCCGTTTTTGGCGAAAACAAAAGTCCTGCGGGAAAAATGCCGCGCCGGACTTTACGAGAACACGCCCGACCACCACGCGATTTTAGGCGGTTGTGAAATCGCGGGATTGTATTTTGCCAATGGCTTTAGCGGTCACGGCGTTATGCACTCGCCCGCGACCGGACGCGCTCTGGCGGAAATAGTTTTGGACGGCAAAGCGAATTTTTTGGACGTTTCGTGTTTGCGTCTTGAAAGATTTGCGACGGGCGAACTGCTCCACGAAACGGCTTTTATCTGAAACTCATTCGTAGAATTCGGCGTAGTAATCGAAAATTATTCGAGGTTGAATTATGCTGAAAGCCTTCGCCGTCGTCATTGGAGTTTTGATTTTTCTTCTCGCGTTGGGAGTCGCTTCTTTTCTCGCTTACCGTTACTACGGCAACCGGAACGTCAAAGATACGAAAAATTTAGAGGAAATCGTCGGCAGAATCGGCGACGGCTACGTTAACAAAAACGGCAAAGTCGGATTGGTCGTCGGAGTCGTCAGAGGCGACCGCGTTTTCATCAGAGGTTTCGGAAAAAAGAGTAAGGAACGCGGCGACGCGCCCGACGCGCCGACAATTTTTGAGTTGGCTTCAATCGGAAAAATTTTCACCGCGTCGGCGGCGCAAATTCTCTCCGACCGCGGCGAAATATCTTTTGACGATTCGGTTGATAAATATCTAAATCCGACGGTTAAAATTTGCGAAAAAGCGAAAAACATTACGCTCAGACAATTGGCGACGCATACGTCGGGGTTGCCGTCGTTTCCCGAAAGTTTCGTTCCGAAAATCAAAGATGTACTCAATCCTTACAAAGATTTGACCGTCCAAGACCTTTATGATTATCTGGCGACCTGCGAAAATTTGGGAGAAGTCGGAAGTTTCGATTATTCAAATTTGGGAATGGGCGTTCTCGGTCATATTCTGGAATTAAAGACGGGCAAGTCTTACGAAACAATCGTTAAGGACGAAATCATCAAGCGATTGGAGATGAAAAATACAACGATAACTTTAAGCGCGGAGCATCGGGAATTGTTGGCGCAAGGTTATAACGAACAGGGAAATCCTAATCCGGTTTGGGAAGATGCGGTGTTGACCGGCGCGGGTTCCTTTCTCTCGAACGCCGAAGATATGACAAAATTTATCCGTGCGAATTTCGATGCGAGCCGCAGCGAGATTTCCGACTCCCTAATCAAAACTCACGAAAAGCAATCTGGCACTAAGACGGGTTTAGGCTGGCATTATTATTCGAGATTTTTCGCCGTAGTGACTGACGAAGAAGACGTAATCTGGCATAACGGCGGCGCGGGCGGCTACGCGAGTTTTATGGCGGTTAACAAAAAAACGAAAAGCGGCGTGATTGTTCTCTCGAACACGACCGACGACGTGACGTGGCTCGGAACGCGGCTCAACTTTTCAGCAAAAAACATTTCTTTTTCCGACGAATGATTTTTATGAGAATAGCTTCTACCAAATGAAAAATATTTTGGCAATTTCGGGAAGTCTGCGAGCTAAATCAACAAATCTAACGATTCTGGAAATTATTGCGGAAATGTTCGGCGATAAAATCAATCTGACGATTTATGGTGATTTGGGAGATTTGCCGCATTTTAATCCTGACTTAGATACGAATAAGCCGCTCGTTGCGGTAGCGGATTTGCGGCAACAAATAAATCAGTATGACGGAGTTTTAATTTGTTCGCCGGAGTATGTTTTCAGTGTTCCCGCCGCGCTCAAAAATGCGCTCGAATGGACAGTTTCATCAGCAGATTTTCACAATAAACCGACGGCTTTAATTACGGCTTCGAGTTTGGGCGAAAAGGCACACGAATCTTTACTGTTGATTTTGAGAACGATTGACGCAAAAATTGGTGAAAATTCTGCGCTTTTAATTTCACACGCGCAGACAAAAATAAAAAACGGAGAAGTTTCCGATGCGAAAACCCTCGAACAGCTAAATTTACTTATCGAATCTTTTTTACTTACAATTGACGAATGAAAACAGCATTAATCCATCATCCGATTTATCAAAAACACGACACCGGAATCGGGCATCCTGAAACGCCGCGTCGTTACGAAGTCATAATGAATGCGCTCAAAAGCGATGAAAATTTTTGGAAAGGTTTGACGGAAATCACGCCTGAAAAAGTTTCCAAAGGAATAATTCAAGCGGCGCACACGCCGGAGCATTTCAAACGAGTCGAAGGCGCGTTCGCAAACGGCGTGGAACATCTCGATGCCGATACAATTATTTCGATGAATTCGTTTGATGCGGCGCTTTATGCGGCTGGTGGCGCGTGCCGCGCGGTTGATGCGGTGATGTCGGGCGAAGCAGCAAACGCTTTTGTCGTTGTCCGTCCGCCCGGGCATCACGCAACTGCCGAAAACGCGATGGGATTTTGTCTTTTTAATAATGTGGCAATCGCGGCGCGTTACGCGCAAAGCAAATATAAGGAAATCGAGCGCGTGGCGATTGTTGATTGGGACGTGCATCACGGCAACGGGACGCAGGGAATTTTCTTTGACGATCCAAGCGTGTTTTTCTTTTCGACGCACCAATATCCGTGGTATCCGGGCAGCGGTTCACGCGGCGAAACCGGTTTTGGGCGCGGCAAAGGCTACACGCTTAATGTGCCGGTCAAAGCGCAAACGGCGGCGGTCGAGCAGAGAAGAATGTTCGACGGCGCAATCGGCGAGATTGCCGAAAATTTCAAACCCGATTTGATTTTGATTTCCGCCGGCTTTGACGCGCACGCGCACGACCCGCTTGGGCAGTTAAAGTTGGAGAATAAAGATTTTGTTCAGATGACGAAAACCGTCAAGCAATGGGCAGACGAAACTTGCGCGGGCAGAATCGTGTCGTGTTTGGAAGGCGGGTATAATCTTGAAACTTTAGGCGAAACAGTTAAAAAGCACGTTGCCGAATTGAACAATCAATAACGTGCTTTTCCCGATTCTACAATTATTTCACTTCCGCCCGACGGCGCATTTCCGCCTGTAATTCTTCATCGCTCAGCCTGTTCACCTGCGGAGCAATCGGCGTTGAATTGATTTGTTTCTGCTCAATTTCGATACGTTCTTCTTCGTCGGCTTCGCGCATTCCGTCTTTAAAAGCCTTGCGGGTTTGACCAAAAGATTTCGCCAATTGCGGCAGACGGCTCGCGCCGAAAAGCAAAAAAAGAACGGCGACGATTAAAATAATTTCTGTTGTTCCAAAACTTCCCATAATTTCTCCTGAATTATTACTAAACTTATAATTATAAATTAAAGAAAATAAGTCTTTTTGCCTTATTTCTCTTGTTAAACTTTAGACGCAAATCAATGTCAGAAAGTTTTCAAATCACTAATCGCATATCTAGAACCGCAAATCAATCTTCATAATACAGATATTTACGCCAAGTTTCATCCGTTCGACCCAAGTATCGCATAATTTGTCGGCTGACGTGCATCGAAAATGCTCTCGGCTTTTTCAAAAGCGCCATTCCCGACTCCTCCGGCGCACGGCTTCCTTTTTTGTGATTACACTTTTTGCAGCACGCCACCAAATTGTCCCAAGTCGAATTTCCGCCGCGCGAACGTGGAATAATATGGTCAAGGGTTAAATCGGCGGGCGCGAAAACCTTGCCGCAGTATTGACAGGTAAATTGGTCGCGCAGCAAAATGTTTTTTCTCGACAGCGAACGCCGTTCGTGCGGAATGTGGCGATATTCCATCAGACGAATGACCGAAGGCGCGTGCATCGTAATTCGTGCGGAATGAAGCTCGTGTCCGTTGTGTTCTTCCATCCGCGCCACGCCTTTAAAAATCATTACCACTGCGCGGCGTTCCGTGCAGACGTTTATCGGCTCGTAGGAAGCGTTTAAAACTAAAACTCGTCCGGTCATTTACTCGACTTTACTTAATTGTTTCTGCCCAATTGCCGTTAATGTATCCAACCGCAACATTTCGGATTGTGCCGTTATAATTTATTACAATCGAAAGTTTGATGGTAACTTCTCCTCTATAACTGAAATTCCCATATTCATTATAGAAATCTTCGTTCGGTGTTAGCTGTCTTAATCCGATTTTGTTGAAAAGTTCGACTGCAATTTGCCGGGCATATTTTTTGGCTTCCGACAAACGATATTTATTTCCGCCTTCCAATAAAGCCGAACTTCCATCTACGACAATTTCCGCGTATGTCTGCTTGATATTGTCTGAATATGCGGTTGTAATATTTAAAACCGATGTAATGCTTGTATTTTTAATCGCTTGTTCTAATTTGGCTTTTGCTCTGTCGGCAACTTCATTTTGTTTGGCTTTGAATTCGGCTTGGTCAAGTTCGATTAAATCCGTCGCCTTAACTGTATTCGGCGAAATATTCTTGAACTCATTTTCAAGTTTTTTTAAATCTTCGGCTTCGCGTTCGGAACGCGCCGAGTCGAATTTTCGCTTGAAAATAAATTTTGGGTTGGCGAAAGAAGGTTGGTCATTTACATTGACGGGGAGAATTTCCACCAATTCCCAACCTAATTTTCCGAGTCGGTCAAATTCATTCTGCATTTGAACGTCTTGATAAAAACCGACATTTCCTTGCCTTCGTCCAATCCACTTATTGGAAACAGCTAAATTTTCTTTGTCTGAAAAAGTGCTGATAGAAACAACAAGATATTCCCAACTTTCATTGGAAGCGGGTTTGACGGACGTTTGAGCGGAAAGCGTAAAAGAGGCAAAAGCAATTACTAAAACTAAACCGCAAATTTTTATAAGCATAGTGATTTCTCCTTTC
>JBPCPU010000171.1:0-13802 GCA_050998795.1 Pyrinomonadaceae bacterium
TCGCTGAATCTAAAGTAGCCGAATGAATTTGTTATCGTCGTTTGTGTTTCGCCGTTTTGTCCGGTCATATAAACCCGCGCCCGCGCCACGCCGCGTTTGCCGTTGGTCACTCTGCCGGAAACGGAAACCGCGGCGGCGGTCGGCGCAAACGCTTCAAACGCGCCTTTATCAACTGTGACGTTTGATATTCTGCCGGCAGTTCCGCGTGCGTCCGTAACCAGAATTGAATTGTCGAACGGGTCAACCGCATTGGCGTTGATGCCTGTGTTGATTGCCGGACTGTTCGGCATCAAGGAATGCGTCGTCACATTTCCGCCGTTGTCGGCGAGCGCGGCGAGCAGCGGGTCAACTCCGACAACATCGTTTGTTTGCGAAAATGTTCCCGCCGGAAAACCGTTTGTATTCTGGACGAGATTTCCGCCGACTGAAGTAATTACGCCTGAACTGCGATGAATGTCGGGCGATGTAGCAGCGATGTTATTGGCGACGATGCTGTTGCCGATGTTGAGCGTTCCAATTGAAAAAATTCCGCCGCCCGTGCCGCCACTCGTGCGATTAAAGGCGATGGTCGAATTTCGGATGTTTGCCGTTCCCACTACAAAAACCGCGCCCGGACCCGGACCGCCGTTTGCGTCAAAGTTAGTGCTGACGGTTGTGTTTGCCATATTCAGCGTGCTGCCGTTTGTGACCTCTATGGCGAGTACGACATTTGCCGAATTATTGTTGATGGTCGAATTGGTAATATGCCCCGTTCCGCTGGGACCTATAAAAATTGCCCCGCCTCTATCGGCGAAATTGTTTCTGACAATCACTTTATCGAGCGTCAGATTGCTATTGTTTTCCGTCCGAATCGCGCCGCCAAAGCCTCCTCCGGCATTACCGTTTGCCAATGTCATTCCCGAAATATTTACAGTTGCATTAACCAAATAAAAAATGCGATTCGCATTGCCGCCCGAAACTATCAGAGTTTCCGCATTTAAGGTTGGATAGCCGACGATGTTGACGTTTTGATTTTTAATTTCAATCTCGCTGCCGCCGAGCGCGAGCGTGCCGAAAACATTCGGCGCGAAAGTTATCGTATCTGTTCCGGAGTTAAGTCCGGCGGTAAATACGGCTTCGCGCAGAGAGCAGTCGGTATCGCAAACCAAATCATTGGTGTCAGCATTCTTGGTCACGATGAGCGACGTGTTGCCGCTCTGGTCTTCAAACGCGCCGATGTCAACCGTTGTGTCGGCGATACGCGGAAAGCCCGCACCGCGAGTGTCGGTCAAGAGCGGCTGATTGGTCAGCGGGTCAACCGCATTCGCATTGATTCCGCCGTTTCGAGCCGGACTTCCCGCTTGCAGCGAATGAGACTGAACCGGAAAACCGCCATAAAAGTTTAACGGACCGAGCAGCGGATTAACGCCCGTGATGTCGTTCGGTTTGTTAAAAATTCCGTCGGGAACGGTTTCGAGGTTTTGAATCAGATTGCCGCCCCTCGAAGTTATCATCAGATCAGTGATAGCAAAGATGTCTTGTCCGCTTTCGGTAGCAGTGTTTCCCGCTACGATAGTGTTGCCGATGTCAATTGTATTCGTTGACGATGTAGCTCCAACAGTGATTCCGCCTCCTCTCCGTGCCGAATTGTTGAAGATAGTCGAATTTCGAACGATCAGGTTGGAGCCGACAATGGTAACCGCTCCGCCTCCGAAAGTATTGCCATCACCGAGGTAGGTAAAGTTACCGCTGACGGTCGTGTTCGACATATACAGCGTAGCATCGGAATAGATGGCAATTGCCGGGCTGCTTTCGGCGGAGTTGCCGGTAAATGATGAATTCGTAATGTGATATGTCCCGCGATTTAAGTATACCGCACCGCCGAATATAGCTTTGTTGCCCCGTATGGACACGCGGTCAAGCGACAAAGGGGCAAATTGTGCTCCTAAAATCGCGCCGCCTGCCCTGACTGCCGGCTCACCGACAAAGGCTGCGCCGTTTCCCTGCACAAGCGTCATATTTTTCAAAATCAAGCCCGCGCCCTCTTGTATAAAAAAATGGCGGCTCGTGTTATTGCCCGAAATAAAAGCGACATTCGGGTCGTTCAAAAATCCGTCAATCGTGATCCTTTTGGTTATAACAATATGCGAACCGCCGAGCGTAATAGTTTGCCCGACGAGATTCGGACTAAAAATAACCGTGTCGCCCGAATCCGCTTTGAAAACCGCTTCGCGCAAACTGCAATCCGCGTCGCAAACATTGTCGTTGCTGTTGGTGGCTTTTGTTACCGTCCAATTCGCCGCGTTCGCCGTCGCCGCGCCGATGATTAAAATTGTAAAGATGCCGATGATAATTGTTTGTAGGTTTTTCATAATATTTTTCTCCTTCTTTAATGCGCCGTTTTTGCGGCTTCATTTACTAATGCGTTTCGATTGCGGAAAACCTATCATTCGGTAAAATTTATTTTTATTGCCGTCAGAACCGCCCGCCGCGAGCAGACAAAGAGTATCTGTTAAAGTTTTACAGCCGCGAACTTTTGTTTTCCGACGAAGCGCGAAAAAATTTTATAGACGGCGATATAGAAACTTTTTTAAGATAAGATTTTCTCAAAATACATTTTATTTTTGGAATTTCAGATTTCAGATTTCAAAGGAAAAATAAATCTGAAATTTGTCATCTGAAATAACATTAAAAAATTACAAAGTGAGAAAGTCCCTTAAAAAAATAGTTTGAAACCGCTTGCTTCTGCATCGTTTCCATTAGAACCCAAACAATGTCGAGAGATGATGTTTCAATTAGTGAAAAACTTACTCAATCAATTAAACCAATTATCGGCAAAACTCATCTCGATTTTTGTCTTTGTGGGATTGAGAATTTGTTTGGAATCATCTTTAGCTTCTGATTCCGTTTCACAATTATAATTAAAACTTACCTGACGAACCAAGCCGCAAAGAGTCCAAAATGCAGGTTTTATCGTGGTTGATTTTAATCCTCCGGCTCCTGTTCGCGGATGAGCGACAATAAAGTCCGGCGTCAACGGTTTATGGTAGAAACCGGCTAAACCCCATATTATGTAATTGCCTTTCGCTCCAAGAGTGTATTTCTTATAAAATATATCGTTCATTGGAATATTATAATCTCCGTGCGGTGGCGCTGTTCCCTTTTGTTCTTCGATAAAGGCGCGAACACTTTGGGTTTGCCGCGGCTGTGTTTCACCTTTTTTTACTTCCCACGCTTCCCAATACCCGATTCGTCTGTAGATAGTTTTATTGTTTTGAGTACCATTTTCCTCCTGAACGATATGCTGAATAATATGCCCGTCTTCTTCCGCCGGAATCGGTAACTTAAAACAGACTCCCCAGATAAATCCGCCGCCGGGAATTTTCTCGGGTCTAATTTGGTGTGCGATACTGATTTCCGGGATTTGTATTAATGCGCTTGCCATAATTTTCCTCTTTCTCTATCTTGTTAAAGCGATTTTTTCGCCTCTCATTTACTAATGCGTTTGAAACGAACAAAAACTATCATTTGCTGAAAATATTTTTTTGAAATATATTCTTGCAACCCGAAAAGGCGAAAGGAATTTTCCGCCTTTTAATTCAGAGGGCATAGTTAATGTCCTAACTCGATGCCCGACGACACAGGCGAAAATTCCAGATTGTCCAAATTATCATTCAATGTTATGACTTGCGACAAAAATATATAGCTTTTCGAGGAAACACTGATAATATAAGTTTCTCCAGCCTGCACATTGCTGAATCTATGCGACATCTCGGCGTTTCCTTTTCAGCTAAATTTCAATTATTCAAGGTTCTCTGTCCAATAAACAAGCATTTACTATAAATATTCCAATTCCGCATTTTTACTCTTGAAAACATCACTCGCTCGAATTTGGTGATTCCTCGGGAATACAACTGCTGTTCAAATCCGACCATAACATCCAACTGTCGAGATATGGTGTCGGGTCAATCAAATCTTTTCGTCGTTGGTAATTTAACGGCGGCACATAGAGATATTCGGTGTTATGCTTTTGCGATAACGATCCGCTTGCCGTCCCTTGATACATCTCGAAATGCAGCATTCCATTACCTCTGTTACTTGTTCCGACAGTCCCGATTTGCTGTCCTTCGCTGACTTCCTCCCCAATGGAAACAAGCCGGTTTTCGTGGACTTCGCCGTAACGAATAACAAAGTGTGCGTGGCGAATAACGACGGTAAAGGTATGTTGATAAAAAGGCTTTCTAGGTACTTCTAACACTATGCCTCGCTCAACCGCATAGACCGGGGTTCCAGGCGGAGCAATTAAATCGCAAGCGGCGTGTCTGCGGTCACCGCGACTTTTTGAACTTCCTCCGAAAGCAATACCGGCGTAGTGATAATTTTGCTGCGGATAAATTGGTAACGGAAATATAGACATAAATTTTATTCTCCTACTTATAATTTCACGGCGGCTTTTCGCCCTTCACTTATAAATGCGTTGGAAATTAAAAAAACCTATCATGGTTTTAGAAATTTTTTCGTTTTTTTTGCTTTTGTGGTAAATTGAACAAATAAGTCTTTTCGATTTTCCAATCAAAAATGCCTACCGATTCGACAAACGATGTTACCGAACTGCTTCAAAAATGGAGCGGCGGCGACGCTGACGCGCTTGAACGACTCACGCCTGTCATTTACGCCGAACTGCATCGCATCGCTAAAAGATATATGAGCCGCGAGCGAGAAAATCATACTTTGCAAACTTCGGCGCTCGTCAACGAAGCGTTTATGCGTTTGATTGACTGGAAAACGGCAAAATGGGAAAATCGGGCGCATTTTTTTGGTGTTTCGGCACAATTGATGAGGCGAATTTTGGTGGATTTTGCGCGGAAACGTCCGAAGGTTGAAGATAATATCGTTCACCAAGTTTCACTCGAAGAAGCGTTCACCATAACGACGGAAAAAGAGGCTGATTTGGTCGCATTAGACGAAGCGTTAAATGAGTTGGCGACGTTTGACGAGCGCAAGGCAAAAATTGTCGAACTAAAATTCTTCGGCGGCTTGTCGGTCGAAGAAACGGCGGAAGTTCTGAAAATCTCCGGCGTAACCGTAATGCGCGAATGGAGCAAGGCAAAGGCTTGGCTGTATCGTGAATTAAACGGCGAACGGTTATAATCAAACTTAAGAGGAAACAGAATATGCAAACGAATGTTCAAGAATTTTACGCTCAAAACATTTTGCCGATGGGCGAATTTGAGCGATTAAAAATTGCGTCTCTAATTCTTAGAAGCTGTTTGAAAAATAAATTATTTGCCCGCGAAACACGCCAATTACGCTAAAAAGCAAAACAAACAGACAAAATAATTTCTTCTTTTCGCGTAATTCGCGTGTTTCGCGGGCAAATTCTTCGCTTTCAAGATTTGATTTTGAGTTTTCAAACAGCTTCTTAACGATTTGGTGAAAGAGGCTGAAGTAAGGGACAGCCAACAAAATCAAACGCCGGATTTGGACAATAAACGAATTGACGCCGACAAAACGGACGAGTAAGCGAATGGGCGAGGAGTGTTAATTATGAGTAAGAATTTGGTTCTGCAAATCCCGGATGACGTTTTTGAAGCGGTTGAACAAGTGGCGGCAAAAACGGGCGCGACAGCCGAAAAGTTTGTTTTGGAAATTATCTTGCGAAATCTGCCGCACAACAAAAAAATGTTGACGGTCGAAGAACGCCAAACTGCGCTTGCCAAGCTGATGAATTATGCCGGAGCGGTCGAAAGCGATAATTCACGTTCCGGCGACAACGAATTGATTGATGCCGATTTAGCCCGCGAATACGGCAAGGATTTATAAATACAGATGTTTGTTGACACTTCCGGCTTCTATTGCTTTTTCGACAGAAAGGATTTTTGCCACGACGACGCAAAAACTTTTATAAACTCTGCCGAAAGTTGTCTGACGCAAAGTTACGTTTTGGCGGAGTTCATTCCGTTATGTCAAAGTCGAGGATTGAACAGAGCGAAAATTTTGGAATTTGCCGCAACTTTATTCGATAACCGATTGATTGAAGTTGTCTGGGTTGATGAACGCCTGCATCGTGCGGCGTTCGAGTTTTTGCAGCAACGCAAAGACAAACACTTATTCGCTCTGCGATGCCGTCAGTTTTATAATTATGCGCGAGCGCAGCCTCGCCGAAGCCTTGACGACCGACAAACATTTCAAGCAGGAAAATTTCGTTCGCCTGCTCAAACTGTGCCCATAACTTTTCCAAGAAGGTGAACGCCGAACGCTGGAAACAAATTGACGAGCTTTTCGATGCTGTTTTGGAAATTCCAAACGAACGGCGCGAAGCGTTTCTGTCGGAAAAATGCGACGGCGACGACGATTTGAAACGCGAAGTCCTGAGTTTGCTCAAAGCGCAGACGAGTGCCGATAAATTTATGGAAAACTCGGCAATGAATGTGATGGCGAAGGAAATCGCGCACAATCAAACGACCGTCGTTGATTTCTCGATTGTCGGCAGAGAGTTGGGAAATTACCGAATCGAACGACAACTCGGCGCGGGCGGAATGGGCGAAGTTTATCTGGCTCACGACGACAAATTAAATCGCAAAGTCGCGCTGAAAATTCTGCCCGCCGAATTCGTCGCCGATGCCGAAAGAGTCAAGCGTTTTGAACGTGAAGCGCGGATGATTTCGGCTTTGAATCATCCGTATATCGTGACGATTTACGATGTCGGAACGGCGGACGGCGTGAACTATATCGCCACCGAATTTGTCGAAGGCGAAACCGTCAGAGATTTGATAAATCGCGGCGTTGACCTCAAACAAACGCTTTCCGTCGTCTCGCAAACCTGTGAGGCGTTGGCGGCGGCGCACAAAGCCGGAATCATTCACCGCGACATCAAGCCGGAAAATATAATGATTCGCCCCGACGGTTACGTTAAAGTTCTTGATTTCGGTTTGGCAAAGCTGACGGAAAATACCGAATTTCAGCAAAGCCTTTCAAACTTCACGCAAAAAGGCATCATCATCGGCACGCCCGCTTATATGTCGCCCGAACAGATAAGCGACGAAAAAGTTGACCACCGCACGGATTTGTGGAGCGTCGGCGTTGTTTTATACGAAATGCTGACGGGCAAAAATCCGTTCAAGGGCGAAACGCGACAGATGACTTTTCAAAAGATTTTGTCGGAAGAGCCGTCGCCGGTTACCGAATCGAATTCGCATCTGCCGACAGAACTCAACCGCATTTTAAGCAAGGCGTTGGAAAAGGACGCGGAAGTTTCCTATCAAACCGCATCGGATTTGCGGGTGGACTTAAAGCGCGTTCGCCGCGAGATTGATTCGTCGTCATCGCTTAGAAGCGGTTCTTTAACTCAAAACGGCAAAGACGCAGCGACGCAAAGGAATTTTTTACTTTTGCCTTTTGCATTTTTACTTTTGCTTTTGATTGGCGCGGGAACTTGGTTTTTCGTTTCGCGTTACCGGCAAGCAACATTTGTCGCTGATTGGGGAAAAGCAATCAACATTCAATTGACCGAACAAGCCGGAACAGAATTTTTTCCGAGCCTTGCACCCGACGGAAAATCTTTTGTCTATACCCGCGAAAGCGATGGCGATTTGGATTTATTCTGGCAACGAAGCGGCGGAAAAAATCCGGTGAATTTGACGAAAGATTTTCCCGCAAACGACACCGAACCCGCTTTTTCTCCCGACGGCGAGCGCATCGCTTTTCGTTCCGAGCGCGAGCCGAATGGCATTTACGTAATGGGCGCGACGGGCGAAAATGCGCGGCGCGTTTGCGATTTCGGCTATCACCCGTCGTGGTCGCCGGACGGCAAAGAAATTGCGGTCAGCACTGCCGAACAGCATTTGCCGAATTTGCGAAATGCCGCTCCAAGTTCTTTATGGATTGTCAATCTCGAATCAGGCGCAAAACGAATGCTGATAGAATCGGACGCGATGCAGCCTTCGTGGTCGCCCGACGGAAAAAAAATCGCCTACTGGTTTATGCAGCCGCAAGGCGGCAAACGCGATGTCGCCGTTATTCCGGCAAGCGGCGGCGAACCCGTAATCATCAGCAAAGACGGCACGATAAATTGGAATCCGGTCTGGTCGCCGGACGGAAAATTTTTGTATTACGTTTCGGACCGGCGCGGCAATATGAATTTCTGGCGCGTCTCGATTGACGAAGCAAGCGGCGCGGCGGCGAGCGAGCCGGAAGCCGTCATCACGCCTTCAAAATACAGCCGTCATCTTGCTTTTTCGCAAGACGGAAAGCGAATGATTTATGTGCAAACCGACAATAAAGCGAATATTCAAGCCGTTAATTTTGACGCGAAAACCGAAAAGGCGATTGGCGATTTGTTTTGGATAACTCAAGGCGACAGGCAAATCTCACGCGCCGAACTCTCGCCGGACGGACGACAATTTGTTGCCCGCATCGTGCGCCGAACGCAAGACGACATCGTTTTGATAAATCGGGAAACGGGCGAGATAAAAGATTTAACCGACGACACGGCTTTTGACCGTTATCCGCGCTGGTCGCCTGACGGAAGGCGAATCGCTTTCATCTCCGACCGCGGCGGCAGCCACGAGATTTGGACGATTGACGCGGACGGAACGAATCCGAAACAGGTAACTTTCAATAATTCAAAAGGCGCAACCTTTCCGCATTGGTCAGCCGACGGCAATCGAATTCTTTTTCGGCTTAACCAGCAAAATTTTATCTTCGATTTGAACAAGGATTGGAACGAGCAAAAGCCGTCTGCCCTGCCCGCGCCGCCGAACAATGCCAAATTTACCGTTTGGGATTGGTCGCCGGACGGCAAAATGCTCGTCGGTTCATTCAGCGACGGTTTGCGCGGAATGGGTTTTTATTCGCTCGCCTCAAACCGCTACGAAGTCGTTTCCGAAATGGAAGAAATACCGATGTGGCTGCCCGACAGCCGCCGCATTACTTTCGTCGGCAAAGGCAGAGTCTATATTTTGGACGTTACGACGAAAAAGATTTCGGAAATTCCCCTGCGCTCGTCCGACGACATTCGCACCGCCAGCGTCAGCCGCGATGGTTCTCTGCTTTATTTTACGTCGGTTTCCAGCGAATCGGACATTTGGATGCTCGACAATTCGCAGAGCCAGTAAAAATTTTGCGGATTTTGCGAAAGATGTTATAATTCAAAAACTTTATGAAAAGTCCTGCATCAAAACTTTCCAAAGATTTGCTCAACAAACTCGGCATCGCGCCGAAAGAATCCTGTCGTTTCTAATTGCCGCCGTTTAATTTTACTCTTTTGTCCGGGTTTATTTTGTAAATCCGATTTCTAATCGTTTCTTGAATACGATAAAATTTCAATTTCAAATTTATGCTTAAATTTCATAACACGCTATCGGGACAATTAGAAGAATTTCAACCAATCAACGCGGGCGACGTGCGGCTTTACATTTGCGGTCCGACGGTTTGGTCTTTCGCGCACATCGGCAATTTTCGGACGTTCGCGTTCGGCGACATTTTGCGGCGTTATTTAAAATTCAAAGGTTACAATCTGACGCACGTGATGAATTTGACGGACGTTGACGACCGCATAATTAACGAAGCGAAAAAGGCGGGAAAGACGATTGACGAATTTACCACGCCGTTTGTTGAAGCGTTTTGGGAAGACGCGGACGCGCTCGGTTTAGAGCGACCGGAAATTGCGCCGCGTGCGACCGAACACATCGCGGAGATGATTTCGATTATTGAAAAACTTTTGGAAAACGGACGCGCCTACGAATCGGATGGCTCAATTTATTACCGCATTTCCGCTTTCAAAGATTACGGAAAACTCTCGAAAATAAATTTCGCGGGCAATGTTTCGGGCGCGTCGGGCAGAGTTGACACCGATAAATACGACAAGGAAAACGCCAACGATTTCGCGCTCTGGAAATTGGTTGATAAAGATGAGCCGACCGGCTGGGACGCGAGCTTCGGGCGCGGTCGTCCGGGCTGGCACATCGAATGTTCGGCGATGGCGATGAAATATCTCGGTGAAACTTTTGACATTCACGCGGGCGGCGTTGATTTGAAATTTCCGCATCACGAAAACGAAATCGCCCAATCCGAAGGCGCGACCGAAAAACAGTTTTCAAAAGTTTGGCTTCATTCGGAACATCTGAAAGTCGAAGGCGAAACGATGTCAAAGTCGTTGGGAAATTATTACACTTTCCGCGATTTGATTGAAAAAGGTCATTCGGCGACGGCGATTCGTTATTTGCTTTTGTCTGTGCCGTATCACAAGCAGTTGAATTTCACGTTTGAAACTTTGCAGGGCGCGGAGCAGACGATTGCGCGGCTGCGCGATTTTCGGGCGCGTCTGACGGAAGCGAACCTCGAAGGCGGAAGCCCGCATGTTAATAAAGGCGAAAATATCAGCGACGAGAACGCCCTTACGCGGGCTTCTGCAAATGCTTTGCGCGATTTTGAAGCGGCGATGGACGATAATTTAAACACGTCGGTTGCACTCGCGGCTTTGCATAATTTGGTCAGAGAAACCAACACGGCTTTGGCGGCGGAAACAGTTTCGACGGAAGATAGAGAAAAGATTCTCGAAACCGTTGAAAAAATTGATTCGGTTTTGAACATTTTCGGCGAAGAGAAATCGGAAATGCTCGACGCGGAAATCGAAAATTTAATTGAAGAACGCCAGGCAGCCAGGCGCAATCGAAACTTTGCGCGTTCCGATGAAATTCGTGATTTGCTGGCGGAAAAAGGCATTATTCTCGAAGACACGAAAGACGGCATGCGTTGGAAAAGAAAGTAAGAGGCAGAAGCCCGCACGTCGGCAAGGGCGTATTTACTTTAAAATTCTTCAATGTTAGCGTTTGGCACACTTGCTAACGCGCGTGTTTCTGCCCTTTTCACAACGATTTCGCCGCGAAAGATTTCAGATTTCCGTCGGCGCGTCTTTTTCCTTCCAAGCCGTCCAACCGCCCGCCATCGAAAGCACATTTCGATAGCCCATTTTTTGCAGATTGTCCGCCGCGAGTGCCGAGCGATAACCGCCGCCGCAATACAAAATCAATTCCGTATCTTTATCGGGAAATTGATGCACAATATCGCGTTCAATAACGCCGCGTCCGATGTGCATTGCGCCGCTTGCATGTTCGGCGGCAAATTCATTGTCCTCGCGCACGTCAATCAAATTTGCGCCGACTTTTATTCTTTCCAAAGTTTCATCAACCGAAATCTCTTTAATATTCGGTTTGACGTCCGCCACTAATTTTTCAAATTCTTTTGAATGTTCCATAGCCTTTCAGTTTAATGCAAGTTTTTTCTCTTAACTAGCTTCAAACGTCTTTACTACTTATAATAACTTTTTTGGCAATTCAAATTAAATTTAATAAAAGAGGAAAAAACATTGGCACAATTTGACGTAACAATTATCGGTTCCGGTCCGGGCGGCTATGTCGCGGCGGTGCGCGGCGCACAAATGGGTTTGAAAGTCGCAATTATCGAAAAGGAAAAAGACGCTCGATTGGGCGGAACGTGCGGACTGCGCGGCTGTATTCCGACCAAAGCACTTCTAAACGCCGCACATCTTTACGAAAAAGCGGGACATTTTGAGCAGTTCGGTTTGAAAATAGAAGGCTTGAGCTACGATTGGACAGGCGTTCAGAAATATAAATCGGATGTCGTAACAAAAAACTCGGCGGGCGTTTCGTATTTGATGAAAAAGAATAAAATCACCGTTTTTAACGGCTTCGGGAAAATTACCGGCAAAGGCAAAATCGAAATTGACCTGGCAGACGGCAAATCGGAGGTGATTGACACGAAAAATATTATTATTGCGACAGGTTCGGTTGTCCGCCCGATTCCGGGTTTTGAAACCGACGGCAAACAAGTCGTTAATTCCGACCAGATTTTAGAATTAAACAACGTCCCGAAATCAATGGTCGTTCTCGGTTCGGGCGCGGTCGGCGTTGAATTCGCATCGGTTTATTCGCGCTTCGGCTGCGACACGACGGTTGTTGAATTGGTGGACAGAATCGTGCCGCTCGAAGACGCGGAAGTTTCCAAAGAACTCGAACGCAGTTTCAAAAAACGCGGAATCAAATGTCTGACCGGCGTAAAAATGGACAAACTCGAAAAGTCGAAAAAGGGCGTAAAAATTTCGGGCAAAGACGCAAAAGGCAAAGACGTAACGCTCGAAGCCGAAATGCTTTTAGTTGCGATTGGACGAATGCCGTATCTTGAAAATCTCGGCTTGGAAAACACAAAAGTCGTCGTCAATCCGCGCGGCACCATCAAAGTCAACGAACTTTGCGAAACCGACGAGCCGAATGTTTTTGCCATCGGCGACGTGATTGACACAGCCTGGCTCGCGCATCTTGCCAGCAAAGAAGGAATTTTAGTCGTCGAAAAACTAGCAGGCAAAAAAGTCGAACCAATCGACCAACGCCTCGTGCCGAATTGCACCTATTGCGACCCGGAAGTTGCGTCAGTCGGCTTGACCGAAGCGAAAGCACGCGAAGAAGGCTATGACGTCAAAGTCGGCAAGTTCCCGTTCTCGGCATCGGGCAAAGCGCGAATCCTGGGCGAAACCGACGGCTTTGTGAAAATCGTCAGCGAGAAAAAATACGACGAAGTTCTCGGCGTTCACATCATCGGACCGCACGCGACGGAATTATTAGCAGAGGCTTGCGTGGCGATGTCGCTTGAAACAACGGCGGACGAATTAGGCAGAACGATTCACGCGCACCCGACTGTTTCCGAATCCGTGATGGAAGCGGCGGAAGGCGTTCACGATTTGACGATCCATATTTAATTCGATGTTCAGTAATCAATTGGATTTTGATTCAATTGATTACTGAACCCATTTGTGAATAATTCATCTATTACGAAAAAAACTTCGTTTTAATCTTTTAGAGAAATGCTCCAACTTGATTCAAAGCATCTTGAACTTACTGAATTGTTTCCATCGCCTTTATTAAAGTATTTTTGGGCAAATAGCGACGATTTGAATAGAGAACTCATAAAACTAATTGTGTCTAAGGAAAAAGAACACAGTGGAATTTCAACAACTAATGTCGGAGGTTGGCACTCCAAAAAGGATTTTCAAAATTGGGACGGAGAATGCGTAAAAGTTCTTCTGTCAAGAATGTTGCTTTTAGGTCGAGAAATGCTTGAAAGATTTACAGGTTGCAACGAATCGGAAATGTTCTCTGATTGGACTATACAGGCTTGGGCAAATATCAATCAGTACGGACATTACAATAAATTTCATACTCACATTCGCAATCTTAATCTTTGGAGCGGAGTTTATTATGTCAGCACGGGAATAGAGAAAACAGACAATGTTTCTAAAGCACGGATAGTTTTTGCAGACCAACATCAAGTTACACCAAAAGACAATGATGAATTTAGGAAAAGATATTTCATTGAGCCAAAGCCGGGTTTAATGTTAATATTCCCAAGTTCGCTAGGTCATCGTGTTGAATCGCATTACGGAACAGGTAACAGGATTACAATCGCTTTTAATTTGAAAAACGATAAATTTACAACAATTAATTACGATATTGAGAAGAGTAAGCCAGAGAAATCATAGCTATTTAAAATTTCAATTATGTGATTTTTTGATTATGCTATATTTTGGAAAGCACTTAGATTTTATCTACCAAAAATCATTACTGAAGCGGTATAGAAGTTGCTGAGTAAAACTGAGTTGGAGTAAAAGTATGAAAAAAGAGATATTTAAGTGTGAATCAAAAACTCTTCAACATACTTTTACAACCAATCGAAGCGATAATCGCTTCAATATCGCCCATTATAGACCAAGAATGTCATTCACAAAAACTGTTTTTTGCTGATTTTGT
>JBPCPU010000262.1:0-13693 GCA_050998795.1 Pyrinomonadaceae bacterium
AATCGGTTTTTTGATTTACCGTTTCGCGCCGTTTTTTGCCAATCGTTTTCGCCAAAGAGTAAAAAAGGAAAAAAAAGACCGCGTAATTTTGGGCGAACGACTTTCAGCCGACGAAACCGCGCAAAATCTGTTCAACGAAGCCGAGAAACTTGCTTTGACAGGCAATCTGCGCGGCGCAATCCGCAAAGGTTACATCGCGCTTTTGTGCGAGCTGAGCGAGCGCAAAATCATCGGTTTGGCGCAGCATAAAACCAACCGCGATTACCTGCGTGATGTCCGCCAGCGGCGCGAACTCCACGAAAGTATGAACGGTTTAACTTCTAACTTTGAACGTCATTGGTATGGTTTTGATAAGGCTGATGAAAAAGATTGGGAAGAATTTCGACAAGAATACCGGAAAGCGGTGGGCAGTCGGCAGTAGCAGTTCGCAGTTGGCAGTCGGCAGTTGGCGGTAAGGATTTACGGTCAGTTGCAGTTTAATGAGAGAGTTTAAATGGCTGGACATAAAGATTTAAAGGTTTTTCAAATGGCGTATCGTTTGGCAATGGAAATTTTTCATCTAACTAAAAATTTTCCGCCTGAAGAGAAATACTCGCTGACTGACCAAATAAGGCGTTCGTCGCGCAGTGTTGCCGTCAACATTGCTGAAGGTTATCGTAAAAGACAATATCCGAAAATGTTTGTCAACAAACTTTCCGATTCAGACGGTGAAGCAACGGAAACACAAGTGTGGTTGGAGTTTTCAAAAGATTGCGGTTATCTTTCAACCGAAGTTTGCCAAAGATTATTGGATGAATACGGAGAAGTTGGCAGAATGTTAGGCGGTATGATACTTCACCCGGAAAAGTTTCTGCCGCGATAAGCGTCAAACTGCCAACTGCCACTGCCAACTGCTGCTGCTGACTGCCGACTGAAAAAATATGCGACAAAAGTTTTTCATATTTCTGGCGTTAATTTTCCTGATAATCGTGCTTGTCGGGCTGAACGCCGCGTCTTACACGCAAAAGGAGGAAATGCCGGACAGAGAGATTGCGCCGAATCGTTCAACTTATAACGTCGGCGCGACGGGAACACGCGCTTTTTACGATTTGCTGGCGGAAACGGGTAGAAAACCGATGCGCTGGCAAGAACCGCCGTCCGCACTTCTTGAAAGTAATAAAAATAATCCGTCAACCTTTGTTATTATCGGGCAAATACGGCGCGAGTTTGACGACAAGGAAATCGAACAGCTTTTGCGTTGGGTTTCGCAGGGCGGGAAATTAGTTATTATTGACCGCGAACCGTCGCCGGAGTTGATAAAGACAACGGCAAATTGGAGCGTTTCCTTCGAACCTTCCGACATACAGCCGTTTCTTGACAGCGACCCGACCGACCAGAAACAAATGACGGAAAAGACAGTTGCCGCCAAACCGATACAGCCGACTGTTTATACAAATAAAGTTAATGCCGTTCAGTCGTCGCGCTTTGCTTCTTCAGTTATATTTGAACGCTTTACTGATGCAAATTCTTCGGCAAAACCGTCTGAAAATATTGCGCCGACAAAATTTCCAACCGAGCGGAAAAAAGAGAATCCGCCTCCGAAAGGTAAGAAAGACGAAGATGACGGTTTCTTTAAAATGCCGACACCAATTCCGCCGCCTCCACCGCCGCCAAAATCCGCTCCGCAAGAAAGCATTATTGAAAGCGATTCGCCGACTGCAAATGATTCGGCAAATATTGAAACACCTGCGATGTCTGCACCGGTTGTGCATCTGGCAAACGACAAAAAAAACCTGCTTCTTGACGTTCCGTTCGGTTTGGGTGAAATCGTGTTTTTGACCGACCCGTATATCGTTTCAAACGGCGGCATAAATTTGGTTGACAACGCGCAGATTGCTGTCAATATCGTCGCTTCGCGCGAAGGCTTTATTGCTTTTGACGAATATCATCAAGGCTACGGCGCAAACAATAATTCTCTGCTCGCGTATTTTGCCGGAACGCCGCTGGTGGCGATGCTTCTGCAATTTGCGGTGCTTATCGGCGCGGTTTTGTTCACGCAAAGCCGTCGTTTTGCGCGACCTTTGCCCGAAAACGAGCCGAATCGCCTGTCAAAACTCGAATATGTTTCAGCGATGGCGGAATTGCAGCAACGCACGAAAGCGTTTGATTTAGCAATTGAAAATATTTATACGGATTTTCGGCGGCGCGTGGCGCGGCTCGTCGGCGTTGATAATTTCACGACCTCGCGGCAGGATTTAGCCAAACTGATTGCCGAACGCGCTAAATTAAATGCGGACGAAGTAGAAAATTTGATGTTCAAATGCGAAGACATTATTCGCGGCGAGCCAACAAATAAACGGGAAATTTTGCAAATTACAAGCCGCTTGCGTGAGATTGAAGAAAAACTCGGTTTGCAGAGAAGAAAGCGGAAATAATGTGATGCAAACTACAAAATTATTTCAGTTAAGTAATCGGACAGGTTAAATTTATAAATGCGAATCAAGAGTTGGAATAATGCGTTGAAAATTTGGTTTTCCTTTGCGAGCTTTGTGCCTTTGCGGGAGAAGATAATTTCCCGCAAAGGCGCAAAGCTCGCAAAGTTAAGAATTAGCTTATAGCAAATTTTTCAACTCTTGATTGACATTATAAGATTATTTAAACCACAGATTGACACGGATTAACTCTGATAAAAAGAAGAAATCAAACTCTTTTATTGTAAAAAAATATCTTGTGTTTATCTGTGTCAATCTGTGGTAAAAAATTTGATGTAACATAAATCTATCCGATTATTTAGATTGATGAACTTCTTTCCGGCTTGTGTTAATCTGTTTTTTCAAAAAGTATTATGAAAACAGCACTTATTCATCATCCGATTTACCAAAAACACGACACGGGCGCAGGTCATCCCGAAACGCCGAAGCGTTACGAAGTTATTATGAACGCTTTGCAGAGCGATAAAAAATTTTGGGAAAATCTGAATGTTATCGAAGCTGAAAAGGTTTCGCGCGGAATAATTCAAGCGGCGCACACAAAGGAACATTTCAATCAAATCGAAACGGCTTTTGAAGACGGCGTGGAATATCTCGATGCCGACACGGTTGTTTCAATGCACTCGTTTGAAGCGGCGATTTACGGCGCGGGCGGCGCGTGCCGCGCGGTTGACGCGGTAATGAATAATGAAGCGAAAAACGCTTTTGTCGTCGTGCGTCCGCCCGGACATCACGCGACGGGCGAACACGCGATGGGTTTTTGTCTTTTTAACAACGTGGCAATCGCGGCGCGTTACGCGCAGAGCAAATATAAGGAAATTGAACGGGTTGCGATTCTCGATTGGGACGTGCATCACGGCAACGGCACGCAGGGAATTTTCTTTGACGACCCAAGCGTCTTTTTCTTTTCGATGCACCAATATCCGTGGTATCCGGGAAGCGGTTCACGCGGCGAAACGGGTTACGGGCGCGGCAAGGATTTTACGATGAATATACCCGTCAAAGCACAAACTTTGGCAAAATCGCAAAAGCGAATGTTTGAAAACGCGCTCGGCGATATTCACCGAAATTTTAAGCCCGATTTGATTTTAATTTCCGCCGGTTTCGACGCGCACAGAAGCGACCCGCTCGGGCAGCTTTTATTGGAAGATGCGGATTTTATGCAGATGACGCGCACGGTCAAACAATGGGCGGGCGAAGTTTGTTCGGGTAGAATCGTTTCTTGTTTGGAAGGCGGATATAATCTGGAAACTTTGGGCGCGACAGTCAAAAATCATATTGCCGAATTAAGCAAATAACGAATGTTAAGAAATCCTCCAAGTAAATGACTGGACAAAATAAAAGCATATTTAATCATTCGGAATAGATTCAAGATGATAGATAATAGCTGAGAGATAAAATCTATCAGCTATCATCTGTCATCTCTCAGCTATTGCGAATGGTCAAGCATTGAAAATAAAATTACTTTAATTTGCACAGGCTTCATTTAACTGCATTGTTTCAAGTTCGGATTATGTTACTTTTGTCCTGAAATACAGCGTTTTTTATGAATACACGCAAACTCGGAATAGCAGTTGTCGGACTTGGCGGCGCAGTCGGCACGACGATGGTTGCCGGAATCGAACTTTTGAAAAAAGGGTTAATTGGCAATGAAGGTTTGCCGCTTGCGGGTTTGGACGCGGAATTAATCAAAGATTTAGCCGATTATAAAAATATCGTTTTCGGCGGTTGGGACTTGTTCGGCGAGCATCTGGCAAAAGCGGCGGAAGAACATGACGTGTTGACGCATAAACAATTCGTCGCCATCGAAGATGAGTTGCGAAAAATTAAACCGTGGCGAGCCGTCGGAAATAAAGAATTTCTCGTCAATATCGAAGGCGAAAATACTTTTTCGCAAAAAAGTTCGCACCGCACGATAATCGAAAAAATCCGCGCGAATTTACGCGAATTCAAGAAAACCTGCGACGAAGTTGTTATGATAAATCTCGGCTCGACCGAAAAACTTGCCGATGAAGGCAACGAGATTTTTAATTCAATCGCCAGTTTTGAAACGGCTTTAGACGAAAATGCAAAAGAAATTTCGCCCGCGATGCTCTATGCTTACGCCGCGATTTCCGAACGAATTCCCTACGGAAATTTCACGCCGTCCGTTTCGGCAGACATTCCTGCGCTGATTGAATTTGCCGAAAAACAGAAAGTTTCGATTGCCGGAAAAGACGGTAAAACCGGACAGACTTTTATCAAAACTGTTATCGCGCCCGCGCTCAAAACACGCGCCTTGAAAGTCGAAGGCTGGTATTCGACCAATATTTTGGGCAACCGCGATGGATTAGCTCTTTCAAACGCCGATTCGCTCGCGTCAAAAGTCAAAACGAAAGGCTCGGTTCTAGATGATATTTTGGGCTACAAAGTTGAAGACCACATCGTTGACATTCGCTATTACCGACCGCGCAAAGACAACAAAGAAGCGTGGGACAACATTGATATTACGGGTTTTTTAGGTCAGCCGATGCAGCTTAAAATCAACTTTTTGTGCAAAGATTCAATTCTTGCCGCGCCTTTGGCAATTGAAATTGCGCGTCTGCTCGATTTGGCAAAACGCCGCGAAAGCTACGGTATTCAAGAGCAGCTTTCGTTATTCTTCAAACTTCCGATGACGAAAAACAACGCAAAACCCGAACACGCTTTGCACCGGCAAGAAGAAATGTTGTTACAATGGTTAGAAGAATAAATTCACAGAGATGGACAGGATAAGCGGGATAAAACAGCGCAGACAATTGATATTACTTGAAAAAAATAATTTATCTCTTGACAAAATTTTTCAGAAATCCTGTCTATCCTGTCCGTCCCTGTAAATAAAAATATGCTAAATCAAATTACTTACTCATTACCCGAAGAATTACAAAACATCGTCCGCCAAACAATGGACGAATGGAAAAAAGAGGACAAGATTTTCCGCGTCTGGTCAAAAGACGCGAGCGTTTGGACGGATGACGACGAAGGAAAATGGCTCGGCTGGCTCGATATTGTCGAAACCGAATTAAACGATTTGCAGAAATATCTCGATGTTGCCGAAGACACGCGGGATTTTTCCGACATCGTTTTGCTTGGAATGGGTGGTTCGTCTTTGTGTCCCGAAGTTTTAGCGGAAACATTTGGCAAAAAGCAATTTCACATTCTCGATTCGACTGTTCCGGCGCAAATCAAGACGCTCGAAGGCAAGATTGATTTGGCGAAAACTCTTTTTATTGTCGCTTCAAAATCAGGTTCGACGCTTGAGCCGAACACTTTTAAGCAGTACTTCTTTGATAAAGTGTCGGAAAAAGTCGGCGCGGACGACGCAGGCAAACAATTTATTGCGATAACCGACCCGAACTCAAAAATGCAGAAAGTTGCCGAAGCAGACAACTTTCGCAAAATCTTTTCCGGCGATGCTTCTATCGGCGGCAGATTTTCCGCGCTCTCGGTTTTCGGAATGATTCCGGGCGCGATTATGGGTTTGGATATTGTAGATTTTTTAGAACGCACGATGGAAATGGTTCGCGCCTGCAAATCGCCCGTTCCGAAGGAAAATCCGGGCGCGGTTTTGGGAACGATTCTCGGCGTTTGCCAAAAAAACGGGCGTGATAAATTAACGATTTTCACTTCAAAAGAGGTTTCCGATGTTGGCGCGTGGCTTGAACAACTTATCGCCGAATCAACCGGAAAACAAGATATTTCGATAATTCCGGTTGACCGCGAACCTTTGCAGACTGTCGAAAATTATAGCGGCGACCGCGTTTTTGTCTATCTGAAATTAAAAGATTCGGGCGCTAATTCGCTGGACGAAAAACTCGACGCGCTCGGAGCAAAAGGTCATCCGGTGGTCGGAATCGAACTCGCGGACAAGATGAATCTCGGACAGGAATTTTTCCGCTGGGAATTTGCGACCGCCGTTGCCGGTTCGATAATGGACATCAATCCGTTTAACCAACCCGATGTTGAAGCGGCGAAAATCGAAGCCAAGAAGTTGACCGAAGAATACGAAGAAAAAGGTGAACTGCCGAAAGAAACGCCGTTTTATGAAGAAAATGATATAAAACTTTTCACGAGCGACGAATACGCGGCGCAGCTTGAAAAATTTATTGAAGGCGAAAAATCTTTAAAAAAATACCTGGAAGCGCATCTCGCGCACTTGCAGGAAAACGATTATTTCGCGCTCCTGGCATATATCGAACGAAACGAAGAAAACGAAGAGTTACTGCAAACAATCAGAAAAAAGGTTTTGGAATCGAAACTTGTCGCAACATGTTTAGGTTTCGGTCCGCGCTTTCTGCATTCGACCGGACAAGCCTACAAAGGCGGTTCAAACGAAGGCGTTTTTCTGCAAATCACTTCGGACGATGCGAAAGATTTACAAGTTCCCGAGCAAAAATATACATTCGGCGTGGTTAAAGCGGCGCAGGCTCGCGGCGATTTTCAGGTTTTGCTTGATAGAAATAGACGCGCTCTGCGTGTGCATCTCGGTTCGGATGTGAAGAACGGACTTAAATCTTTGGCAAGTTTAAGTGAATGAATACTCTTTTATTTCTTTACTTTTCAATAATAGAAGCCGGTGCAGTTGGAAAAGTCGGTGAACAGATTTCTCTGTTTGGCAGCGAATAGTTGATAGTTAATAGCGAACAACGACGCGCTCCGCAGCTATTTACTGTTCATTATTAACTATTCACTGTTTTGCGGTGGAATATTGCTTGAACCATTCAATTTATTTTCAACTGTGTCAACTTCTAAAAATTCTTATGTAGAACTCACGTTATTTAATGAATAGTTTTATTTCTCGATTTATCGGCGTGTCTTTCCATCGCCAAATTTACCAATTCATCAATCACTTGTGGAAATTCTTTCCCCGTTCCCGCCCACATTTTCGGAAAACCGGAAGCGTCCGTTAAACCGGGCAAAGGATTTATTTCGTTGATGAGCAACGCGCCGGTGTCGTTTCGCAGAAAAAAATCAACCCGCGCCAAACCCGAACCGTCAATCGCGCGGAAAGCCGTTACCGCCATTTGTTGAATCTTTTTGGTTAATTCTTCGGAAATAAGCGCGGGAACGACGAATTCGTTGTTGCCCGTTCCGGCGTATTTTTCGGTGTAATCGAGAAATTTTTTGTCGTCGGCTTTGATGATGTATTCGCCCGGCAGACTCGCCTCCGGGTCTTCGTAACCGAGAACGGCGCATTCGATTTCGCGTATATCCAAACCTTCTTCGACAATGATTTTGCGGTCGTATTCGGCGGCAAGTTCGATGGCTTTTCGTAAAGATTTTTCATCCGTCGCTTTCGATACGCCGACCGATGAACCAAGATTTGCCGGCTTGACAAAGCACGGAAAGCCGAGTTTGGTAACGGTTTGTGAAATAACCGCGTCTTTGCTGCGTTCCCATTCGCTTCGCAAAAACCAGACGTATTTACACATCGGAAGTTCGGTGTCGCGGAAAAGTATTTTCATCACAACTTTGTCCATTCCGCACGCCGAAGCCAAAACACCGCAACCGATATACGGAATACCAGCCATTTCAAACAAACCTTGGAGCGTTCCGTCTTCGCCGTAAGTTCCGTGCAGAACCGGAAAAACCACGTCGAGCGGCGAAATTTTTTCTTCTCTCGCCGAAGTTTCCAGCCGCGTCAAACCTTTATATTTTGTATCGCCGACCAGCGCAATTGCATTACTCGGAAATTGTTTGACGCTTTCCAATAAACTTTCCTGAATATTTTCGGGCAGACGCTGCAGCGATTCCATCGGATTGAGCCAATGTCCTTTTTGCGTTATCGCAATCGGAATAACTTCATATTTGTCTTTATCAATCTGTTCGATTACGGTTTTTGCCGAGCGAATCGAAATTTCGTGTTCGCCGGAACGTCCGCCAAAAATTATGCCGATACGAGTTTTGTTCATAAAAGTTAGCAGGGTTTTTTGAGTTTATTGAGTTTGTTGAGTTAGTTGAGATAAGAATTTACTCAATAAACTCAACAAACTCAATAAACTCAACGAACTCTAAAGAATAGTTTTTCCCAGAGCTGAAAGAATAAGTTCACCCGCGAGTTCAACCGTAATATTGCTTCTATCGAGCATCGGATTGACCTCGACAATCTCAAACGAGCGCATTCCGCCGTGTTCGGCAATGACTTCAAGAGCAAGATGTGCTTCACGATATGTCGTCCCGCCGCGCACGAGCGTTCCCGAACCGGGCGCAAAACGCGGGTCAATCATATCAATATCGAAAGTTACGGCGTAACCGCCCGATGCCTGCGAAGCGATTTTTATTGCGTCTTCGACACAGGCGAACATTCCGCGCCGGTCAATGTCGCTCATCGTAAAAAAATTATCACGCATTCCGAGTTCACGAATGCGCCGCTGTTCGCCCGCATCCAAATCTCTCGCGCCGACGTGAGCGCAAAATTTCGGATTTAATTTTGGCGCAAAACCTTCTAAATTTACCAGCGAAGGTTCGCCGTAACCAAGCAGCGCGGCAAGCGGCATTCCGTGAATATTGCCCGACGGCGAAGTTTCGTGCGTGTTGATGTCGGCGTGCGCGTCAAACCAAATCAGACCGATTTCTTTTTCCTGAGCTTTGTAATATGACGAAATTGCCGAAAATGTGCCGATGGCGATTGAATGGTCGCCGCCCAAAATAACCGGAAATGCACCGTCTTTCAGAATTTGCTCGACATCATTCGCCATATTTTTGCAGGACGCAAGCATTTCTTTTAGATATTTTGGATTTTCTTCGTCTTTGGCAATGTAATCCGGTTTGACAATTTCCACATCGCCGTAATCTTTAGCTTCGTAACCGAGTTCTTTGATGTGTTCGGTCAGTAGACTTCCCCGAATATCTGACAAACGCAAAGCCGTAACGCCGAGTTCGCTTCCCTTTTGTCCCGCGCCGTAACCGAGCGGAACGCCGATAATTCCTACTTTTTTATTATTTCCCGGAAGATTTCCGTTTTCTAATGACATAATTTTTTACACCGGGAGCGCGGGCATCTTGCCCGCAATCGTGCAAAAGCACGGAAAAGTTTTAATTGAACTTGACGTTAAAATTATCCAAAGTATTTGTGAACGCTTGAAGCGTTCAGTGCGGGCAAGATGCCCGCACTCCCGGTCAAATCTCACCAAAACCATTTATAAAAATTTCTTCAACCGCTTGCATCGTTTCGTCTTCGTCTTCACCTTCGACTTCTAACTCTAAATGCGTCCCTTTTGAAGCCGCCAGAGTCAACACGCTCAAAATTGATTTGGCATCGGCAATCACGGCATTGTCAATTCGTTTGAGATTAATACGGCTTTGGAAATTACTTGCCAGACGAACAAGTTGCGCGGCGGCGCGGGCGTGAAGTCCGAGCGGATTGACGACTTTCACTTTACTTTCAAGCATCTTTTTTCAGTTTTTGCGGCTCAAGCAGTTCGCCGGTGCGGTAAATCGCTTGTTTGCCCTGCGCTTCAACCTCTTTTGCCATTGCCGTCAGAGTCATCTCGTTATTTTGTGAAGCAAGTTTTATGACCATCGGCAGATTTACGCCGGTAACAATTTCGACTTCGTTTTTCTTTATAAACATTGCCGATATGTTGGTCGGTGTTCCGCCGAACATATCGGTTAAAAGCAACACGCCGTTGCCTTCGGAAACCTGTTTGATGGCGCGGGAAATCACGTCTTTCGACATTTCAACGTCGTCGTGCCAACCAATCGAAACCGCCGCGATATGACTTTGTGCGCCGACCACCGCTTCCGCCGCCGCCAAAAGTTCAGTGGCGACTTGTCCGTGTGAAACTATTACTCCGCCAATTTTTTTCATATTTCACCTTTCACTTATCAGTTATCACCTATCACTTATTTTTGCACGTCCCGATGCACGACCGAAACAACAAAATTATCGTTCTTCAACGCTTTTCCTAATCTGTTCGCCACCATTACCGAGCGGTGCCGCCCGCCCGTGCAGCCGACTCCAATGCTTAAATACGATTTTCCTTCCCGTTTATAAAGCGGCAAAAGATATTCCAATAAATCAACGAAACGCCTGATTGTTTCCTTAACTTCGGTTTGTTTTTCCAAAAATCCGGTAACTTTTCTGTCAGTTCCGGGTAATTCCCGTAGACCTTCCTCAAAATACGGATTCGGCAAGTGGCGCACGTCAAAGAGCAAATCAGCCTGATGCGGAACGCCGTATTTATGCCCGAAACTAACAACCTGAACGTGGAGCGGCGCACCTTCTTCTATATGACCGAACTTTTGCACGAGAAGTCGCCGCAACGTATGAACCGTATGATCTGAAGTGTCAATAATCAAATCGGCACTTTCGCGGATTTCCTGCATTGCTTCTTTTTCGGCGCGAATCGCTGACAACAATCCTTCGCCCGCATCTGCCGGATGCGGACGGCGCGTTTCTGAAAAACGGCGTTGCAAAACTCCGTCCGATGCTTCAAAAAACAAAACGAACGATGAAAGTTTTTTTTGCAGTTTCTTTAATTCGGTTGGAAATTCGGAAAGAAAATGGCGTTCCCGAATGTTAATTATCAAAGCGGCTTTTTCAATGGCGACAACTTCTTCGGAGTTTGGCAGAAGCAGCCGCGAAAATGTCCGGAGCATCGTTAAAGGCAGGTTGTCAACGCAAAAATATCCTAAATCTTCAAACGCATTCGTCGCCGAACTCATCCCCGAACCGCTCAAACCCGTGATGATTACAAAATTTGGTAAAGATTTTATTTGATTTTGGGTCATAAAATTCTATTGAACGCCAACCATCAATGAATTTAGCTATTTTCACGCCGGGAATTTTCTCTTCCTGCGCGTCGAGTCCGAGCCGTTCAAAATTAACCGCATCTTTCCATTTTTTAAATTCGATACACAATTCAATCTTTTTAGATTTAGCAACGGCGGAAACGCCGAATAGGTCGCGGACGTTAACAATGCCGAGACCGCGAATCCGTGCAAAGTAATTTGCGGCGCGAGAACTTCCGACAAAAATTTTGAAATAAAACTGATGGCATTTGAACTAACCTGCGCGGTGCGGAGAATCGGCAATTTTCTGTCGTCGGCAATATCAAGTAATTCTTTGGGCGATTCGAGTTTTTTTTAGTGAACGGCATTTTGACGGGCAAAAGTGAAAAATTCAAAAATCAATTAAGGTTGAATCAAACCGTAGTTTCCGTCTTTCCGTTTATAAATAACCGAAACGCGCTCATCGGCAGCATTTCTAAAAACCAAAAACTGATTTTCTTCTTCATCGAGTCGTAAAACCGCTTCTTCTTCGGTCATCGGTTTGACCGGATAATCTCTCGTGTCAAGAATTTGCGGCGAACCCGGCGCAGGTTTTACTTCTGTTTTCGGCGGAATCGTGCCGACCTTTTTTGCCTTGTGATGCTTGTCCGTAATTTTGGTTTTTAATTTTAAGGCTTGCTTTTCGATTTTATCAATCGTTTGCGACAGCGATTTATACATATCCTCAACGCTCGTCGTCGCGGTTAAAACTTCGCTGCGCCATTTAACAATAACTTCGGAGCGATGTTTTCCCCGCTCAACTTCGATAATAATATGTGCTTTGGAATTATCGCCGTCAAATAAATGCTCAAGCCTGTCAAAATGTTCTTCCACGTGAGAGCGTAATGCCGGAGTTACGTCAATATGTCTGCCTGTATATTCAAATTTCATAAAATTACCTCTTTTCTAGTTTATTGAGTTCGTTGAGTTTATTGAATTTATTGAGATTGGTTTTCACTCTATCAACTCAACAAACTCAACAAACTCAAACTACCGTTTTGCGTTCGCGCGAACCCGGAATCTGCATTTGGTCGCGGTATTTGGCGACTGTCCGGCGTGAAAGTTTATTGCCTTCTTTGAGCAGAATTTTCGCAATCTGGTCGTCGGTCATCGGTTTGTGCGAATCTTCTTCTTCAACCATTTTTTTAATTCTCAGTTTCAAAATTCGCGTCGAAACTTCTTCGCCGTCTTCGTTCAGCATTCCTTCGGAGAAAAAGCGGCGCAGTTCGATAACGCCCTGCGGCGTGTGCGCGTATTTGCGGTTGACGACGCGGGAAATAGTCGAAAGGTGCATTCCGATGTCTTCCGCCACATCTTTTAACATCATCGGTTTGATATACTGCACGCCTTTATCTAAAAATTCGCGCTGCCGGTCAACAATACATTCAACGACACGATAAATCGTCTGCCGCCGGTGTTCGATATTCCGCAAAAGGTCAACCGCCGAGCGCACTTTTTCCTTGATAAAATCTTTTGTTTCCTTTGTTGTATCTTCTTGTCCGACTAATTTTTGATACGTCGGGCTGATACGCAGGCGCGGACTTCCGTCGTCCGTAAAATAAACGATATAATCGTCTTCAATCTTTTCGATATAAACTTCGGGCGCAACATAAATCGGTTCATCCGACGAATAACGCCTGCCCGGATACGGGTCTAAAATACGAACTTTATTGATTTCCTCATCAAGCGCGTGAATGTCAAGACCCGTATCTTTCGCCAAATGCTGCAAACGATGCGGCTGCATATCTTCCAGATGGTTTCGCACAAGTTCCGCCGCCAGAGATTCGCCTTCGCCGTTTGATTCGAGTTGAACGAGCAGACATTCCTTAACATCCCGCGCACCGCAGCCGACAGGCTCGAGCCGCATCACGATTTGCCGCGCTTTTTCCACCGTTTCGACCGAACAACCGCACATTTCGGCAATTTCTTCATTGGAAGTTGTCAAACGTCCGTCTTCGTTCAGATTTCCGATAACGCAAACCGCCGCTTCTTCGATTTTGTCGCTCATCTGCTGCAAATTGAGCTGCCATTCGAGATGTTCGGCTAACGACTCGGAGCGCGATAAAAATTGGTCAAAACTCGGCGCGTCGTCCTTAAATTCCAATTCCTGAGTTTTATATCCGGGGTCGAGATAATCCTGAAATTCCCTGCCGTAATCGATCTCGTCGAACGAGTCGGAGGAGTCCCCTGCTGACTCGTCATCGCTTTCATACTCGCTCGCGGGCTTTTCTTCATTGCCATTCAGGCTGGTGCCCTCCGGGATTATCGCCTCGAAATCGGGCGCGGTTTCGGAGGATACATCGCTCGCAGCACCCGCTTCATTTTCCAGCCCATGGTCCTGGCCGTCAGAATTTTGGTCGAGTATATTATCGCCGATCTCCTGAACCTCTTCACCCTGCTGCACTTCCTCGAGCACGGGGTTTGCCACCATTTCC
>JBPCPU010000112.1:0-31436 GCA_050998795.1 Pyrinomonadaceae bacterium
TAGTCTGTAAATTAAAATTTGTTCGGTTTTAGTCGTTTCTTTTTCTTATGAAGAAACAACACATTAAACTAACCGAAACGGACGAACGATATTTGACAACGCTTTTGAGTAAAGGTCAACTTCCGGCGCGGGTTTTCCGTCGTGCCAGCGCACTTTTGCAGTTGCATCAAGGCGCGTCTTTTCAAACTGTGGCGCAAACTTTTCAGATCGTCCCGCAAACCGTTTCGCGCTGGCGCACAGCGTATCTGGAAATCGGCTTGGAGTTTCTCGATGACCGTCAGCGGGCGGGTCGTCCGCCGCTGTTCGACGGCGCGGCGCGTGCCAAACTAACGGCTTTGGCTTGTTCGGCGGCTCCTGCCGGACGCGCCAAATGGAGTCTCCGCCTGTTGGCTGACAAAGCCGTTGAACTTGATTTGTGTCAACGGATTTCACATTCTCAGATCGGCGTGATTCTAAAAAAAATCAATTACAGCCGCATCTGAAAAAGACGTGGTGCATCGGCGTGATGGATTCGGTCTTTATCGCCAGAATGGAGCGCATTTTATGGTTGTATGGCTTGCCATATGACGTGCGCTTTCCCGTGCTGTGTTACGACGAGCGACCCTGTTTTCTGATTGGCGAGCTGGTCGCAGGCTTGCAGATGAAAGCCGGACAAGCGGCGCGTGAACATTACGCCTACGAAAAGTTGGGGTCGTGTAATCTACTGGCTTCGATTGAGCCGTTGACAGGCAAGCGGATCTTTGATGTCTTTGACCAGCGAAGAAAACGCGAATTCGCGCTTCATTTCAAACGAGTGGCGGAGGAGTTTCCAGAAGCCGAGAAAATTCGGGTCGTGCTGGATAACCTAAACACGCACAACGCGAGTGCTTTCTATGAAGTATTTCCGGCTGATGAAGCCTTTGCGTTAGCACAAAAATTCGAGTTTTACTACACGCCGCCCAAGGCGAGTTGGCTGAATATGATCGAGATTGAGTTTTCCGCCATTTCCCGACTTTGTTTGGCGAGAAGAATTCCGAGTAAAGAAGAGTTGGAGCGTCAAGTCTTAGCGATTGTCAAAGAACGAACTGAAAAAGCCGTCAAAATAGATTGGCAGTTTTCAATCGAGAAATCTCGGAAAAAGTTGAAACGTCATTATGAACAGGTTAATAATGACAATTCAAAAACTAACAGAACTTAATTTACAGACTACTCAACCATTATGACGAAATAACCGAAGATTCACAGTGCGTATTTCCTTTTGAACCGGAAAACAAGACTTTTCGCTATGAAGATTTGGTTTATCAAACCGGCTTGAGCAAATCAGGCTGTCACGACCCGCAGGGAATGTTGATTCTGCACGGCAAAGGTATTAAAGAAGGATATAATATTGCCGAATCAAACAACCTGGACATTGCGCCGACACTGCTCGATATTCTTGATGTTCCGATTCCGCCGAAAAATACCGGACGCATCTTGCGAGAGGCTTTTATTTAGTTTTTAATAAGATACGGACTTCTCAAAATGCGGAAACACGCCCGATGGTCGAGTGTGATTTTCGCTCTTACTTTGTGCGGGCTTCTGCAAAAAATGAGAAAGTCCTATAAAAAAGTTTTATTGAAATGAGTTTATTAAACGGCAAAAAAGAAATAAATCATCAAGTTATAAACGACGATTGTTTGCAGGTTTTATCTTCGTTAACGACCAATGTTGATTTAACATTTCTTGACCCGCCGTTTAATCAAAGTAAGGACTATTCTTCTTGTCAAGATGATTTGCCCCGACACGAATACTGGGAAAATTTGCAGGAAGTTTGCCGACAGGTTTTTCGATTAACGAATGACGGCGGCGCGATTTATTTTATGCAGCGTGAGAAAAATGCCGAAGCCGTTTTAAGCGTTTTGCGCGAAACGGGTTGGACGTTTCAAAATTTGATAATCTGGAAAAAGATGACTTCCGCCGTTCCTTCTCAAATGCGTTACGGCAAGGCGTTTCAAATTATCGCTTACGCGACAAAAGGTTTGCGTCCAAGAGTTTTTAATCGGTTACGAATTGAACCGCCGATTCTTAAACATCACAAAAAGATGCGCGAAAACGGAATGTTTGTGACAGACGTTTGGGATGATATTCGAGAATTGACGAGCGGTTATTTCGCAGGCGATGAAGCAATTAAAAAAGACACGGGCGAGCGTTTTCACAAACAACAATCGCCGCTTGCTTTGCTTTTGCGAATTGTTTTGACTTCAAGCAAAACGGGCGATTTCGTTCTTGACCCGTTTGCGGGAACAGGAACGACAGCAGTTATCGCCAAACAATTAAACAGAAATTCTATTAGTATTGAAATTGATAAAACTAACTTAGATAGTATCGAAAAGCGTTTAGCTGAAATAAGAGAAGCCGACCACATTGAAAAGTTTTATAAAAATTATATTTGCACGGAAAATTTGCCAGCGATTTGGGGCGCAAAATCGCTGACAACAAAATCGAACGGCAAACAAGCGGCGACATTGTTCAATTTATGAGTTCTTCAATTTACCATTTCTTTAAAAATTTTGAATCTTGATAAAATGAATGTGGTTTTTGATGACTTAAATTCTTTCGGGATTTTTCACATTAAGCATCATTTCAATGGTAATTTTATTGTTTTCCAACAACCGATATAAATTTATGAGCATCACAAAAGTTACCCAACATCCGACGCAAAATGAAGAGTTGATTTTGAGTATTGACGAGCCGTCTGCAAAAACTTGAAATATTGATTGTGCGCCAAAAATCGCATTGATATTATAATAAATTATACAAACAATATGAGCCAAACAATCGAACTGCCCGACAAAGTTTTCACCAAACTTAAACAAACCGCCGAAAAAGACGGTGTTGCGCCCGAAGTATGGATTGAGATTGTTGTCGAGGAAGAATCAAAGGTTTTACACTTGCCAAAAATTACCGATGAAGAACGAAAGGAACTCCGAGAATTTCATAAACGGACGGAAGAAAAGCTCGGTGAGATATGGAAAGAAAAATTTCGCAAGCAGGTTTTGCATTTAAATGAACAAAATACTGATTGATGCAAGTCCTTTGATTGCCATCGGCGATGAAAATGAAGGCAATGCTCATCTGCAATGCGCCAAAATTTACAAATCAATCGGCGGAAATTTTGTTACAACCATGCCTTGTCTAACCGAAGCAATGTATTTTCTTGGCGAATCGAAAGGTTGGCACGGTCAGTCGAAACTTTGGAACTTGATTGGAATTGATTCTCTCGGCATTTACCGATTGACAGAAAATGATTTATTTCGGATGAAAATCCTGATGGAGAAATATCAAGATACGCCGATGGATTTTGCCGACGCTTCTTTGGTTGTCGCGGCAGAGAGTTTGAGAACAAATAAGATTTTTACACTTGACAGCGATTTTTTATATTTATCGAATTAACGATAGAGAAGATTTTGAAATAATTTCATGAGCATCACAAAAGTTACCCAACATCCGACGCAAAATGAAGAGTTGATTTTTGACCGTTCGCAGACCGGACGCATCGGCTATCGTCTGCCGAAACTCGACGTTGAAGAAACGAATATTGACGAAATTATTCCTGAAGAACTGCGTCGCGCGGACGATTTGGACGGCGTGCCGGAAGTTTCCGAAGTTGACGTAATTCGCCACTTTACGCGGATGTCAACGTGGAATTATTCGATTGATTTGGGAATGTATCCGCTCGGCTCTTGCACGATGAAATATAATTCGCGCTTGAACGAAAAAGTTGCGCGAATCGGTGGATTTGCGAATCTTCATCCGCTTGCGCCTGAATCGGAAGCGCAGGGCGCACTCGAATTGATTTATAAATTACAGGAAGATTTAGCGGAAATTACCGGCTTGCCGGGCGTTTCTCTGCAGCCTGCCGCCGGCGCACACGGAGAAATGACGGGCGTAATGTTGATTCGCGCATTTCTTGACAAACGCGACGGCGAAAAATCGAAAGAGCGGCGCGTGATGCTGATTCCCGATTCGGCGCACGGAACGAATCCAGCATCGGCGCATCTCGCGGGTTTTACCGTCAAAACGATTCGCTCGACCAATGAAGGTTTGACCGATATGGAGCATCTCAAAATGCTGTGCGATGAGGGCGGAATTGCCGGATTAATGCTCACAAATCCGAACACAGTCGGCATTTTTGAAACAAACATCAAAGAAATTTGCGATATTATTCACGAAGCGGGCGGCTTAGTTTATATGGACGGTGCAAATATGAACGCGCTTGTCGGCGTGGCGCGTCCGGGCGATTTTGGCGTTGATGTGATTCATTTGAATCTGCACAAAACATTTTCTACTCCGCACGGCGGCGGCGGACCGGGTTGCGGACCGTGTTGCTGCACAGCGGAACTCAAACCGTTTTTGCCAACGCCGGGAATTATCAAAAACGGCGAAAAATACAAATTAGACTTTAATCGTCCCGAATCAATCGGGCGCGTTAAAGCGTTTTTCGGCAACTTCGGAATGATGATTCGCGCTCTCGCTTATATCCAGACGCACGGCGCGGAAGGCTTGCGCGAAGCGACCGAAGCGGCGGTTTTGAACGCGCGGTATATCGGCGAAAATCTTAAAGAAGAATTCGATAAACCGTTTGATTCCGATTCGATGCACGAAGTCATCTTTTCGCATAAAAAACAATCGCGCAAAGGCGTTCACACGCTCGATATTGCCAAACGCCTGATTGATTACGGCTTTCACCCGATGACGATTTATTTTCCGCTTATCGTCGAAGGCGCGATGCTGATTGAGCCGACGGAATCCGTCGGCAGACAAGACCTCGACGCATTTATTGACGCGATGAAATCAATCGCCCGGGAAGCCATCGAAAATCCTGAACTCGTTATCGGTGCGCCGCATTCAACGCGCATCGGCAGACTCGACGAAGCAACCGCCGCGAGAAAACCAGTGCTGCGTTGGAAACCCGATATGGAAAATCTGGCGAAAACGGCATAGATTTACGGAATATCATTAGGGCGGTAAAATGATTGGCGAAGAACAAGTAGTAAAACAAGTTAAATGGTATCAGGTTGAACGACAGCTAAACGAGCGCGAGCGTTTTTTGCGGACACTCATCGGCAATTTGCCCGGCGTTGTCTATCGCTGCCGTGTGGACGAGCAATTTACGAGCGAATTTTTGAGCGACGGTTGTTTTGAATTAACAGGTTACACGGCGGAAGAATTAACACAAACACAAACAGCAACGTGGAACGATATTATTCACAGGGAAGACCGTGAGAGTATTCGCACGGAAGCGCGCGCGCTGCTGAATAATTCCGCCGCATTCACCGCTTCCCCATTTCAACTTTCCTATCGCATCATTACCCGCGGCGGTTCGATAAAATATGTCCGCGACCGTTTTCGTTTTATCAGCGATTCAGTTGGAAAAATTGTCGCGCTCGAAGGCTTTGTCGCCGATGTCACGAAACGTGCGCTGGCTGACGAGCAGATTCGCAAATCCGAATCGCGTTACCGGCTGTTGGCTGAAAATACGCGCGACATTATTTGTCTGCTCGACCTTGACGGCAAGTATACATTTGTTTCGCCGTCGTCGCAGGCGGTTCTCGGTTTTGCGCCCGATGAACTTTTGGGAAATTCCATTTACGATTATATTCACGCCGAGGAAATCGTCTGCGTTCGGGAAGATACGCATAATCGTTTGCTAAAAGGCGAAACGGATTTAACGACTGATTACCGGATGCGCCGAAAATCGGGTGAATATATTTGGCTCGAAACAATGGCGCAGACTGTTTTGGACGAAAATGGCAAAATCTCTCAATTGCTGACTGTTTCGCGCGAAACTACCCGACGCAAGAATGTCGAACAGGAATACTCCGCCGCTCAGGAAGAAATTGCCCGGCTTTATTTTGACCAGCAAAAAGCGCGAAAAGAAGCCGAAACCGCGAAACAGGAAGCCGAACGCGCCAATTTTGCCAAAGACGAATTTTTGCAGCTTGTTTCGCACGAATTTCGCACGCCGCTGACGACTATCAAAATACTTGCCTCGCTGCTGCAAGACGGTGGCGAAACGGAAAAAGAACGGAAAGAACATTTGGAAGTCATTGTTTCGGAATGCGACCGCCAGATTGATATGATTCTCAATTTGCTCGATGTTGCCCGCGTCGAAGAAGGCTCGATTGATTTGCGCTCTGAGCCGGTTGATATAAACCGGCTTTTGCTTTCGCGCGAAAAAATCGAACGCCACGCCGCCAACGCCCGCCGCCAAAAGTTTTCGGTCGAATATAATCCGCAGCTTCCGCCCGTTCGCGGAGATGAAAAAGTAATTCGCCGCGCATTGGGTTCGATTATCGAAAATGCAATCAAATACACGCCCGTCGGCGGTTCGATTAACATTGCGGCGAAACATATCATCGGCGCGGCGGAAAATAATCAATCAAAACCAAACGGAAAAAGTGATAAGCGAAAAATACCTGTCGAAAATTCCGCAAGCGCGGTTGAAGAAGTTGCCATCAGCATCACCGACACCGGACGCGGCATTCGCGCCGAAGATATTCCGCGCCTTTTTGATAAATTTTACCGTACCGATAATTCAGTTTCGCCCGCTGCTTCTTCGGGCGATGCAATCGAAGATTACGGTGTCGGGCTTGGATTATATCTGGCAAACCGCTTGATTACGGAACTCGGCGGGCGCATCGAAGTCAAATCGGAAGTCGGACGCGGCAGTTGTTTCACGATTTTTCTGGCGGTTTGGAATCCAGCCACGGACGAGTTGGACACGATTGACAATTATGGATTTGACGAAGGAGCGACGCGATGAAAAAACGCCTTTTAGTCGTCGAAGACAATGCTCGTCTTTTGCAGGCAATATCTTTATGTCTGAAAAAAGCGGATTATGAAGTGATGTCCGCCCGCGACGGCGGCGACGCGCTGATTCGTATTGCCGAAACGATTCCCGATTTAATCGTCAGCGATATTATGATGCCCGGCGCGGACGGTTTTTCGCTCGCCGCACAGGTTCGCGCCAACCCGCGCACCGATTTGATTCCGATTGTTTTTCTGAGTGCGAAAGATACGCGACAAGACCGCATCAATGGTTTTAAGGCTGGCGTTGACGCATATCTGGTCAAGCCTTTTGAGCCGGAAGAACTTGTCGCCGTGATTGAAAATATCCTTAAACGAATCTCGCTTACTCACAGACGAGTCGCCCGCGCAACTCCGCCGTCGCCGAAAAAAAGTTCTAATTCTCAATTTGCTTCCGTTTCCAAACTGACCAAAGCCGAAGAGCGTGTTGCCAAATCAGTCGCGCAAAGTTTGAGCAACAAGGAAATCGCCGCTAATTTAAGCGTCAGCGTCCGCACCGTCGAAATGCACATCTCAAATATTTTAAGCAAGAAACAATTCTCAAACCGCGTCGAGATTGCCCGCTATATTATCGAACGCGATTCCGCCGAATAGACAAAATTTAGCAGTGAATTAAAAGTAGTGATGAAGGAAATTTTCACCGCCGACGCGCAGAGTTTTCTTAGTTTCTCTGCGCCTCTGCGGTGAAAACATTATTTTAACGCCAGTTCGGGATAAGCCGTCGAAGACGGCAATATATTTGTAGCCCGCATCGCCAGATGTGGGAAAACATTGAGAGATAAACGCCAAGCCGTTGAAAACGGCGACATAAATTTATGTCGCTATCTTCGATAGCTTGATTTGATGGCTTGATTCATTCCCACAGCTTGCGCGGTGGGCTACAAATATGCTCGTCGGTTTCACCGACTTAAATATGATTTTCTTATCCCGAACTTATGTTATTTCAAAGCACTAACAAAAACCACAATTTTACCGTGTAATTACTAATGTTTCATAAGTAATAATACCGTTGTTCGCCTGCCTTCATTCAAATACCATCAAGCCATAGGAAAATTTTTGATTAGTAAAAAATGTGCTGAAGGTGCCAAGTCGCCTGACGCAGGGAATAAAGATGAATGAACCAACACCGTCGGCATTTCAGGTAATTGACCGGAACGGCGTGCGCGGCACGCTCGACTTAACCGTGATTCCGCCGCAGGGCAGCAATTCGCATCTGGTTCTTGTCCGTTTTGAGGACGGTTCGAGTGTTTTTGTTGACGCAAGCACATTTGTCGAAAAAGAAAAAACTATTTATTTGTTTCCCGACAGTTTTGCCGGATTGCTCAAACAAAATCCGGCGGAGATATACGGCACATCCGAATTTGCCGAGAGCGGACAAATCATTGTGCCGCTGCTCGCCGAAGAATTACAGATTACGCGGGAAAAGGTTTTAACCGGCGGCGTGCGCGTTCATAAAACGGTTAACGAGCGCACCGAAACTGTGAACGAACCTGTTTATCAAGAACAGATTGAAATTGAGCGCGTTAATATCAATCGCTTTGTTGATGAGCCGCCGCCGACTCGTTACGAAGGCGATGTGATGATTGTGCCGCTTTTGGAAGAAGTTTTGGTGGTCGAGAAAAGATTAGTACTGCGCGAGGAAATACGAATTTCCAAACGCCGGGACACATCCCGCCACCAGGAAGAAATCGTTCTGCGAAGCGAAGACGCAACGCTTGAACAAATCACGCCGGACGAAAGGCAAGCCGAAACGCCGCCTGTCGCCGACTAGTAAAAAGCGGAAACGCTACGGCGTTTTCAATATCAACAAACAAAAAAAAGGAAGGGTAAAATTATGAACACAACACTTATAGGGATTTTTGACGACCGCGAAGCAGCCCGTCAAGCCATTCGTGAATTAACGGAAGCAGGTATTAAACAAAGCGATATTTCCATCGCCGAAAGCGCATCTGAAGGAAAAGGTTATATGAAATACGGCGGAGCCGGTACGCGGGGTTTGGAAACCGGCGAATCAATGGGCAACAAAGTTTCAAACTTTTTTGATTCAATCTTCGGCTCGGACATCAATGACGACGAGCGCGGCGTGTATTCGGAATCGGTCAGACGCGGAAGCACCGCCGTTACCGTTAATACAAATGACGCGCAGGTGGAACGCGCCGCCGGTATTCTGAACAATAACGGCGCGGTTGACATTGACCGCCGGGCAACACAATACCGCGCTTCCGGTTACGAAAAATTCGATGACAATGCTCCGGTTTATAACAAGGAACAAGCGGCAACCGAACGGCAAAATTTTGCCAATCAAAAAGAAGTCGCGCTGCCTGTTATCGAAGAGCAATTGAATGTCGGCAAGCGGGTGGTTCAAAGCGGTGGCGTTCGCATTCATCAACGAGTGTCGGAAAAGCCGGTTGAAGAAACAGTTACTTTGCACGAGGAACACGTGACGGTTGACCGTCGTCCGGTTGACCGCGAAGTCAGCCAAGCCGATATGGATACGCTCAAAACCGAGGATTTCACCGTTACCGAACGCGCCGAACAAGCAGTCGTCGGCAAACAAGCCCGCGTGGTTGAAGAAGTCGTCGTCGGTAAAAATATGACTGAACGCGATGAAACGGTTACCGACACGCTGCGCCGAACTGACGTCGAAGTCGAACAGACCGACGCAAATGTTAATTTTCAAGACCGCGACAGAGATAACCGCAACAAATAAATTATCCGGGGCGATTGCGTCGGCGGTTAAAACCTGCGCCGTAATCGCTCTCATTAGTTATTTGAACAAACGAGAGCGTTGATAAGGTAATCGCTCAAATGAAAAACTTTAATCTCTGCCGTTTGCTTTCCGCTTTTCACAGGCGGCGCAAGCGGCGGATAAATATAACAAGGAGAAAAGAAAATGGCAATTGTACCTTATACGCAACAAGACGATTACGATGTGGTTCACGACAGACAAAACTGTATCGGCTGGACTGTTACCGATCAAGCCGGAAATGACGTCGGCAAAGTTACTGAAATGTTTGTCAATACCGATACGGAGATGGTTGATTCGATTATCGTTGACGGAAATACGCGCGTTCCGGCGCGGGACATTGCGCTGAAAGATAATCGGGTAGTGGTGCGCGGCGTTCTTCATCAGGAAGAATACGAACGAACGCGCAGTAGCGCAGTCAGTTCGACGGCAACGACAGACACGCAAAATTATGACGAATCCGAGGGCGAAACAAGCGGGAAATATGTCAAAGGAATGACACGCGCGGCAAATGACGGTGAAATCGTTCTGCCGATTATCGAAGAACAACTGAACGTCGGCAAACGGACGGTTGAAAGCGGTTCGGCGCAAGTTCGCACAACGGTCGAAGATGTTCCGGTTGAAGAATCGGTCAATCTTCGTGAAGAACACGTGACGGTTGAACGTCGTCCGGTTGACCGCGCGGTCGAAAACGCGCCCGCCGCTTTTAAGGAAGGCACGATTGAAGTAACCGAAATGGCGGAAGTTCCGGTCGTTTCCAAAGAAGCCCGCGTGGTTGAAGAAGTCGTCATCGGCAAGGAAGTAATCGAACGCGAACAGACCGTTAGCGACACCGTCAAACGAACTGAAGTTGATATTGACCGGACAGGTCGCACCGACAATATTGACCGCAACAGAAATTAGCGGCTTTGGTTGCTTGAAGGTTTTGCCGAAAGATTTTCGGTATTGGCGGAAGGTATTTCCGCTTTTATCCTTCAACAAGCACCCTTTTCTATTTACAAATCGAATTTGTCAAATCAGCTTAAGAGTAATAAACAAGTATTAAATAATCACTATAAGGAGTAAATTATGTTACAAAATCAACCGGTTACAGGCATCCGCGACACGAGCGAAGCTATATATTATTCATTAACCGATGCGCTGGTGCGCTTCGTCAGTTTTTTGCCCGCTTTAATCGGTGCGGCACTTATCTTAATTATCGGCTGGTTTATTTCCGGCATTTTGGCGCGTTTGATTGAAAAAGGGTTAAAAGCCCTCGGAATGGAAGCGGCGGTCGAACGTGCCGGACTCGGTGATTTTATCCGGCGGTCGGGAACAAGAATGACTATTTCCGGCGTGATTGCCACGCTCATTAAATACTTTATTTTCCTCATCTTTGTACAAGCCGCCGCTAATGTTTTAGGCATTCCGCAACTGACCGAAATCATTAACCGCATCATTCTGTTTATCCCGAATGTGATTGTGGCAATGGCGATTATCGTCATCGGCAGTCTGATTGCGCGGTTTCTTTCCGGTTTGGTGCGTTCGAGCGTGTCGGAATTAGGAGTGGGAAGCCCGAATCTGCTGGCAAGTTTGACACAGTATATTATTATCGGTTTCAGCATTATCGCCGCGATTGACCAACTCGGCATCGCCGCCACTTTAATCAACACATTGCTTATCGGTTTAATCGGTTCGGTCGCGCTGGCAGTCGGTCTGGCGTTTGGTTTGGGCGGCAGAGATGTTGCCGCGCAAATTACGCAAAAATGGTATGACGGCACGCAGAAACTAACTAACGCCGCACAGCAAAGAGCAAATTTGCCCGGTCGCACGACACAAATTATCGCCGACGCAGAGATTCCTACGCAGATTAATCCAAGTAGAAATGTTTAGAGAAAACAATAAAGTTACTTAACTGAAGCCTGTGCAAATTAGAATTTTAAGAAATTACATTTTAAGACTCTTTAATTTTGAATCTTAAATCTTGAATCTTAAATCTTATTCATATCGCAAAGATTCAATCGGGTCTAAACGCGCCGCTTTCCACGCCGGGAAAAGTCCGAAAACTATTCCGATACCGACGCTGGCGAAGAAACCGAGCGGCGGCGCCCACCACGGGACGTAAGACGGGAAGACGAGCGCAATCAAAAATGTTAATGCCCAGCCGATTGCCAAACCGATTAATCCGCCAAAACCTGTCAGAGTTGCGGCTTCAATCAAAAATTGCAAAAGAATATCGCTTTGTTTCGCGCCGACGGCTTTGCGAATACCGATTTCGCGCGTTCTTTCCGTCACGGACACGAGCATAATATTCATCACGCCGATGCCGCCAATCATCAAACCGATTGAAGAAATAACGACCATAGCGATAAAAACGCCAGCCGTAATTGATTGAAATTGCTCGATAAGGCTGGCGGCGGTTTCCATCGAAAAATTGTTTTTTTCGCCAAACGGAACCTGGCGGCGCACTCTCAGAAGGTCTTGCACCTGGTCTTTTGCTTCCTGCAATTTGCCGTCTTTTGCCACCGCCAAAATAAAAAGGTTGTCAGCAAAAGGTTTTAGACGCAGAGCCGCGCCCATCGGCATATAAATAACATTGCTCTGGTCATTATCGCCGCCGCCGCCGCCGAAAAGTTGTTCTTTTTTCTCTAACACTCCAACTACGCGAAACTCGCGCCCGCCGATTTCCAAAGTTTGTCCAACCGGATTTTCAAACGGAAAATAACTGTCAACGACTGCTTGCCCGATAAGGCAAACGTCTGCTTTGACGTCGCTTTCGCTCTGCGTGAACCAACGCCCGTTTAGTAAAACTTCGGATGTTGTTTTTTCAATTTCGGGAAGCGTTCCCTGCAGTCGAACGGAAGACGAGGTTTTGCCGTTTTTTCCGGTGATAAGAATTTTTGAACCCCAACGGTCGCTGGAAACGTCTAAAAAAGGAACGGCGGTTTCAATCGCCGACAATTTTTTGATAGCTTCGGCATCTTCCGTCGTCAAAGGTTTCCGCATTCTTTCTTCGCGGGTGCGTCTGCCGTGGCTGAAACCGATGTCGAATTTATAAAGAAAAATAGAATTTGTGCCGAACGATTCGACTTGCTTTTCAACCGCGACGCTGATTCCGCTAATAATTGATGAAATAAGCATGACAGTTATCACGCCGATAATAACACCGATAACTGTTAAAAATGAGCGCAGTTTATTGGTTCGCAAAGTTGCGATTGCCATTTTGAAATTTTCGTAAAAGCTGCTGCCGATAAATCTCATAAACGAAAAAACTTTTCTTCAATTACCAAATAGTTGCTAAATTAGTTGCGCGAATTTTACCGTCGCGGGTTACGAGTGGAACATTCAAATATAAAGCCGTCGCCGCAATAATTCGGTCAGGCATATCGGGAACTTCGTCGCGTTTAATTTGCCGAAGCGATTGGGTAACGATTAAATCAATTGAAACTAACTCGAAATTACTCAACGGATTTTTTACTTCTTTGAGCAAATCTTGCAAATCTTGTTCTTCTAAACGCCTTTTTTCAATTAGATAAATTATCTCGACGATGGAGATTGCCGAAACATAAATCGGCTGATTGTTTTTCTCGGTTTCATTGATTGCTTGAAACGCAACTTTTGACAGTTTGGGCGATTTTAACAGATACCAAATTGCCGAATGTGTATCAGCGGCTAACGCTTGATTCATATATCCTCACGCGGAAAATTTCCCCACATCTCACGACGAATTTCGTCTATATCTTCTTCCGTAATATCTATGCCTCTGTTTGCCCACAAACCGTATAAACTTTTGCGCGGCGGATTGCCGTTAGCTTTTTTCTTGCTATTAAGAAACTCGGCATAATGAAGAAGTTCTTTTTGTTGCTCGTAGGGCATTTCCTTAAGGGTTTCGACCAGCGTTTCTAATACTGACATAACTTTTTACCTCCAACTTATTATAACTTAATCCGCCCGCAACGCTTCAATCGGGTCAAGCCGCGCCGCTTTCCACGCCGGAAAAAGTCCGGCTAAGATGCCGACGATTGCCGAAACTCCAATCGCTAAAACGGCTGACCACCAGGGAATTTTGGTTTGTATGAGATATGCGCTGACAATAAATCCAATCAGTTCGGCGAGTATCAAACCGATGATGCCGCCGATTGCCGAAAGCGTCGCCGATTCATATAAAAACTGCTTCAAAATATCCGTCTGTCTTGCGCCCAAACTTTTTCTGATGCCGATTTCCTTCGTTCTTTCGGTAACGGCAACGAGCATAATGTTCATAATGACGATTGCGCCGACTATCAGAGCAATGCCCGGAACGGCAATAATGACGATAAAAACCGGACCTAAAATGCTGTCGCGCAAATTAGCGATGGCATCGGGCGTTCTGATTCCGAAATTATCTTTTTCGCCGAAAACAAGTTTGCGTTTTATTCGCAACAGAGTGCGGGCTTGTTCAACCGCATCGTCAAATAATTTGCCGGAAACGGAAGTAGCTTCAAAATAAAGACCGCGCCCGCCGGTTAAGTTACCGAAATTTGAAGCGTAGGTTTTAATCGGCAATTGAATAAAAGTGTCTTGCGGCTGTCCGAAAACCGTGCCTTTGGCAACCGCTACGCCGATAATTCGGTAAGGAAGTCCGTTAATTGATATTTCTCCGCCGATGGCGGAAGTTCCCGGAAATAATTTATTTGCAATATCCGCTCCGACAAAAGCGACGCGCACTGCGCCGTTGTTTTCCGCTTCCGCAAAATAACGTCCTTCGGCTATATCAATTTTATTAATCTCGGCGATTACCGGTTCTGCGCCTTCGACATTGACGTCTTCTAAAATTTCCGTGCCGCGTTTGACCTGCGCTCTGTTTCCGCGGGCTTTTGCGCCGATTTTGTCAATTAAATCCGCGTGTTCTCTAATAAAATCCAACTCGTCGAAAGTTAATTCCTTATTCCGTCGCTGTGCTTCCGCGAGAGTGTCGGAATCCTTAAAATCGTCAAAACCGAATCTCATTACAGTAAATGAATTTGAGCCGATGCCCGCGATTTTTTCATCAACGTAAGCATTAAACCCCTGCAGCAGCGACAACACGACCATAAACGCCGTAACGCCGATAATCATTCCTAAAAGCGTCAGAAATGAACGGAGTTTGTGCGCCCAAATCGCCGCCAAAGCTAGTTTTAATGTTTCGGTAAAATTCATTTATCAACGAAAATTAGAAATAAGTTAAGCAACTTTCTTATTTTGTTTTTTTATGACATTCGGTTCGATTTTATTGTTTTCGGCTTGCATCCGCTTCATCCATTGCGTCGTGCCGAAAACTCCGAGAAGGAGCGACGAAGTTTGAAAAGCGACGTCAAGCCGTTTCCAATAAATCATTAAACCTTCGTCCCATAATTCGACGTCGGTTAAATCGGAATCGGAGGCTTTCTGCAAACCTTGAATCGAATCGGCGGGAACAATCAAGGTTACGCCGTTTGATAAATCAAATTTCAATCGGCGGTTACGCTTTTCCAAAACCAGGTTTTTGATTTTCGGAAGTTCGGCTAAGTCTGTGTTTCCAAATTTTTCGGCGATGACGAAATCCTTATCCCGATTCATATTATTCTCTCCATCTTTGTTGAAAATAAACTTGATTTTCTTCAACAATTCTCAGCATCCGATTAATATTTCTATCGGAAACGCCTCTGTTCCTTCTAACTTTAACCTCAATTTCAAACTCAATCAACACCGAGCGTCCTTGATAAATAACGTGAACGTGCATCGGGTTCGTGGTCGTCGGTGTTAATAATAAAACGAAAGCCGCTTTTGAGAAGAATCGTGGGCATAAAGTAATAACTGATGTTACGCAAAAATGTTTTCCGTCCGCAACGCGGACACATTTAATAGCCGGAGGTTGAGCCTTTGGCTGAACCTCCGGCTGCGATGGTTACGCGAACCGACGCTGAAAGCGTCGCATTGGGCAACACGAAGGCGACGCTTTCAGCGTCGGCGGCGAATGCGTCAATTGTCCTGTGGTCGAAGCGACCACAGGCTATTAAATATGTCGCTTTCAGCGACAAATCCGTTTTTGCGTAACATTAGGTAATACTTTAATCATTTTGTCTTCTCGTCGGATTCGATTTCACCGTCGCGGATGGTAATTATGCGATGAGCGCGTTTGGCGATGTCGTGTTCGTGCGTAACAAGAATAATCGTGTTTCCGTCGGTGTGAAGTTTTTCAAACAAAGCCATAATTTCAAAACTCGTTTTGGTGTCGAGTGCGCCGGTCGGTTCGTCCGCCAGCAGAATCGAAGGGTCGTTGACCAAAGCCCGCGCAATCGCTACGCGCTGACGCTGACCGCCGGAAAGTTCGTTCGGGCGATGATAAATGCGGTCGCCGAGTTCAACCGAAGCCAGCGTTGCTTCGGCGCGGTCGTGTCGTGCGCTTGCGCCCATTCCGGCATAAATTAACGGCAATTCGACATTGTGAAGCGCGGTTGCCCGCGCCAGAAGATTAAAAGTTTGAAACACGAAACCGATTTCTTTGTTGCGGATAGCGGCGAGTTCGTCGTCGCTCATCGTCGAAACGAGATGTCCGTTTATCCAATACTGCCCTTTCGTCGGCGAATCAAGACAGCCAATGAGATTCATCAGGGTTGATTTTCCCGAACCGGAAGGTCCGATTATCGCCAGATATTCGCCTTTTTGAACTTCAAACGTAACCCCTTGAAGCGCGTGAAGCTGTTGCGTTCCCATTTCATAAGTTTTCCAGATATTCCGCATTGAAATCAGAGCATCAGGCGCGGGATTTGTAATGCTTTTGCCGTTGGAATCTGAATTTTGTTTTTTTTCCGCCATAAATTTTCGATTTGGAGCGCGGACGAGCCGTCCGCGCTCCAATTACGTTTTCGCCGCGTCGCCTTCTTTCTTAACTTGCTTTTTAACTATTGTGCCTTCTTTCAAGGTATTTAAAATGCGGCTCGGACCCGTAATAACTTCTTGACCTTCGGACAGACCAGCCGTGATTTGAATATCGGATTCGCCGGTGATTCCGGTTTCAACTTCGACAAATTTTGCCTTGTTGCCGTCCAAAACATAAACGCCTTTGATGGTTTTTGGTTTTTCAGATGATAGAGGCGAAGCGTCGCCCGGCACTGTCGGCGAAGGCGAGGCATCCGGTTTTTTCTCAATTACCGCTTGAAGCGGAACGGCGATCACATTTTGCACCGTTTTAGTTGTAATTACGGCGGTTGCGCTCATTCCGGGGCGCAAACTGTCCCGAATTTCATCGTTCATATCTTTTAACTCGATAACGACGCGAAATTCTTTGGCTTCCTGCACGTTGATATTGGTTGAAAGTCCGCCCGTGGTTTGCGATTTGCCGACGGCAAGCGGCGTTTTCTGCGTAACTTCGCCGGTTAATTCCTTGTCGCCGAAAGCATCTACTTTAACTTTTACCGATTGTCCGACTTCGACTTTATCAATTTCGGTTTCGTCAACTTTAACCTCAACATTTATCGTGGACATATCGGCGATTGTCAAAAGCGGTGTCGAAGTTAGATTGGCGACGGCAAAAGTCCCGACTTTTGATGGAATATCGGCAATCACGCCGTTAATCGGCGCAACTTGCAGTGTTTTATCGCGCTGGCTTTTTGACCCGCGCAAGACGGCGGCTTGTTGTCTGGCGCGGTCGGCACTTGCTTGCGCGCTCAAATCCGCCGTTGAAATACCGCGCCGTGCATCTTTTACCGCAACTTCCTGCTGTTTTGCTCTGGCTCTGGCTTCGTTGACGCGGGCTTGGGCTTCGTTAATTGCTAAACTTTGTGATTTAAGACGTGCTTGCGCGTTTCTGAGCGCAACCTGGGCAGTCGCCACGCGGTCTTTTGCGGCATCAAAATTCGAGCGCGATTCGACACCGGCTTCGACCAGTTCAGTGGTTCTTTGTAATTCACGATTTGCAGTAGTCAAATCTACCTGCGCTTTGTCAACATCGGTTTGCGACGCAACGACTTGCTGGCGAGCCGAAGCCACTTGCTGCAAAGCCGTGTCAACCGAAGCCTGCGAAGCGTTTAAGCCTTGCTGCGCCTGCGATAATTGGTTTTGCGCCGCCGAAATCTGCGATTGCGTTACCTGCGATTCGCTCTGCGCGGCTTGCAAAGAGGCGAGCTGCGCGTCCGTGCTTGACTGCAATTGTGTCGGGTCGAGTTTGACAAGCGGCGTTCCGGCAGTAACTTTGTCGCCTTCCTTGACGTAAATTTCCTCGATTCGTCCCTGAACTTCGCTCGTCAGATTGATAAACTGAATCGGACGAATTTCACCCGAAGAAGTTACGGTCGAGCGCAGTTCAGTTCTTGTTTCGACTTTGACAACAGTAACTTCCGGCGTATCTTTGCGGGTTGCAAAAACGCTGACGATGACAATAATAGTCAGTAAAACGAAGGTGGTTGCACCGATGATAATTTTGCCTTTACGGCTGATAGCCATTTTTATCTGTTCCTCTAATTGTGGATTTTTATTAAAATCTAAATGATTTAATGCAAATTACTATTTGGTTTGCGTCAAAAATTTACTACGTCGGAACGAATAAAAGAGTTTCAAAAAAGAGTTAAACAACAAGTAAAAAGAGTTAAGCAAAAGTATTCGGGTTCAGATTTGTCAAAAAAATCCGAATAAATATCTATTGACTAATGACAACCTAACATTTACGATTTACGAACAGAGATTTACGGGTTAAAATATCTCGGTCAGGGTTAATTCATATTTAAAAATCGCAGGATAAAAAGAAAATGATAAAATGCCAGGTCTGCGGGACGGAAAATCTCGAAGGTTCACAATTTTGCGATGAGTGCGGCGCAACGCTGGACAGGCAAAACAACCGGGTGATACCGAATTTCCAACCGCAAGTTTCCGAAATACCTGTTTTCCAATCCGCCAATGTTACGTCGGTTGGAATTCCCGCAGTTGTGGACGTGCCGGAAGAATTTTCCGTCGAAAAAGAAGTCCCGCCAAAAGCAAAAGGCGTGAAAGCGACGCTGATTATTGAGCGTGGTGATTCCATCGGAACGGAATTTACACTCGCTTCGGACGAATCGAATATCGGACGGTGGGATGCGGACAACGGAATTTTTCCCGACGTTGATTTGGACGCGCACGACGCGGAAGCCAAAGTTTCGCGCCGCCATGCCCGAATTATTCACGAAAACGGTCGTTTTATGATTGAAGATTTAGGCTCGACCAACGGAACGTATGTTAATCGCGGGCGGCGTTTGATACCCGGAGATACACATCTTTTAAATGACGGTGATGAAATTATCGTCGGAAAAACATTTTTGCGATTTTACAGAAATGAATAGATTTTTAGAAAAGTCCAAGACCTTTGATTGGAAAGTTTTATAAAAAAATGGCTTATTGTCACGAGTGCGGCTCGGAAGTCGCCGAAAATGATGCTTTCTGCCCCTTTTGCGGAATAACTCTGCAACCAATCATCGTTGAAAATGACGAGGATGATGCGTTGAGCAGTACGATTATGATTCCGCATCCCGTAAAGCCGGGAGTGATTGCAAAGCAAACACCTGCCGACTCACTATCGGATAAAACCGACGCGATTAAAAAGATTGAAACTGTCGCCGAAAATGAAAGTAAAACGGGAGATTATTCAAACAGCGTAACCTCTGAAGATGTTGAATTTAAAACCGAATCAGTTGAAATTCCAGCCGAAGAAAATCTTCAAACAAAGAGCGAAAAAGATATAACTTCCGAACCTCAAACCGAAAGTCAAAAACCTTTTGTCGGATTGAGCGAAAATGAGATTGAAAAAAGTATCGGTAATACAGCCGAATCTTCGCTAATGCCATACGAAGAGGCGGAAATAAAGAAAATAAAGGAAATTCCGTCAGCCGAAGAACCGGAAACAACATCCGGTGAAGATGAACCTGAAGCGGCTGAAGCCGATTTTACAGCCACTATTCCATATATTCCTTCCGGTTTGACAAAAAAAGTTTCCGTCAAAGATAAGGTTGAAAACGCCGTCTTGAATGAAGATAAATCAACACTGCCGACAGCCGAAGATAAAAATCCTCCGATTATGGAAGAAGCGGTTGCCAAACCTGACGAAGAACTTCCCGAAATAAGTTGTCCGCCGCCGAGATTCGATTCGGTGCGGATAATGGAAGAGGATAAAAAACCGGAACTTGTTGAAAAAAAATCAGAGCAATCGGCGGCGGCAAAATTGCAAAAAGAGCCGCCATTGGAAGATCTATCACAATCGTCGGAGCAGAAGAGAGAAAACCGGTCTTACACTACGCCGAACATCGGATTCGGCGAAACGGACGGTAAAAAGAGCGCGAAATTAAAGCCTTTGGACGAAGGCACGGTACTAAACGACCGTTATGAAATAGTGCGTAAAATCGGCGGCGGCGGAATGGGAGCGGTTTATCTTGCCTCTGATAAAAATCTCGGCGGAGTTCTTCGCGCCGTCAAAGAGATGGTGCAATCCTATATCGAAGGCGAACAGCAGGAAAAAGCCATCAACGACTTTAAGCGCGAATCCTTGCTGCTCTCGACGCTTGACCATTCTTCAATACCGACCATTTACGATTATTTCTTTGACGAGAAAGAAGGCAGATTCTATCTCGTGATGAAATATATTTCGGGCGGCGATTTGGCGGCGCGAATCCGTTCCGCGCCCGAAGGCAGAATTGATGAAAATGACGTAACCGAATGGGCAATTCAGGTTGCCGATGTGTTGGATTATCTGCACAATCGTCAAATACCGATTGTTTATCGTGATTTGAAACCCGCCAATATTATGATTGACGGAAATTCGGGGCGTGTGATGCTGATTGATTTCGGCATTGCGCGTTTTATCAACAAAGAGGAAAAGGGCGTAACGGCGGTCGGGACAATGGGTTATGCGCCGCCCGAACTCTTTAGCGGAAATGTCGAACCGCGTTCTGATATTTACAGCCTCGGTTCGACGCTGTTTCATCTTTTGACCGGCGCAGACCCGCAAAGCAATCCGCTGCTTATTTTCGATTTCCAAAAACATCCGCGCCCGCGCCAGATAAATCCGCAATTGTCCGACCAGATGGAGAAAATTCTGATGCGGGCAGTCGAATACAATGCCAACCAACGATTTACATCCGCCGCCGAACTGCGCGAGGTTCTGGAAGAACATCTCAAAAATCTGAAAGCAAATAAAGTTACTTTCGGCATTAAGGAAACTACCGCGCCTGCCGCCTTATCCGACCAATCTGTTTTTTGCGGATTTTGCGGTCAAAAAATTGTGGCAACCGATATGTTTTGCGCGTTTTGCGGCGCGAAACAGCCGCTTGCCCGGCAAGGTGTTCACGGAGCGGATTTTGTTCCGCAGCCGCTGACGGCAAGGCTTTTAATTATCGGCACAAACGAACTCGAAACGCCCGCCTATCGAATCGAAAAAGACGACAATTTACTCGGCAGACGCGACCCGATGTCAAATATTTTCCCGGAAGTTGATTTATCCAAATTTGACCCGCAAACCAAAATCTCGCGCCGCCACGCCCGGATTTGGCGCGACGGAAGCCAGTTTATGGTAGAAGATTTGGGTTCGTCAAACGGCACGGTCGTTTTGCCGATGGTTACCGAAACCGTGCGTCTGATGCCGTATAAACCATACGCTTTGACCAACGGCGATAAATTGAAGTTGGGCGATACGACTTTGCATTTTATTATCGGGTAGTTTTGAATTTTACTGAATTTTAAGAATAATTATTTATGAGTGCGCGAGCAGAAAGAGTCGTTCCGGCGAAACGAATAAGAACTGAGCAAGTTGTCGTCAATTTTGACGCGGAGCGTTTAAAAGCCCCGTTTTCATTGCGTTGCGGTGCAATTTTGATAGATTACATTTTGCTTGTTTCAGTTCCCGTTTCGAGTTTGATAATTGCCAGACTGATGGGAATTGAGCCGGCAAAACTTCTCAACAGCGAAATCAGCAATGCCGGATGGCTCATCACAATTCTTTTGATTTTGACGAATTTTGTGATTTTACCGTTATTCAGCGGACAAAGCATCGGCAAAATGCTGACCGGTTTAAGAATCGTTAAAATTGATGGAAATGCACCTTCTTTCACCGCGCTTTTGGTCCGTCATTTGATCGGCTATCCGTTGAGTTTTTTAATTTTTGGCTTAGGTTTTTTATTGCCGGTTTTAAATCAAAAAGGACGCGCTCTACACGATGTTCTCGCCGGAACTGTCGTCGTTTATGGACGAAGGCGAGCGAAATAATTACGAATTACGAATTAAGACGATAGATTCTCGTAATTCGTAATTCGTAATTCGTAATTGGTTTGCCATTCGTAATTGAATATATGCCCCAACTAATCATAAAAACTGCCGACCGACCGCCGGAACAATTTCCGCTTTCGCGTCTGCGTGTAACAATCGGACGCTCTGCCCGCAGCGATATTTGTATTCCTGACGCTTTTGCCTCGCGTCTGCACGCCGAAGTCAGAAAGGAAGGCGACGGCTTTTGGCTGCAGGATTTAGGCTCGGCAAACGGCACGCGCTATAACGGTTCGCACGTTTCGATACCGATACCGCTTAGGTCAGGCGGAGAAATTCAAATCGGTGAAACGACGATAATTTTTGAAGATGAACGGCTCAGAGAAATCAAAAACGCGACATTAATCTCTGATAATACGCAAGCTCTCGACCCTTCGATGACGATTTCCTTTGCGCGTTCCCAGCGTCCGACGGCGGAATTTCTCGAATCGCAATTTTCGACGAGAAATGAATTACTCGGTCTGATAAGCAAAGTCGGGGTTGCGCTTCTTTCTTCAAGCGGTTTGGACGATACATTAAATCAAGTTGCATCGCTCGTTTTTGAAGCCGTGCCAGCCGAGCGTTGCGCGATTATGCTGCGCGACGAAGCCGAAGAAGACGGAATGAAGATTTTGGTTGCTCGCGTGCGCGGAAAAGAAGAAAGGCTTGAAGAAGTCCGCATCAGCCAAACCGTGATGAATGAAGTGATGAAAAACGGCAAATCCGTTTTGACCGCCGACGCGCAGCACGACCCGCGCTACGCCAGCCAAACAATGGCGCTTCTCGGCATCCGCTCGGTTTTAGCTGTTCCGCTAAGTGTCAGTCAGGAAGAAGTTTTCGGTATAATTTACGCCGATTCGCCGACCGATAAATCCACTTTTACCGAAGAACATTTGGAAATTTTGACGACTTTGGCTTCCGTTGCTTCGATTCGCGTTGAAAACGCGCGGCTTATGGAAGAACGGTTTGAACGCGAACGGATGGAGCGCGAACTCGAACTCGCCATTGAAATCCAGCAACGCTTTCAGCCTTCCGCGCCGCCGGTAATGAATGATTACGAGTTTCAGGGAATTTCATTTTCCTGTTATGAAATCGGCGGTGATTATTACGATTTTATCACCCGGCACGACGATAAGATGCTGATTGCGCTCGGCGATGTTTCCGGCAAAGGCACCGCCGCCGCGCTTTTGATGTCGAGCCTGCACGCCTCGGTTCACGCGCAGGTTGCCGCCAAAACGTCTTTATATCAGATGGTGAAATCAATTAATGAATACTTGACGGAAAATACCCCGACTAATCGGTTTGTAACATTTTTTATCGCCGAACTCGACCCGCAAACCGGCATTGTAAATTACATCAACGCCGGACATAATCCGCCGCTCGTCGGACGCGCCGACGGCAAAGTCGAACAATTGGAATCCGGCGGTTTTCCTCTCGGAATAATGCCGATGGCGGAATACGAAGTCGGACAAATTCAATTGGCGGCGAGCGAAGCACTGGTTATTTATTCCGACGGTGTTTCCGAAGCGGTTAATTTGAAAGACGAAGAATTCGGAATGGAAAGACTTACCGAAGTTGTCAGCAAAAATGTGAAAAAATCGGCATCGGGTTTGCGCGATAAAGTCGAATCCGCACTTTCTACATTTACTCAAACTGCGCCCGCTAACGACGATATAACTTTAGTTATTGTTAAGAGAAAATAAAGTAATTTTCAAAAAATTAAAACACACAAGAAAAAGAATTTACAGGCATAACAGCATATACAGGCATAAGAAAAAGATTTTTATATTATCCGTGTTCAACCTGTTATCCCTGTAAATTTCTTATGTTTTACTAAGTTGAAAACTGATGAGAAGTCTGAAAAAGAAACTAAAATAAAACTGCGCTTTGCTATCGGTAAAAATAACCTTTCGGATGTTCGATTCTAACTTCGGGATTAGTGCTGATGACCTGGACTTTGTAATAACCTTTTTTCAAATGAGTCGAAAGATAAGTCAAAGCAAACTGGCGATTTAACGCCGCGCCCAAATCGCGGAAAAAAGGCTCGAAAGAGATTGGAGAAAGCGAACCTTGAAAAAATGCGCGTCCGCCGGTTTCTTCGGAAAGCCGACTGAGCGAACCCTGACCATTCAAAACCAGCAGCGAACTACCGTTTTCCGTCAAACTTCCCGCGTTATAAAACGAATAAACCGCCACGCTTTTTCTCTGTGCTTTAAGAATCGCCTGGTCGAGGTCAATGCTTTGCGTCGGCGAAGAACCGTCAATTCCGCGTGAAGCATCCAAACCGTCGGAAACCAGCAAAATTGCGCGTCTGCCAGTCGGCAAAGCGTCAAAGCGTTTAAGTGCTTCCTCAACTCCGTCATACGGACTGCTCGGACCAACTCCCGAAATTATCCGCAGAGAACTTGCCGCTTTGTCCAAATCATCGGTAAATTTTTGGCGCACCTGAAGCGTTCCGCCGCGCAGGTAAGCAACCATCACGCGAGAACCGCTCGGCAAAGTTTTGATAAAATCAGCGATGCTTTTTAACTGCAAATTAGCGTTGGATGTCAGGTCGTCCTGAATTAAAACGGCGAGCGCAAGCGGTGTGTTGCTGACGCTGCGGATTGATAAAATCACTTGTTTGTCGTTATCTTCTTTGACTGTCAAATCACCCGCTTCGACAAATTCCTGATACTGCCTTTCCTTTAGTTCCTTTTTGGTGAAGATGGAAATCGGAATAGTCATCGTGCGAACTCGGTTGTCTTGTTTCCTTTCGTCTTTTTTATCTTTCTTTTGCCCAAAACCGACACCGAAAAGCATCGGAATTATAAGCAAAACAGTCAAGAATTTTGTAAATTTTAGTTTAGCCATACACACCTTTTTAGAATTTGCGGTAAAATCGTTAATTCTAATGATATTACACTTTTGCGTCGGGACTAAATTTTATGATGCGTTAAATTTGAATAAAGTTTCCAGAGTTTGTAGAGTAAAGCCGTAATGATGAACGAATTAGAGCCGAGATACGAAGTTACGCGCAGGGATTTGGCGAAAGATAAGGCGTTGAAATACGGTGCGTGGAGTGCGCCTGTTTTGCTGTCGGTTATTCCCGCGCTGATTTTTTTTATATTGTTTTTCCTGTTCGGTTCGACTACGCCCGCCGCCGCAACTTTCTTTTTTCTCAGCCTGATTTCGCTCGCTGCCGGATTTGTTTTAGGTTTAATCGCAACCGGCGGAATTTTGTATTATCGCTCGCGCTGGCTGGCAAAAGTGCGCGAACGAATCGCGGTTGACGGCATTAAGGTACAGGAAGTTGATTGGTTTATGAATGAACTGACAACCGCCGAAAAAAAATCCTTAAAAGAGATTGAAGCAAAGGATTTGCTGCTGGCTGACGCATTCCGCGACACATTGGCGGCACGTCTGACAGCGACGCGTATCTTAAAAGCCACTAAAAGCGAACTTCTCCTGGTGCAGAGAAGACAGAACAAACTCAAATATCTGAAATCGGAAAATTCGTCAAATTTTCAGGAAGAATTAAAGGATGACCTCGAAAAACTCAACAAGATAAAAACCGAAGCCGAAGAAATGCGCGTCGAAGCCGAAACCCGTGTGCAGATGATTGAAGCGGCAGCGCGGCGCGGCACGAATTTAGCAGACACGGAACTTGCGCTGAAAAAACTTTCGGCGCGGACGGCGGAACTGCCGATGGCACTCGAATCGGCTAAAATGGAGCAGAAAATCCTGAAGGAACTTGAGAAGGAACTTGGAGAAGCCGAAAGTTAAATGAAGCCTGTGCGTAATTCGACTTTAGTAACTAATACTAATTTCATCGTTTAGAGGCGGTCTTTGACCGCCGCCTTTGAAAATTCGACGAACGGCGGTCTTTGACCGCCGCCGCCGCAAGTTTCTCAAGCGGCGGTCAAAGACCGCCTCTAAACGGCGCGAAGTATTTTAGTTAGCAAAAATGAATTACGCACAGGCTTCAGTTAAATGACATCATTTCGGGATAAGCCGTCGAAAACGGCGAGATAGTTGTAGCCGACAGCGCAAGTTGCGGGAATGAATTAAGCCGTCAAAGTAAGCTATCGAAGACGAGCGATATAAATTCATGTCGCCGTTTTCAACGGCTCTGCGTTATAATTTTCCCGGAATGTCCAAAAACACCTTAGAATCCAAACAAGAATCAAAAATCACAAAAAAAACATCCGCGCTTGTTCCGACGGCGAAAGAATTTTCCGTCCTTTCGACCACCGAGAAAATCGGTTTCAAACTGATGCACCGAATGAATCAGGGCGCATGGAAAAAGTTTTGGACTTTTTGCCAGCGTCATATCGGTTCGCTGTGGATTTATCTGGCAACTTATAATTTGATGAATGTTTTCGGGCTTAAAAACATCGAGAAAACTTCAGTTGACAAACCGCTTCTGCTGGTCGCTAATCATCGTTCTTTTTTCGATATGTACACGGTTTCAAGCATTCTTTTTCGCCGCACGAAACGTCCGATTAAGTTGTTTTTTCCGGTTCGCGCCAAGTTTTTTTATACATCGCCGCTTGGCTGGTTTGTTAATTTTATAATGGGTTGGTTTTCGATGTATCCGCCGTTTTTTCGTGAAGAAAAAGAAGTTCACAAAAGAGAATTTGATAAGTATTCGCTTCGCCGTTTGATTCAAATTTCATCCGAAGGCAGCGGACATATCATCGGTTTTCATCCCGAAGGAAAACGAAATTTGAATGAAAATCCGCACACCTTTTTACCCGCACAACCCGGCGTTGGAGCAGTGATTATGAAAGCACAGCCGCAAGTTATTCCGGTGTTTATCGCAGGTTTGGGAAATGATTTGCCAAAACAGATTTTGGGAAACTGGACGGACGGTGAAAAAGTGCGGATTTGGTTTGGCGAGCCGATTGATTTATCGGAATTTTATGAGAAAAGCGACCGGCTTCGCACGCATAAGGAAATTGCGGATTTTCTGATGGAAAAAATCGGCGAACTCGCAGAAAAAGACCGGAAAAAATTTAACAGCGCAAATGGAAAATAAAAGTAAGCCTCTTTTAGAAATGTCTTCGCGTCGTCGCTGGGCGGTAACAGTCGGCGTGATGACGGGAATGTTTATTGCCGCATTGGAAGCGACGGTTGTCGGCACGGCGATGCCGACGGTGATTGCTTCACTCGGCGGTCTGAATCATTACAGTTGGGTTTTCTCGGCGTATCTCGTTACTTCGACTGTAACAGTTCCGGTTTGGGGAAAACTTTCCGACATTTACGGTCGCCGTTTGCTTTATCAAATCGGGATTGCAATTTTTCTGCTCGGTTCGGTGCTGTCGGGAATGTCGGATACGATGACGCAGTTAATTATCTTTCGTGCAATTCAAGGACTCGGCGCAGGCGCGCTTGTTCCGCTCGCAATGACAATTATCGGCGATATTTTCACTTTAGAAGAACGCGCTAAAATGCAGGCGTATTTCAGCGGCGTTTGGGGATTATCAAGTGTTGTCGGTCCGATTGTCGGCGGTTTTATCACCGACCGGATTTCGTGGCGTTGGGTTTTTTATATAAATGTGCCGGTCGGAATCATTGCCGCGTTAATTATCGGTATCGCATTAAAAGAGCCGAAACTCACGGAAAAGCCGAAGATTGATTATGCGGGAGCAGGAATTTTAATGCTTGCCATCAGCCTTTTGATGCTGGCATTAGTTGAAGGCAGCGCGTCGGTGGCAACGTTTTTATCGCTTGAAAACATTCTGTTAATTATAGCTTCAATCATTTTATTATTGCTTTTCGCGTGGATTGAAAAACGCGCGTCCGACCCGATAATTCCATTTAATCTTTTCAAAAATCGAACTGTTTCTGTTGCCATCGGCGCAGGATTTTTGGGAGGCGTGGCAATGTTCGGCGCGATTTCTTTTATTCCGCTTTTTGCCCAGGGCGCGTTAGGTTCGACGGCGACGGAAGCCGGTTCGCTGTTGACACCGCTGATGCTCAGTTGGGTTTTGATGTCGGTTATCGGCGGTCGCGTGCTTTTGAAGGTCGGATTCCGAACGATAACCATCATCGGATTTATAGTTTTGACCGCCGGATTCATCTTTCTTTCAATGTTTCAGCGCGACACGGCGCGAATCTGGCTTTATGTGGATTTGGTTTTAATCGGCGCGGGTTTAGGTTTGACAATGCTGACGCTTTTAATCGCCGTTCAGCAAGCGGTTGAACGCACAAAACTCGGCGTTGCAACTTCACTTAATCAATTTTCCCGCGCCATCGGCGGCGCATTCGGCGTGGCGATTATGGGCGCGTTTTTGACAGCCGGTTTAGCGACACAGTTAAATCAAGCCGCACAAAGCGGAAACAACAGTTTAACCGTCGAACAAGCCGCCGCCTTTGCTGCCAATCCGAATGCTTTGATTGACCCGCCGGCAAAGGCGGGTTTATCGCCGGAAACTCTGGACGTTTTACAGCAGGCAATGGCAGTTTCCGTTCACAAAGTATTTTGGGTCGGCGCGATTCTTTCGGCATTGGCTTTGCTGGTTGCTTTATTTTTGCCGAAACAAAACAATGAATCGGAATTGCACGCGACTGATTCAAACGCGGGCGAAACGATGTTTATGGCGGAACAAACAACTATAAATGCGCGAAATCAACCGAATGCGAGCGAAAATCAGTAAAAGGTTAAATGAATTATTTTTTCTTTCCAAGTTCAACTGCGCGTTGATAAGCCGCGTAAATCGCTTTTGATAAAACCGTTCGCAGACTTCCTTTTTCCATTTGGTAACTCGCGGCGGCGGAAGTTCCGCCCGGCGAGGTAACCATATTGCGGAGTTCCGCCGGATGTTTGCCTGATTCCATCGCAAACAAAACCGAGCCGAGCATCGTTTGCTGGACGAGTTCCTGCGAAACGCGGCGCGAAAATCCGAGATGAACGCCCGCGTCGGTCATCGCTTCCATAAACGTAAAAATATAAGTCGGACCGGTTGCGCTCAATGAGGTCGCCATATCAATCATATCTTCCGTTTCCACAAAAATTTCCTTGCCCAGAGCCGTCAGCAATTCTTTGACCTGCGCCTGATGTTTTTCGCCGGTTTCCGTCGTGCAAGTCCACGCCGTCATTCCCTGCCCGATTTGCGAAGGCGTGTTCGGCATTGCGCGGACAACGAGCCGGTTGTCAAGCGTTTCCGAAATCATCCCGATAGTTGCTCCGGCAATAATTGAAATAACGAGTTGTTCGGGCAAAACGACATTGTTCAGTTCCGCCAAAATGCCTTTGACGCGCTGCGGTTTGACGCACAAGACAACGATTGATTCATCATTTCCGACAGCTTTTACCGCGTCGGCGTTATGTTCAAACGTCTGAATTTTATATTTTTTCTCAAGTTCCGCGCGTCTTTCCTGTCGCGGATGCGATGCGACAATCTGCTTCGGCGCAACCAACTCCATCCGTAAAAGTCCGGCAATCATTGATTCCGCCATCACGCCGCAGCCGATAAAGGCGAGTTTTGTATGTTTAAGCAAATCGTTATTCATTATTTAAGATTTAAGATTTAAGATTTAAGATTTAAGATTCAAGATTCAAGATTCAGAATTTAAGATTCAAGATTCAAGATTTAAGATTCAGAATTTAAGATTTAAGATTCAAGATTCAAAATCCTAAATCTTGAATCTTGAATCTTGAATCTTGAATCATTCGTAGCTTAAAGCCTCAACCGCATCGAGTCGCGCCGCCCGAAGTGCAGGATAAAGTGCGCCGAGCGTGCCGCCGAGAAGTCCGATAACAAAAATCAGCGTTAAAACCAACGGGCTTAACTCAACCGTCAGAGTCGTAACCTGCGTGAGAATAAAACGCAAAACAACGGTTAAAATAATCCCGCTGATAATCCCGCAAAAACTGAGCAAAAGTGCTTCCTGCGTGATAATCCAGGCAATCTGCGAGTTGCTCATTCCGAGAGATTTCATAATTCCGATTTGCCGCGTTCTTTCGGTTACGGTCGTGTACATCGTCAGCAAAATGACGAGTGCGCTGATGATCGCCGCGACACCGATGATGACGTCGAGAAAAATTCCGAGCGCGGGAATGCTCGACATATAAAGTTCTTCCAAATCTTTGGTCAGTATAATTTGATTGCCGGGAAATTGGGCGTGGAGTTTTTCCGCGACTCGTTCGGGCGTGTAACCGTCTTTGGCTTTGACCAGAAACGCGGTTACTTTGCCTTCGCCGCCGAGTTGTTTCTGCATTGTCGCCAGCGAAATTTTGATTCGCGCTCCGGCGGCAGGTTCGTAAGTCCCGACAATCTTAAAATCGCGCTCGTAAAGTTCGAGCGTGTCGCCGACTTTTATTTTCTTTTGTTTCTGCCAGCCCGTGTCAATAATCGCTTCGTCGCTGTTTTCCGCAAATTTGCGTCCTTCGATAATTTTTAATCCGGCGACGTTACCATATTCGTCAAAATTTACGCCGTCAATCAGACGGCTGCCCGTGTTGCTGTCGTCCGTCGAAACGCTGTTTTGAGCAATCGGAACGACGGTTTGAACGCCTTCGACCTGCTCAATATCCTGCGCCGTCGAAACCGGCAGACGAAACGATTCCGAGCCGCTCAAACCGATTTTACCCGAAGCGTGAAAAAAAATTTCCGCGCCGACATTTGCCTCGCGCCCGGCGCGTTCGCGCATCGAACCGTTTGCCAGACCAATGGTGAAAACTATCAGCAGAACACCGACGGCAATGCCCAGAATACTGACAACCGTTCGCGCCGGACGATGAAGCATATTTGAAAAAACTAAATTATTCATAGTTCAAGTGCCAAGTCTAATGTTCAAACCCGAAAGTTTCAAGTCCTGCCTTGAGCGTTGAATGTTAGACTCTTGATAAACCAGAATTTCCTTGTGCTGTAAATGTTTCGGATTCCTGTTAATCTGATTTTAAAAGCAGATGATAAGAAAATTCGGGAGATGAAAATTGTGCGAAAAGGAAAAGATATTAACCGCAAGCGAAAAATAATTGACACTATATCAATTTTTCTTTATATTTATCACGTATTAGTTTCTAACACGTAATATCTCCCGTCTTCCTGAGATAAAAATCTTTGACAGGTTTTTTTGCAGAATGATAAGTGATTATCATTTGTTAATTGCCTTTTATAGGGCTAAGGCAAAAAATGTTTGCCTGCGCGACTTTTTTCATTCGTCGGCGCAGCTTTATTACTACAGTTTTTTTATCAGGCTTACTGTTTCTCGACGGCATTGACTTGTGTTAGTATGACAGCTGAAACACTGACGAATAACGCTGATTTTTATCAGGTTATCGCCGACCAGTTAGCTTTTTAGATTTGATACGACAGCAACCGGCACGATTACCGACTTTGCACAACCGAATATACATAATGCTGCTGTGAATGAGTTATCATTTCAAAATTGAAATTAAATTGAAGAATTTATTAGACAAATTAGACAAAAGGAGACTTCGTGATATGAATACTATATCTAAATTAAAACCGTTATTGCTCGTGTTGGCAATTTTGCTTTTTGCAAACGCCGCCAAAAGTCAGACGATAACGATTTCATCAACTCTTGACGACACTCCGCCGAGCGGCGGTGTAGGTTTTACAGCCACGACAGGCATCCAAAACGGACGGCTTAACCGCAACGGAGTGACTTCAAC
>JBPCPU010000116.1:0-11063 GCA_050998795.1 Pyrinomonadaceae bacterium
ATACGGTCGGGAGTTTCGCGGGATAAGACGTTTTCTGATTTGTGCTTGAAACATAAATTTAGTCCTTATCTTTAGCAGGAACAAGCTCCAATCTATAACCGCTTCGGTTTAGTTGGAGTCAGTTGACTTTAATATTTCTCCGATTTATCAAGACAGTTCGTTTAGATGCCTTATAACAAGAAAAAGGTTGAGTTCTAACTCAAATTATTTACGCGGAACTCGATAAAGTTATATTCAATTGATAATTGCCATAAACTTTTGAAGTTAAGTAGTCGGACAGAATTATTTTATCAGATTTTTTTACCACAGATTGGCACAGATTAACCCGGATGATTTTTTGCTGGAAACAAATCCTGATTTTTCAATCCTTTTTCATCCGGTGTTTATCTGTGTCAACGCGGAGCGGGACGGTTTAATTATACTTTTATTTTGTCCGTCCGCTTAGATTTATAAAGCCGGAACAGAGGTTTTCGATTTTGCAAAATAAAACTCCGACTACTTAGCACTTTCTATTTTTATGCCTTTTTCTCTTAAATTCGCATTTATTGTTTTGGCAAATTCAAGCGCGTGTTCGCCGTCGCCGTGAATACAAACAGTTTCGGCGCGAAGCAAAACTTTTTCGCCGCCGGTTGCCGTTACAACTTGCCCGGAAATCATCTGCAAAACTTGCGAAACAACTTTTTCCGTATCGGAAATCAGAGCATTCGGTTCGCTTCGCGGCGTTAGACTTCCGTCCGTTTGATAGGTTCGGTCGGCGAAAACTTCGCTTGCGGTTCGCAAACCGATTTTTTCCGCTTCGGAAATCAAACAACTTCCCGAAAGTCCGTAAAAAATCAATTCTTCGTCAATTGCTTTGACCGCTTCGGCAATCGCTCCGGCTAAATTCGTGTCCTTGGCGGCTTGATTATACAATGCGCCGTGCGGTTTGACATGATGAAGTTTTCCGCCAAATGCTTCGCAAATGCCTTTTAACGCCGCGACTTGATACAACACGATGTCAAAAACTTCCGACGCGGATATTCTCATCTCACGTCTGCCAAAACCCTGCAAATCGGGAAAAGACGGATGTGCGCCGATTGCCACGCCTTTTTCAATCGCCGTTTCAACCGTTTTCCTGATAACCGAAGCATCGCCCGCGTGAAAACCGCAAGCGACATTGACGGACGAAACATAATCCATCAATGCGGCGTCGTTTCCCATCGTCCACGCGCCGAAACTTTCGCCCATATCGCAATTCAAATCAATTGAAAACATTTTACAATCTACTTTTAACACCGAATTTTAGATAGTTTAACTCTTTTTCAAAATTCATCAATAAACTTTCGGCTTCTTCCTGTGAAATATCTTGAAAATGTATATTGTCATTCGCACCGAGTTGAGCAAGAAGCGGCAAATCGGCGGAAATTACATTTGCGATACGCGGATAACCGCCCGAAGTTTGATGGTCAGCCATCAGTATAATCATTTGTCCGTCGGGCAAAAGCTGAATCGTGCCGAAATTAACCGCCGACGAAATAAGTTCTAATTTATCAAGCAAATAAAGCGGTTCGCCGCGCAGACGAAAACCCATTCGGTCGGATTCACTACAGATTTTAAAATCCTGCTTCAATAAAGTTTGCTCGCTGAAAGCCGTCAACATTTCAAATTCCGCGCCCGCCATTATGCGAATTTTTGTTAGAGATTGCAGGTAATCAGGAATTAAACTTCGAGAAATTTTATAAGTAAATTTTGAATTTTGAATTTTGAATTTTGAATTGAAAAAGATTCTGTCGCCGCTCTGCAAACTTCTGCCTTCAAAACCGCCGATTTTGGCGCGTAAATTCGTGCTTGCGCTTTCGAGCCATTTTTCGATTGCAAAACCGCCTTTGACTGCCAAATAAGCGCGGCTGCCGAAACCTTTTTTACCAAAACTTAATACATTTCCCTTTTCAGCAAAAAAGGGTCGCCAATTCTCGATTGTTTTATCATTAAGTTTTGCGCCGAAATCCGCGCCGCCAAGCGCGATAACCGCATCTTCTTCAAACTTCAAAACAGGCGCGGGAAAGTGCATTTCCAAAACCGCTTCCGCCACGTCGTTGCCGAGCAAAATGTTAATTAACCGCACGGCTTGTTTATCCATCGCACCGTTTGGATTGATGCCGAAACGCCGAAAGCCGTTTCTGCCTAAATCCTGGATGGTCGAAAGAATGCCGCTTTTTTGGATAAAGATACTCATTTGCGAATATATTAACGCGATTGCTGAAAGTGTCGAAAAAATATCATAGAATCAGTCTTTATGAAAGTTCTGAAATTCGGCGGCTCTTCCGTCGCAAACGCCCGAAACATTGAAAGAGTTGTCGAAATCGTCAAAAGTGAAATCGAAACAAATTCGTGCATTGTTATTCTGTCCGCGATGCAAGGCACGACTGATGCTTTAATCGAAATTGGAAAATCGGCGGAAAATGGTGACGAAAGTTTTCGCAAGAAAATTAAAGCAATTAAAAACAAACATTTTGAAGCCGTTCATTCATTGATTCACGAAGAAGCAAACAATCCGATACTTCATTTGATTGAAAATTTTATCAACGAATTAAAAAGTATTTGCGAAGGCGTTTTTCTACTTCGTGAACTAACGCCGAAAACGCTTGACCGCATCGTCAGTTTCGGCGAACTTTTTTCCACCAAAATCTTTTCGGCAAAATTCACCACGCTCGGCATCGAAAATGTGTGGAAAGACAGCCGCGAACTTATTTGCACAAATTCAAATTTTGGTTTTGCCGAAGTTGATTTTGTCAAAACCAATGAACAAATTGAAAATTTTTTCCAAAATCAAGTAGCAAAACTTTATATTTTGCCCGGTTTTATTGCTTCGGACAAAAGCGGCGCGACGACGACTTTAGGACGCGGCGGCTCGGATTTTACGGCGGCAATTCTGGCGGCGGCGATTGACGCGAAAGTTTTGGAAATTTGGACGGACGTTTCAGGAATGATGACGGCAGACCCGCGAATCGTTCGCAATATCCGCCAAATTCCGCGCATCACATACCGCGAAGCGATGGAACTTTCGCATTTTGGCGCAAAGGTTATTTATCCGCCGACGATTCAACCCGTTTTGGCAAAAAATATCCCAATTCTAATAAAAAATACCTTCGCGCCCGCCGATTTCGGCACTTTAATTGAAGCGGAAACAACCGGCGAAAAAGACATTATTCGCGGAATTTCGAGCATTGATAAAATCTCGGTTTTGAGTTTGGAAGGAAGCGGAATGGTCGGGATTCCGGGCTTTTCAAAACGTCTTTTCGACGCGCTTTCCCGCGCCAAAATAAATGTCGTTTTAATTACGCAAAGTTCTTCCGAACATTCAATCTGCGTTGCCATCGAAGAAAAATTCGGAGCATTGGCGAAGGAAGTTGTTGACGGAGAGTTTGAATACGAAATAAATGCGGGAAAAATCGAACCTTTGCGTGTCGAAAACGGCTTTTCGATTCTCGCACTCGTCGGCGACAATATGAAGGCGCATACGGGTGTCAGCGGCAAAATGTTCACCGCGCTCGGCTCGCAAGGCATCAACATTCACGCCATCGCGCAAGGCTCGTCGGAAAGAAATATCTCGGCAATTATCGAATTAAAAGACGTGCGAAAGGCGGTCAACACTTTGCACGAAGAATTTTTCTCGGACGGGAACCGGCAGGTAAATGTTTTCATCGTCGGTGTCGGCACGGTCGGCAAAAAACTGCTCGCGCAAATCCGGCAGCAAAGCGATTTCCTGCGCGAAAACTTGCGTCTCAATCTTCGCGTTGTCGGTTTGGCAAACAGCAAAAAAGTCCTTTTCGACGAAGAAGGAATTGATTTACAAAACTGGAACGAACTTTTGGAAAACGAAGGCGGAAGCCCGCGCAAAAGCCGTGGCGCAGATTTATCAGAAGAATCTTCACAAATAAACACAAATGAAACTGATTTGGAAAACAAAGACCAAAAACCAAAAACCGAAAACCAAAACGCTTCTCAAAAAATTGTCGCTTTAATTATCGAAAAAAATCTGCGAAACTCGATTTTTGTTGACGTTACCGCCAGCGAAGAGATTGTCGAAATTTATCCTGAACTTTTACAAAAAAGCGTTTCCGTCATTGCCTGCAATAAAGTCGCCGCTTCGTCGGAATACGAAAAGTATCAACAATTAAAAGATTTGGCGCGTGAATATAACGCAAATTTTCTTTTTGAAACCAATGTCGGCGCGGGTTTGCCAATCATCAATACGCTCAACGATTTGATGCGGAGCGGCGATAAAATAAGGCGCATCGAAGCGGTTTTGTCGGGAACTTTGAACTTTGTTTTTAATAATTACGACGGTTCAAACACATTCGCTTCCGTCGTTCGCCGGGCGCAAAACGAAGGTTATACCGAACCCGACCCGCGGCTCGATTTAAGCGGAACTGACGTTGCGCGAAAAATTTTGATTCTGGCGCGTGAAGCCGGTTTTCGTTTGGAGATGGCGGATATTAAAAAAGAATCGTTCTTGCCCGCATCGTGTTTTGAAGGAAGCGTTGACGATTTTTATGTCGAGATGGAGCGCAGCGAAAAGCATTTCAGACAATTGCTCGATGATGCGAAAAGCAAAAATTTATCATTAAAATACATCGCTTCATTCGATAGCGGCAAGGCTTCCGTCGGTTTGCAAAGCATTGATTCAGCGCATAATTTCGCCAATCTTGCGGGCAAAGACAACGCCGTGTTGTTCTATACGAATCGCTATACGGATTTGCCTTTAGTCGTCAAAGGCGCAGGCGCGGGCGCGGACGTGACGGCGGCGGGCGTTTTTGCGGATATAATTCGTGCTTCGCGTGTATAAGAATTATCCACGAAGTAACGAAGATTTCACGAAGGTTTTAAAATTTTCCCGGCGTTTCTTCGTGTTACTTGGTGGATAGTTCTTCAATCAACAAATCAATTTCCTCAATCTTGACGCACAAAGGCGGTAATAATCGCAAAACATTCGGATTGCCCGATGTTCCCGTGATGATTTTATTTTCCAGGAGTTTCCTGTGAATCGGCGCACATTTATCGTTAAACTCAATGCCCAAAAGACAGCCTTTGCCGTGAAGCGCAACAACTTTTTCGATTTCTTTTAATCTTTCGCGCAAATGATTTTCGACCGCTTTTGCATTTTTAATCATTCCGTCATTTTCAATCGCTTCGAGCGTTGCCAAAACCGCCGCCATTGCCAGCATTCCGCCGCCGAAGGTCGTTCCCAAATCATTTGTTTTTATATGCAAAGCGATATTTTCGCTGACCAGACACGCGCCGACGGGAACGCCGCTCCCGAGAGATTTCGCCAATGTAATAATGTCTGCTTCGACAAAATTCGCTAATGGCGAGCCACTGAAAAACCAGTTTCCCGTGCGTCCGATTCCGGTTTGCACTTCATCAAAAATCAAAACAATGCCGTGTTCATTGCAGATTTCGCGCAAGTCTTTGAAAAATTCGGGTGTGGTTTCGGTTACGCCAGCCATTGATTGAATCGGCTCTAACATAATCGCCGCTGTTTCCTTGTCGGCGAGTTCGCGCACCGATTCGATATTTCCAAACTCCGCACAGACGTGATACGGCACATTCGGTTTCCCGAGATTCCGATAATTTCCCAGAAAGGTGGCGGAAATTGAGTCAGCCGTTCTGCCGTGAAAACCGCCTGAAAATGTGATGACTTTTTCGCGCTTCGTCGCCATTCGCGCCATTCGCATCGCGTTTTCGTTCGCTTCCGTGCCGGAATTGCAGAAAAACGCTTTCGTGATTAATTCGGGTGCAAGCGAAACTAATTTTTCGGCGGCTTTCGCTCTGGTTTCCGAATAAACCAAATTTGAGTAAAACAAAACTTTTTCAGCTTGATTTTTCAGTGCTTCGACAACGTGCGGATGACAATGTCCGGTGGCGCAAACCGCGTGTCCGCCGTATAAATCGAGATATTTTTCACCTTCGCTCGTCCAAACCCACGCGCCTTTGCCTGTTTCAATGGCGATGTTCATCTTCGCATAAGTCGCAACTTGAAATTGTTCTTCTAATTTTTCGATTTCAGTAAAATTCATAAGTATTTTTGCCACGAACGGGGTAATGTTAAAAAGTGAAAAAGTGGAAAAGTGGAAAAGTGGAAAAGTTTATACATCTTTTTGGTAAAATAACTTTTTCACTTTTTTCGGTAAGATAACTCTTTCACTTTTTCACTTTTTCACTTTCTTCTTTCGTGTTTGTTCGTGTCTAATTATGGATTGCTTCCGGTAAAAATCAATCCCGTTTTTTCATCTAAGCCGAACATCAGATTCATATTCTGCACCGCTTGACCAGCCGCGCCTTTGACCAGGTTATCAATTGCTGAAAAAACGACAACTTGTTTGCCGTTTGAATGAACGCCGATGTCGCAAAAGTTTGTGTTTTTAACCCAATTAATATCGGGCGAACCTTCGACAATCCGCACGAAAAACGATTCTTTGTAAAAAAGCCGATAGAGATTTTTCACATCTTCGCTCGTTAAATTAACGGTCGTTTCCAAATAGCACGATGCAAAAATTCCGCGTGAAACGGGCAAACTGTGTGTCATAAAAACAAAATCGTTCGCAAATTCGCCAGCTTCGCGCAAATGCTGTTCGATTTCGGGAATGTGCTGATGCGTAAAGGGTTTGTAGGCGTAGAAAGAATTCATTCGCTGCGGGTGATGCGTGTTTGCCGCCGCTTTCGCGCCCGAACCGCTTGAGCCTGTTTTTGCGTCAACGATAATTTTTCCGCTTAACAAGCCGCTTTTTACCATCGGCGCAAGCCCAAGCAAAGTCGCCGTTGCAAAACAGCCCGGATTAGCGATGTATTTTGCCGATTTTATTTGTTCCCGATTCGTTTCCGTCAAACCATAAACAAAAACTTTTTGCAGTTCCGTCGCCGTGTGTTCGAGCTTGTAAAATTTTTGGAAAACTTCCGCGTCGTTGATTCTAAAATCGCCCGAAAGGTCTATTACTTTGACGTTTTCGGGAAGTTTCGGCACAATCTCCAACGCCTGACCGTGCGGCAAAGCCAGAAACGCAACATCGAGTTCGGTGAGTTGACTGGGTTGACTGAGTTCAGGTGCTTTTTCAAACTTCAAATCGGTCAAGCCAAACAAATTTCGATGAACTTCAGCGACCGTCTTGCCCGCGTGTTCGTTTGCCGTAACGAGCGTAATTTCAACTTGCGGATGAAAAAGAAGTATCCGCAAAAGTTCGCTTCCGCCGTAACCCGAACCACCGAAAATTGCAATTTTAATTTTTTCCGTCATTATAATTTCTTTGTGAAAAGCATTTCTAAAACCTGCATCTTTTTACCTCGAAAAATTATTCACCACAAAGGCACAGAGAACACAGAGTTTTTTTAAATAAAACCTTAGGGATTGAGAAAACATTTCTTCAGTTTTGGCAAGAACTAGATTTGAGAAATTTTCCAAATTCTTCATTTTGTTTTCTTCTATGTTCTGTGTGGTAAAAAACTAATCCATTTTTCGCAGCCGCAAACGCAACGCCTGCAACTTAATAAAACCTTCCGCGTCGTGCTGGTCGTATGCGCCCGCGTCGTCTTCAAAAGTTACGACGCGCTCTTTATAAAGCGAATACGGCGAGCGTCTGCCCGTTACAGTTACGTTTCCTTTATACAATTTCAGACGAACTTCGCCCGAAACATTTGTTTGCGTCTGGTCAATCAGTTTACGCAAAATCTCAAATTCCGGTGCGAACCAGAAGCCGTAATAGATTGATTCGGCAAATTTGACGCTCAAAGAATCCCGCAGCCGTCCGACTTCGCGGTCGAGCGTGATTGATTCCAGAGCGCGGTGCGCCGCCTGCAAAATCGTTACCCCGGGCGTTTCATAAACTCCGCGCGATTTCATTCCGACAAAACGGTTTTCCACTAAATCAACGCGCCCGATGCCGTGTTCGCCGCCGATATGATTCAAAGTCGAAAGCAAATCAACTGCGCCGTAAGTTTCGCCGTTAATCGCCACAGGTTCGCCTTTTTCAAAAGTCAAAGTGATTTCTTCGGTTTTGTCTTTAGCATTTTCGGGCGATTTTGTCAGCAGGAAAATATCTTCGGGCGGCGCATTCCACGGGTCTTCCAAAATGCCGCCTTCATATGAGATGTGCATCAAGTTTCTATCCGTCGAATATGGTTTTTCAGCGGTTGCCGTGACGTTGATATTGTGTTTGGCGCAATACGCAATCAAATCGGCGCGTCCTTTGAATTCCCATTCGCGCCAGGGCGCAATCACTTTTACGTCCGGTTTTAAAGCGTAATAAGTCAACTCGAAACGCACCTGGTCGTTGCCTTTGCCCGTCGCGCCGTGCGCCACTGCGTCCGCGCCTTCTTTGACGGCGATTTCGATTTGCTTTTTCGCAATTACCGGACGCGCCAGCGAAGTTCCGAGCAAATAAACTCCTTCATAAAGCGCGTTTGCCTTAACCGCCGTCCAAACGAAATCTTTGACAAATTCTTCGCGCAAATCTTCGATATACAGTTTCGACGCACCTGTTTTTAAAGCCTTTTCTTCCAGCCCGTCGAGTTCTTCGCCCTGCCCGACATCGGCGCAAAAACAGACGACTTCCGCGCCGTAAGTTTCCTTAATCCACAACAGCATCGCGGATGTATCGAGTCCGCCCGAATATGCCAATACAACTTTGTTAATTTTCTTTTCCATTTTCGGTTTTTGGTCTTTGGCGTTCGGTCTTTAATTTCTTACTCCGAACTGAGTAATTCAAAGACCAAAGACCAATTTGCATAGACATAAAAAATTATGCACGTAAATTGCATAATCAATACATAGCCGCATAAAGTAACTGGTAAGCTGTCAAAAGTCAAATAAAATGCGGGAGCAAAAATTAATCTGGAATTAGTATTTTGTAAATGAATTATCATTTATAATCTGATAAAAAAGAGGAAGTAAAATGACGTGAAAATTAGCGACACGCGCCCCTCGAATAATACAAAATTGAAAAATTGGCTGTGAAGATTGATATTATAGAATTAAATGACGGAAAATAAAAATTTATGGGGCGGAAGATTTACGGGGAAAGCCGATGAAACTTTTGCCGAATTTAACAACTCGTTCAGGTTCGACAGACGAATTTTTTTTGCCGACGTTCAAGCCGGTATCGCGCACTGCGACGCGCTTTTTCACGCCGGAGTTTTGACGCGACTCGAATCGGAACGCATCAAAAACGGGTTGCAGACGATTCTCAAACGTGCCGATTATGATAAAAATTATTTCAACGAACTGCCTTCCGAAGATGTTCATTCATTTATCGAAGCGCGGCTTGTTCAGTTAATCGGCGATGCCGGAAGAAAACTTCATACCGGAAGAAGCCGCAATGACCAGGTGGCAACGGCGTTTCGGATTTGGCTGCGCGGAGAAATCGAAGAAATTTCAAAAATTGTCGGGCATTTGCAGAAAACTTTGATTGAAACGGCTGAAAAACAACGGGATGCGATTCTGCCCGGCTACACGCATCTGCAAAGAGCGCAGCCGATTCTCTGGGCGCATTGGTGTCTGGTGTATTTCGAGATGCTGGCACGTGACCGTGAAAGATTGGACGAAGTTTGGCGGCGCGTCAATGTTTTGCCGCTTGGTTCGGCGGCGTTGGCGGGAACTGCTTACGAGATTGACCGCGAAGAAGTTGCGCGTCAACTTGGATTTGAAGGCGTTTCGGCAAATAGTTTGGACGCGGTTTCGGATAGAGATTTCGCGGTTGAATTCGTCGGCGCGTGTGCTTTGATTATGGTTCATCTGTCGCGCCTTTCTGAAGATTTGATTCTTTACGCTTCGTCGGAATTTCAATTTATCGAACTCAGCGACGCGGTTTCGACCGGTTCGAGTTTAATGCCGCAAAAGAAAAATCCCGATGCTTTGGAACTGATTCGCGGCAAAGCCGGACGGATTTTCGGGCATCAAATCGCACTTTTAACGACCTTAAAAGGCTTGCCGATGGCGTATAACAAAGATATGCAGGAAGACAAGGAAGCGGTTTTCGATACGGTGGACACAATAAAAATTTGCCTGCAAGTTGCGTCAATTGTTTTAAACAATTTGCATTTGAATGAAGAAAAGACACGCGCCGCCGCGACAACGGGTTATCTGAACGCGACCGAACTTGCTGATTATTTGGTTCAAAAAGATGTACCGTTTCGCATCGCGCACGACACGGTTGGCAAAATCGTGATATTTGCAATTTCACAAAATAAAGAATTAGACGAACTAAATTTATCTGAAATGAAGCAATTTTCCGGGCAAATCGAAAAAGATGTATTCGATGCGTTGAGCCTCGAGCAAACTCTGGCAAGTAAAAATCAAATCGGCGGAACTTCGCCCGAAAGAGTTTTTGAGGCATTGCAGGAGGCAAAGCAAAGTTTGGAAAACGAAGAATGAATTAACCGCGAAATACGCAAAATACGCGAAAAAAAGAAGAAATAATTCTTCGTGTTTTTCGCGTGTTTCGCGGTTAATATTTTTTGAAAGATGCACAAATTTATCCGTAATTTATTGACCGAATGGCGCAAACTCGGTCTGCCGTTTGCTGACGAAACTTTTATTGTCGCAGTTTCAGGCGGCGCGGATTCAATCAGTCTTTTGCTGGCTTTGCACGAACTGAGAAACCTTAAAAAGTTAAACTTGCGCTTTGTTATCGCGCATTTTAATCACGATTTGCGCGGTGAAGAAAGCAAGGAAGATGAGAAGTTTGTTAAAAAAATTGCAGGTAAATTTAATTTTGAATTGGCTTGCGGAATTCAAGATTCAAAATTCAAAATCCAAAATCAAGACGGCAATCTCGAACAAAATGCGCGGAATGCACGATATAAATTTCTCACTGACACAGCCGAAAATCTTCACGCTGACGGCATTTTGACGGCTCACACGCTCAACGACCAAGCCGAAACATTTCTGCTCAATTTAATTCGCGGAAGCGGTTTGGATGGGTTAGGCGGAATGAAACCGATAAGAAGTCGAGAGTCGGAGGGGGGGGGAGGAGGAGGGGAAGCAAAAGCCCCGCCCCCCCGGGCCCGCGCGCCCCCCCCCCCTTGCTCTC
>JBPCPU010000117.1:0-2808 GCA_050998795.1 Pyrinomonadaceae bacterium
TCGATAACCACCAAAAGATGCTTAATCAAACTATGACAGTCTTCAATTGTTTCAGGTAACTCAACTTTCACATTGTTATCAAATTACTAATCGGCTAGAATTCCTTTTTGACCTAATCAGCTACAAAATATAAATGTTTAATTAAATTGTGTTATTAAAATTAAGAACTGTTTTTGGTTCTCTTGCCCAAAACGCTGACCTTAACGGTTTTGCGTCCGAAGCGTATTGCTTCCGCGCAGTTTGGAACCCAAATGTCCAAGATGCGACCTTTGACTGCACCGCCCGTGTCGGCGACCGTGTATGTTCCGCTATATGAACCGGCATTTAATTGAATGCGCGTTCCAAGCGGCAAAATTCGCGGATCGGCGGCGACAATGCCGCGTCTGACGCTTCCGCCCGTCGCCGTTCTGCCTTTTAAGCAGTAAGCAGTCGCGCGGAAACTTCGGAATTCCGAAACAATTTCGCTGTTTGCGTCTGAATCCGCTTCATTATTTTGTTGAATTTCCGGTTGTTGATTTTCTGTTTGTTGGGTTGTTGGATTGTTTTCCTGAGTTATTTGTTGTTGTAAATTTTCTTGCGAATCTATCGCTGTTTGAAAGGCTGACTTGGCTTCAACTTTGGGTTGGAAGTAAAAAGAAATAATTCCTATCAAAGCAAATATACCAAGCAAGACATATCCTCTTGCTGGATTTTTCATTATAAATTCTCCGTGTTTGTTGTTTTTCTTTCGCCAGCCGTACTTTTCCGATACAATAAAAATTAGTTGGATTTTTTTATCGAAATTGTCGGAATAGGTTATATTTGAATTGACGGACTATTAAAAACAAAAGCCCGGTTTGGACTTTCTTGAAAAACAGTTTCTGATACTATCATCAATAGACAAGAGTTGTCCAGCCTTGATTAACCTGTTAAACATTGATTGGGGAATAATTTAATCAGGACCAAACTCATAAATCCATCTCTTTAATAGACTTCCACTAACTAATTTCGTATATTTCAAACGGCAAAAAAAATTCCGAGGAGAATAAAATTTTATGCAGGAACGCCGCAAAGGTTCGCGCCACAACATTTCATTTCCGATTCGCGTCAAGTGGAAAGATGAAAACGGGCAGGAAATAACCCAGGACGGTTTAACGGAAAATGTCGGACCGCACGGAACTTTGGCTTTTTTACCGCGAATGCTTCCCGCCGTTGGGAGCAAAGTAGATTTAACCATAACGGAAAATGCCGACGATGAAGTTACGTTTTCAGCGCAGGTTATTCGGGTTGAGCGCAACGCCGCGCATCCGCAAGTCGCTTTTCAACTGACCAATTCGCTTCGGTTGTGGCGAAAAAAAGTTTGGGAATACGCGGGCGAAAGATTAGCCGCCGAAAAACCCGAAGAGTGGGAAGATTGGAACTAGAAAATCAGTTGGCAGTGGCAGTAAGCGGTAGGCAGTTAGGTTTTTACTGCTTACTGCCACTGCCTTCTGGCAACTAATTTGTTTATTTTATGAAAGTTTTAGTAATTGGCGCAGGTCGGATGGGACACGGCGCGGTTTTCGATTTAGCGCATAACTCGCCCGAAGTCGAAGCAATTACGATTGCCGATGCCGATTTTGCAAAGGCTGAACAGGTTGCCGGACTTGTCAACAGTGTGGATATTTCGGCTGTCGAACTTGACGTATCCGATTACGAAAAAACGGTTTCCACAATGCGCGGACACGATGCGGCAATCTCATGCGTCAATTATTGGCATAACTTTGAGCTTTCACGCGCCGCAATTGAAACGCGCACGAATTTTTGCGATTTGGGCGGGAATAATTATATCGTCCGCGAACAACTTGCTTTGGACGAAGAAGCAAAAAACGCCGGAATAAACATCATTCCCGATTGCGGACTCGCGCCCGGAATGGTTTCGATTCTGGCAATGCACGGCGCAAATAAATTTGACGAAATCGAAGAAATCCACATTCGCGTCGGCGGGTTGCCGCAAAATCCAAAACCGCCGCTCAATTATCAACTTGTTTTTTCGGTTGAAGGTTTGATAAATGAATATATCGAAACGGCGCGTGTCATTCGCGGCGGTGAAATTAAAGAAGTTGAATCAATGACCGAACTCGAAAGTTTATCCTTCAACGATTTTCCCGCACTCGAAGCATTTCAAACTTCGGGCGGAACTTCGACTTTGCCGGAAACTTTTCTTGGCAAATTGCGTGAATTAGATTACAAAACAATTCGTTATGCGGGACATTGCGATAAATTCAAGACGATGATTGATTTGGGTTTATGTGCAAGCGAGGAAATTTTGGCAGATTATGCCAAAGTAACGCCGCGCAAAGTTTTCGCTGAACTTTTAACCAAACATCTTCCTGCCGATGAGCCGGATTATGTGCTGATTCGGCTTGAATTCGTCGGCAGACGGAAAGACGAGCCGAAGCGTTTGCGCTGCGATATTGTTGATAAATTCGATGAAGCAACAGGTTTGAGCGCGATGATGCGGACAACGGCTTTTCCTGCTTCAATCATCGCGCAGATGATGGCGAAGAACGATGTGAAAATGCGAGGCGCGACACCGCAGGAATTGGCGATTGACGCGAAAAAATTTGTGAAGGAATTGGAACGAAGAAATATCAAAATACAAGAAGTTTGGCAATGAAAATCGTTTTACGAATAATATGGCGGAAAGTGCTTAGTTTGAGGTCAACTGACTCCAACTAAACCGAAGCGGTTATAGATTGGAGCTTGTTCCTGCTAAAGATAAGGACTAAATTTATGTTTCAAGCACAAATCAGAAAACGTCTTATCCCGCGAAACTCCCGACCGTAT
>JBPCPU010000214.1:0-29481 GCA_050998795.1 Pyrinomonadaceae bacterium
ATCGAATGCGCCAAAAGCGTTCAGATTCGCTTCGCCTTTGGTTATCTCATTGCCTTGCTCGTCAACCAATTGGTAAGTGATTTTTGAAGTCGTGTCTTCGATGCCGCCGACATCGCCGAGTTTTCCGCCTTCGATTTTGCGGATGTAGCCTTTCACGGAAACTTCTTCTTTCGGGCGATACATTTTGCGGTCATCAAAAACAAACCAACGCGAACTGTCGCTCTCAGATTTCCGATACCAATTGCCGTAATCCTGCCAATAATAATCGGACTGTTCAGGCAGAAACGCGACATCTTTGCCTTTCCGCGCAATCAAAATATTTGGCGTTTTGGCTTGTTGTTCGGGCAACGGCAGACGCAAAATTCCGTTTTCGGTTGTCCGATTCGCCGTTGCTTCTTCAATCGTATCGGTGTGCGAAGTTACGCCGTTTGATTCGACAAATTCGGTTTTTTTGATTTCATTATCCGCCGTTCCCCAACTCGTCAACCAATTCCATAAACTCGAAACCGTGCTTTCGCTCTCGACTCGCTTCTCTCGACTCTCGACTTTTTTTCCATTCGGATAAATCGAAAGTTCAACATCCGTCAACGGTTTGCCTGTTTTGAGTTCCGTGGCAAATCCGACCAATTCCTGATTGTCAACAAACGCATCAAGCCCGATTTGTGTCGCTTGCGCCCAAACCGTGATTTTCGTTCGGTCATATTGGTCGCGTTTAACCGTCGGTTCGATTTCGATAATCGCGTTGCCGAAACCGCCGTTCAAGGCTTCGCTCAAATCAATCCGCGTTTCAACCATTTCATCCGGTTTGTTTTGAATTTGCTGAACTTTATCAACCACCAATCTGCCCGGAATTTTCGGACGTTTCTGCTCGTCAACATATTGATTTCGCATATACAGCCGAAACGCTTCCCAATTCTGCGGCGTAACGGCGTAAATTTTGACTTTGACGGTTTGTTGATTGGTCGAATAAACGGAATACGCAGGCTTTGCCATCGGGTCTAAAACAATAAAACTTCCGCCTTGCGAATAGAGATTTGCTTCAGCCGAACCGACTTTGAATGTTGCCGCCGCCGGATTACCGAGAGTTTGTCCGAAAGTGTCTTTGAGCGAATTATCAACCGTAACTTTATACGTCGTGCGACCTTTTTTGATGCCTTGCAGATAGATGTGATTCCCGCTCGGATAAATGTTCAAACCTTCTATCGGCGGTTCGATTTTGACCATTTCTTTGGTAAAACTTGTCGCTTCAATCGGATTGGAAAACTGCATAAACCACATATCGAACGGCGAGCAGATTTTGCTGTTTTGATAATTGCACCAGCCGCCGACAAACTTCATCGCGCCGTAAGTTTTGAAATTGAAAGACTGCGCTTTTATCGTCGTAAGTGGTCCTTCGGCGGACGGCGTTCCCTTTTCAACCGTAACCGAAATCGTCGAATCGGCGGGCAAAGCATTTTCCGTCGAACCGTCGGAATTTACGGCGCGAAACACGAGCCAGCGATTTGGCTGCGCTTGTTTCGTGTAATATGAAATGTTCGCGTCTTTTTCGATTTCTTCCTGCGTCGCCAACCGAATCGATAATTTTCTGCCCGCGCCGGTTACGGTGATTGTTTCCAAAACCGCTTGTGGATTTATCGCCTGGTCAAACGAAATAAACATCAGCGCGTCGCGCCCGGTTATTTGATTGTTCGGAATCATCGTTTCGATTTTTGGCGGCGGCGTGGTAAATGTCCAGACGACGTCTTTTTGCAAAACCTGCCCGTTAGCGGATTTTGTTCCGGCGGGAATTCGCGCCGTAAATTTTGTCGCCATCGGAAAGCGTTTCGTCGTATCGAACATCAAAGTTTTCGTTCCGAGCCAACGCCATTTGCCTTCCGGCTGCGGCGTGAGTTGAACGGGAACAATCTGCGCGGCTTCTTCCTGCGAAGTTACGGCAACCATCGGCTGCGAAAACGTCACGCTCAAATCGGGTGCGAGCGGAATTTCGCCTTCGGGCGAAAATCTAATAACTTCTAAAGTCTGACCGTTTGTATTAACTTTCGGTGTGCCGCGTTGTTCGTCGGACGGAAATTTTACCGGAATCTGTTTGCCCGTTTTTGGCGGCGGCAAAGTTCCCGCGCGTTTCGCAAAATCCGTTTTGTCGTCGGTTTGTTCCTTAATCGGCGGAATACGCTTTAAAAGATTAGACGTATCGCCTTCCGAAAGCGCGTCGGCTGTTCCCTGCGGCTGAACTTCGCGCGTTTCCGCACCTTCAACGCCTTCCGAAAGGCGAAACTGCAAACCATTTGTTTGTATCTGATTCATATTCGTTTGTTTTGTCTTTCCGCGAATCGCCTGCGCTTTTATTGGAAGCGGCGCAATCAATCCGAGATAAACGGCAAAAATCAACACACCTGAAATCAATTGTTTCATATCTTTAAAGTATTCCTCGCGCTAACAGCGTTTGAGCGCACGAGTCGGGAAAAGGTTGCGTCGCGCTCGCATCTTAATTTTATTTTCATTCTCAAACCGTCTTTTGTTTTCGGGCAAATGCCTTGACAGTTTATTGAACGGCATTGAAAATCCAATCTTGCAGATTATAATTACGGAAAGTTAAATGAAGCCTGCGCAATTCATTTTTGCTAACTAAAACACCTCGTGTCGTTGAGAAGCGGTCTTTGACCGCTGTCCACTCAAGTTTCTCAAACGGCGGGAACAGACCGCCTCTCAACGATGAAATTAGTATTAGTTACTAAAGTCGAATTACGCACACCCTTCAGTTAAATGGTAGATTATTAAGCGGCTTTCAGCATTAAAAGTTTTAATAATTTTCAGGAATATTTGAATAATTTCAGGAGAAATAAAACGTCCGAACAATTAACAAATATCGAATTAACCTTGCAGGAAAAGATGCTCTGACTGCTTCGTGAGTTAGCTTTTGGAAATACCATCGCGGGCGATACGACGACGCTTGAAGATTTTTCCGTGTTGGAAAAATTGCGCGAAGATGAAGAATAAATATAAATTTCAGAACAAAAAAAGGCTGTCTACACAACAGCCTTCTTTATAATATTGAATGCACCCGGCATGATTCGAACATGCGACTCCTTGATTCGTAGTCAAGTACTCTATCCAACTGAGCTACGGGTGCGTAAAGCGAATAATTAGACTACAAATGTTGCGCGAATGTGTCAAGTTAAGCAATTGTAAATTAAAAGACTAGCTTTTCTACCTTTTTACTAAAGGGTGTTTGCCATCCTGTAATGCCAATATCAATCTATAGAGAAAAATATTTGTGAAATATCAAGTGCTGAATCCCCATCTTCGCCCCAGTGCTGCGTTGTGATTCCGCCATCCGAACTCCTCAAAACATAGAATATATGATTTCTTTCCCGATAAACAGCAATATCTTGTCTGCCGTCGCCGTCGTAATCACCTCTAATAGGCTGATCATTTCCTACATTACTGAAACCAAAGCCGAACCTGGTTGCCGTTGAAGTATTAGTCGCCGGGTCAAGGATATACCAGACCATCGGACTGACATTTAGACGAACCGCGACAAAATCAGCTTTGCCGTCTCCGGTGTAATCGGCGGGCGGAAGACTGCGATCAATAAATCCGTCCCTATAACCCCATTGACGGATTAAGACCAATTTCCCGGTTACCGCGTCGCCGATGTAAAAGGTAAGACCGCCGTTGACGTCAAAAGAAGTAAAAACAAATTCGTCTCTTCCGTCGCCGGTAAAGTCTGCGCCAAGTTTTGGTCTGCCTCCACGGAAACCAAAATCAACGGCTCTCATAACATTAGTGCTGCTGCCGAGAATATACCACGTAAGGCTGTTGTCGGCGTTATATCGCGCAACGGTAAAGTCTAATTTGCCGTCGCCGTCATAGTCACCTTGGACAACGGAATTATCATTTCCTGTTCCCCAAGGCACCGCCCGGTCAAGCGTAATTCCGCCGCTGCCGGTTGGAAATTGAGCCGAGTAGAATATTCCCTGTGAACCCGGTCGCCAAACAGTCAAATCGGTTTTGCGGTCGCCGTTATAATCTCCCGCCAGAACAACATCAGCAACTCTCCCGTAATCGAAGATACGGATAAAAGCCTCATTCGGGACAGGACTCGCCGGATTTCCGAGAATTTTCCACCTGTAAGCATAATCGGGTGGTTGCAGATATGTTCTGATTGTTACCCAATCGGTTTTGCCGTCGCCCGTAAAGTCCAGGTATGTGCCTTTGTTTGCTTGAGCATTTGCTGTGTTTGCCGCTCCGAAAGCGAAAATCGCTAATCCGAAAACGGCGAAAATTGTCAACAGTGTGAACGAATTGTGTCTGTCATTTTTTGTGAACATTTGTTTGCTCCTCCAAGAGTTGTCAATGTAAGATGGAATACTCTTAATGTGAGTCAAGAGGAGAGAAAAGTTTGAAATTGAATCGAGCCAATCAAAAAAGAGAAAGGGCGATTGTTTTCAGATATTCATTACTTCTACTCTTGATTCAAATCTTTAATCAAACAATACAGGTTTTTTACAGAAAAGAAAAGGTTTTTTTAGCAGGAGGGCAATTTGAAGTTGTCAAAAATTCTGTGTAAAAATATAAATGTTTCAGTTCTTAGTTCTCGATTCTCATTTCGCAAAATAACCCTGACGGGTTCTCGAAATAAGTTCGGGATTATTGACTTCGATTTTGATTTCGCGCCATTTGCCGTCGCGTTTGTCGTTGGTTGATTGGTATTCGACCGTGTAAAGCGCACGTAAATCCGCCGCTACTGCCGCGTAAAGTCTGCCCATTTCTTCCAAACGGTTGATTGTGTTGAGAGTTCCGCCGGTTCTTTCCGCCAAAATCTGCAAACGATTGCGGGCGGCGGAAAACATTGCAATCTGCATCGCTGTCGGGTCGGCGAGTTTGAACGGGTCGCCGGTCGGAAGCGCGAGCGGATAAATCGTGATGCCTTGCGCGTCGGATTTATTTAAAATACGATTTAGGATGTCGCTGGTTTCGGGTTTAATGGCGGTTGAAATATCCGTATCTTTAACTTTCTCCAAAAAATTGCGGTCTTCGTCGCGCACCGACGAATCAACTCCGTCGGTTAATACAATTATCGCTTTACGGCGTTTGCCTTCCTTTGCCAGTTTTTCAAGCGCAAAATCAATCGCTTTATAAAGCTGAGTTTTGCCGCGTCCGTTGGCGACGTTGATGGAATTGGCGATTATTCGGCGGTCGGACGTAAAATCGTTCCGCAAATTTACCTTGTCGTAAAATTCAACCACCGCCACGCGGTCGTCCGGCGCAAGCGCGTCAATAAAACGAAAAGCCGATTGCCGGATAGTTTCACGAAAACCGAGCGTCGAACCACTCATATCGAGCAGCATTACCACGCTGAACGGCGCAACCGTCGGTTCAAACTGGATGATCTTTTGTTTTATCCCGTCTTCAAAAACAGAAAAGTTTTCCTTATTTAACCTTGTCATCGGTCGTCCTTTGCCGTCAACCACGCCGATATTCAGACGCACGACCGATGAATCAACTTTAATTACGCCGTCGTCTTGCGCGGAAACGGTTAGAAAACTTAAAATCAAAAATAGAAATAATAAAATTGTTTTTGTAAATCGCATAACGAAATTTTAATCAATCAGACGCTGGTAAGCGAAACGCGGTTGCATTCCGTTTGATTGCATTTTTTTCTTAACAATAAATGATTTATATTTTATAATGTTTCTTAGCCAAAAAAAATAACTGTTTATTTTTAATTTTATCATTAAACTTTTATTCCAACAGGAGAATCTATGCTTTACAAACCGAAGCATTGTTGTCAATGCGGGGAAAAGATTGAAAGAGTTGACTGGAAACCGTGGTCGAGCCGCCGATTTTGCGAATTTTGCGAAACGGAACTCGGCGTTCACGATTTAGTGCCGCGAATTGTGCTTGCCGTCGGAATTTTATTCGGTATTCTGGGCTTGGGAAGTTACTGGCAAAGAACGGATAAATCGTTAAATAATACGCCGAAACAATTAGCAGCCACCTCGTCGAATATAAACAAAAATGCGGGAAATCAAGCCGTCGCGCCGCAAATTTTGACAAACCAAAACGTCCGAAATTTAGCGCAAACCGGCAATTCGGCAACTCAAATGAAAACGCAGGTTGCTCCGTTAGCGAATAATTTGAAAACGAAACTGATTGAAGCCGCGCCGGATACAGCACAGGAAAAGAGATATTTTTGCGGCGCACAGACGAAAAAAGGAACGCCGTGTTCGCGGCGCATCAAAGGCGGGCGTTGCTGGCAGCACACCGGACAACCGGCGATGCTGCCGCCGGAAAAATTAATTGCGAGTCAATAGAAAAAACACAACATTTCGTGCAAAAAAAACTTGCACTTTATAGTTATTAGAACTTTTTACTTAAAATTACCGTTTTGAATTATAATCAAACAAATCAAACCATTGATAGGAAAAGAAAATGAAACCGATTGCACCAAACACTTTAATACAAAATCGTTATTTAGTCGTTCACTTGATAGGAAAAGGCGGAATGGGAGAAGTTTATCTGGCGGTTGACCAGCGATTGGGCAGTGTAATTGCCCTCAAAAGAACCTATTTCTCCGATGATGAACAGCTCGGCAATGCTTTTGAACGTGAAGCGCGGACATTAGCGCGTCTGCGTCATCCGGTTTTGCCGAAAGTCAGCGACCATTTTACCGAACAAGCCACACAGTATTTGGTGATGGAACATATTTCGGGCGAAGACATTTCAAAACGCCTTGAATTAACCGAAAAACCGTTTCCGTTGAGCTGGGTTTTATTTTGGGCTGACCATTTGCTTGACGCGCTCACTTATCTGCACACTCACGAGCCGCCGATAATTCACCGCGACATCAAACCGCAAAATTTGAAATTAACCGATGAAAATAACATAGTTTTGCTTGATTTCGGGTTGTCGAAAAATTCCGTTGCGGAATCTCATGTAAGCACGACCGGCGGAAGCATTGTCGGCTATACGCCGCATTATGCGCCGATGGAGCAAATCCGCGGCACCGGAACTGATGCGCGAAGCGATATTTACTCGCTTTCGGCAACGCTTTATCAAATTTTAACGAATACTGTCCCGTCGGACGCTTTAACCCGCGCCGATGCTCTTATCAACGGTTTCAAAGACCCGATTATACCGATTAATGAAATAAACGAGGAGGTTTCAAAATCTATCTCCGACGTAATTTTAAAAGGAATGTCCGTCAGCCAGGACCAGAGATATTCCTCCGCCCGCGAAATGCAGAAAGTATTGCGCGACGCTTATTCAAAAATAAAAACGGAGATGTCCGCTCAAACCGCCGCCTTGAACAATCAGGCACAATCGAAACTTAAGCCCTCGCAAATAGTAACCGAAGTTGTTTCAACGCCGCCGCCGGTCAATTTAGTTTCAAATCATCCGCAGCCGCAGGCTTCGCAAACAAATCACAATCCGGTTTCAAATCAACAAAGTTTTAATTCACCATCTCCGTCGTCTTCAGATAGTAAAGAACCGCAACAGGATTTTGACGCGACTTTGCGTTATGAGCCGGATTTGCACGATTCTACGCCCAAACAATCCAATGTTAAAACCGAAGTTTTCATTGCCGGTTCGTCACCGGAAATAACGGCGGCACAAAACGGCGAATTTGATAAAAAAGATGCTTTCACCGATGATGAAGATTTTAGTGCGGAAGAAAGTTTTGACCAAAATGAAAGTTCATCAAAGACAGACAACTTTGATAAAAATGAGAATTTTTCACCCGGTTCAACCGTTCCTTTATTTTCTTTCGATAATCAAACCGATGAAGCGGCTTCATCTGAAACGGCATTAGCTTTTGATGCGGTTTCGCCGGTAACGAATGATACTGCTTCAAATATCAATTTCGTCCCGCAGCGAGATTATTCGCCGTCTGCGGTGTCTCAAACTCAAACGCCTGTTCAGTCGTTCCCGAAAAAGAAATTGACGAATAAAATGTTAGTAATCGGTGGTGGTCTTGGTGCATTTCTTATTCTGGCTTTAGCGACGGTTGGGATTGCCTGGTATTTGTCCGGCGGTTCGGAAACATCCGTAACAAAAGAAACTCCGACTCCAACGCCGCAGGCAACGGTTGAATTTTCACCGACACCTGAACCGATGCTTGAAGCAGTTACCGATAATAATACAAATACAAACACGAATGTTGATACTAATTCTAATTCTTCAATCGAACAGGAATTAGTTAATACAAATACAAATAATAAAATTCCCGAACAAAATAATAGAATTAAGCAGGTACAGAACCTGCCTCCGCTAACTCCGGTCAGAGTTTCCACTCCGAAACCGAATCAACAGGTGGTAACTGTAAAAACTCCGACATCGCCGCCGGTTAAAACTCCGGTTCCTAAAAAAACTCCGGTCAAAGGCAGCCGAACGGATATTCTTCAATAATTTAGGAGATTAAAAATGAACAGAAATAAATTTATTGGAATAATTAGTTATTTTTTAGTTTTAATGTTTTTTTTCGCTTTATCTACCGAGGTTAAAGCGCAACCAAAGAAAATTAGCGATAAAGCGAAAAAGGTCGCGGCACAGGGCGATCAGTATTTTCTGCGGAAAGACTATCGTAATGCCGCCAGCAAATATGCCGAAGCAATAATTATTGCTCCAAATTATCCGTATGCGTATTTTTGGAAAGGTTATTCGCATTACCATCTCGACGAATACGATTTAGCCATTGATGAAATAGACAAAGCAGTGGCACAAGGATTTAAGCCGCTGTTGGAGGTTTATAAATTACGCTGGTTTCTCAATTTTAATAAAAAGAACTATGACGCGGCTTTGGAGGATGTTCAAAAAGGCTTGCAGTTAGACCCGACAAATGTCAATTTTTATTTGGGTTTAGGCGAAATTTATCAAGCTAAAGGTTCTCATCAGGAAGCTATTGACGCTTATAAGAAAGTCGCCCAATTGAACCCGAACAATCCTGACGCTCATTATTTTATTGCTCTCGGTTATTTTAATTTAAGCGATTATAACCAGCAGGGTTCGGCGGCGGCGGAAGCAATCAAACGAAATACAAAATATATGGGCGAATCTTTTTATCTTGCCGGAGATGCTTTCCAAAAAGATAAAAAACAGAATGAAGCTATTCAGGCGTATGAACGCGCTATTAACGTCAAACCGGAACTTCGAGAAATCTACAGCAAACTTTCCGACCTTTACCTTAAACAAAACCGCTTGAACGATGCAATAACCATAGCGAAAAAGGGCTTAAAATTACATCCCGACGACGGAATTTTATATACAAATTTAAGCGAATATCACAGTTTAGACAACCGCAATTTTGAAGCTATCATTGCAGCACAGGAAGCCATCAAACTTCTTCCCGATAAATATATGGCTTATACCAATCTTTGCGGCGCGTATAACGACACAAAGCAATATCCGCAGGCGATAGAAGCGTGTAACACCGCGTTAAAACTTAATCCCGACGATGGAAAAACCAATTATTATCTTGCCCGTGCTTACGATTTTACTAATAAGCAGAAAACGGCAACACCATATTATAAAAAAGCGGTTGACGGCTTGATACAATTTACCAACGACAACCCGGATTATTCTAACGGTTATTATTTGCTCGGCAACGCTTACTTTGCCATAGACCAATTTGAAAAAGCAATCGAAGCATATAAAAAATGCTTGCAGTTAAATCCGAAATTTACCAAAGCAATTTACAATCTCAGCTTATCGTATTTTCGGAATAACAATAAAGATGCCGCCACCGAACAGTATAATGCTTTGCTTGGTCTTGATACGGCATTAGCCGAAAAATTAAAGCAAGCGTTGGGGAAAAAATAATCTCGCTTTAGATCAATCAAATATAAAAAGACCGCAGATGTAATTTTTTAATAACTTCATCTGCGGTCTTTCGTCTAAGTCAATTAACCGAAAATAGATTTTGACGGAAACTCAAAGTGATTTCCCATCAAAAAATAAGCCAGATTCGGGCTGTCGTGCGAACGGTCATAGCCGACAAGTTCGATGTAGGCGCGTCCGCGCACATCTTCATCATTGGCTTTTCCGTTCACTTCGCACACGCCTTCCCAATAAACAATCATCGTCGTTCCGCGTGTGTCGAGTTCCTGATTTTTCATCACCGGCGTAATCGTTAAATCCAAACCGAATTTTGGAACTTTTACTTTCCAACCGCTCGGATACGTCGCTTTTGTCTGTGGACTTTTCCAATATCCGGTTGGCTCAATCGTAAAATCTTTGTGAGAAAGCGGAGTAAAATCGCCGTTTTTTTCGACAAAATTTCCGCTCGAGAAATTTGAAACACCGCCCGCGCTGTTGCGGAGTTGGTAACACATCAGCTCGGTTTCGTTCGTCAATTGAATCGAAAACCAATCCCAACCCTTTTGATTTTCCGTCGGTGTCCAAGTGCCGAATTCCCTGTCCATCCACGACGAACCGTGAAAATGCTCGGTTTCGCCTTTCCAAATAAGGTCGCCTTCCATTTCCATCCGCGAATACGAAAAATAACGCGACGCTTCGCCTTCGTCTTTAAAGGAAACGCCGTCTTTGGCTATTCCGTTCAAAATCGGTTTTTTCGTCGGCTTTAAAGTCGCCTCAAAAACCACGTTACTGCCAATTGTGGCGCGAATAATATGAACGTCATTCGATTCCCGCACCGACCAATCGCCGAGCCGCAAATGATAATGCTGCTCACTTGCCGAAGCCGGTTGGTCAAACCAGCCGTTGGCACTTTTGCGGTGCGCGTAGCGAAACTTTTTGTCGTTTATATCAGTTAAGGCAAAATGTGAGAAATAAATAGGATTGCCGAAAAGTCGAAGCGGCACAAGCGAAAATTTATCCAAATCCGTTCGCCGTTTGAAAAACACGAGTTCAAAGCCGAAGCGTTTGCCCGAAACCGTTTCGCCGTGTCCGGTGTAATACCACCATTCGGTTTGCGCGTTGTGGTGCGCGGCAAGGTCGCGCGGCAGTGAAACCGGTTCAAACTCCGTTCCGTCGCGCAAAGTTTCCGCCTTGCCGACAAAGGCTTCCGCCACGCCTTCAAAAAAATCGGTGGCGTTTTGTTCTAATTTTTCTAAAACGTCCCGGAGATTATCCTGAAAAGTATTTTGTTCGCTCACTATTGTTCTTCCCTTTTATAAAATCTATATCTAAACCTATAACAATTTTGGGCGGTAAGTGGCAAGTTAGCAAGAATTTATAAATGTGAGGAAAGCATAGAGTTTTCACCGGGAGCGCGGGCATCCTGCCCGCAATGAACGCGCTAGCGTTCAACATATTTCGAGTTGTTATAGTATTGAGTAATGGAAAACATTTACGTCGCTTTGGCGACGTTGGCGGGTAGGATACCCGCGCTCCCGGTCTAATTCTTGAGATGCGTCGCAACATTAACGCGCTGAATTCGCAGAACAACGCGCACGATGTTTGAGCGTTGGTCGAGATTTGCAGGAACAAAGGACGGCGCGTAATCCGGGTTGGTTTTTAAAGCCTTTTCGAGTTCCCGGACGGCATCAATATCCTTTGAAGGTTCGACGACTTCGGCGATTTGCGCCAAACCGTCGCCGAAAACATCGGCGACGACGACGACTTCATCATCTTTCATTTTTCCGCGCACAATTGATTTTGTCAGCGCAATCAGTGCGCCCTGCGGATTTACCGACGGTGAATCACCGGAAACCGAAATGCGGGCGGCGGCAAAATCAGCCGCGCTCAGTTCAAATTCATTTAATGATAATTGCGTATTGGAATTCGCCAACATCACGCCGGTTCCGGAACTTGGCGCAACCTTTGCCAGTTCAAATTCCAGCCGATTGTTTGCGGTGGAAAGCAATGTCCACAGAAGCGTAAATCCAACAATCAATGATGCAACCGTCCCGACGCTGTATGGCATCAAGCGCATTTGCAGCCAGCGGCGAAAGTCTTCGGTAAAAATTGACGGTTGATTTGATTTAACTTCCTGCGCGACGCGGTTTCGCACCGACGCCATTAAATCATTTGGCATTTCGGGACGCGGCAAAACGCGCAAGTCACGGCGCAACGCTTGAAAATCCGCCAATTTTTGCCGACACAGAGGACATCGCGCCAGATGTTCGTCAACTGCCGCGCGTTCCTCTCCCGTCAAAATATCATCGAGATAAACCGACAGATTTAATTGTAAATTTTCGCATTTCATCTTTTTTCGTCCTTTGTTCTTCGTCATTTGTCCTTTGCAGGTTGAAATTCTACCTTTGCTCAACTTGCAAAGAACAAAGGACTAATGACTAATGACAATCTCTGATTGAATGACTGACCGACCCCGGCTGTTTTCATAGATTTCACTAGAAAACAAACGGTCTTGTTCGGATTTTTTCGCGCTTTTTCCGGCACTAATCTTTTAACGGATGTTGCTGGTCGCGTTTTCAAAATATGCCGAAATCCGCGCTGTATATCCGAACTTTTCGTTCACCCTGACCTCTCGTTGGCACCGATTTTTTGGTTATTTAAGTGACACCGGGGCGGGTCAATCATTCAATCTTCTGAATTTAAGATTTAAGATTTAAGATTCAAAATTCAAAATTAAGGATTGAAATCTTAAATCTTAAATCTTAAATCTTAAATCTTAAATCTTAAATCCTTTCAAATATCAACTAATTTTCTTCTCAACTCTTCGCGTCCGCGTGCTATGCGCGATTTTATCGTTCCGATGTTGACTTCCAACACTGACGCGATTTCTTCATAGCTCAAGCCTTCGATGTCGCATAAAACAACCGCTTCACGAAAAACGTCCGGCAAATCCCGCAAGGCATTCATCAAAACCTTTTCGCGTTCGCGCTGCAAAATTTTCTCTTCCGGGTTGGCGATATTGCCGGAAATAGTTTCGTGAACCAATGTTTCACTGTCGCCGAAAGGCGCGTCGAGCGAAATTGTTTTTTCGCGTTTGCGGCGTTTCCACCAGCGAAACCGGTTGCGCGATTGATTTATCGCAATCCGAAAAAGCCACGTTTTCAAATCCGCTTCGCCGCGAAATTTTCTAATCGCTTTGAAAACACTAAAAAAAGTTTCCTGCGTTAAATCTCCGGCTTCTTCCGCATCTTCCGTAATGCGAAACAACAACGCGAAAATATCATCTGTGTAGCGTATTACCAACGTATCAAAAGCCTTTGCGTCGCCCGCTTTTAATCTTTCAATGAACTCGGTTTCGACGGATGAACCGACAGAAGTCAGACCTGTCGCCAGAGCAACACTCGTCATTTCTTCTTCGTCAAATGTCAGCGACTTACTGAAGAACATTTTCTGCCTTTTATCTTTTTCCAATAAAGAAAATTTCAAATTGCTCATCCGCTGCTTTTCCGCGAACTAAACTATTAGACACCGCTTTTTTGAAATTGTTCCCGAAAATAATAATTTTTTTCGTTCACTCAATTCTTACTTTTGCCTCTTTACTTTTTACGTTTGCCTTTGTGCAAACTTGCTCTCGGCGGCATTTTGCGATAAATTTACTGTTTCGTAAAAAAGAAAATTCTTATCAACAATTATATAACGAATAAGCATTAAAAGGATTGCAAAAAATTTTAAGATGGCTAGAAACAAAAGACGATTACCACAACAATTCCAAGAACCTGTCGTAGTTGAAGACAAAAAAAAGGTAGTTTATCGAGATGATTTTCAAAAAAATGTCGGCGAAAAAGTCGGAGAGTTTGGAAAACAATTTGAGGGCAAAGGCAAAAATGTTTTGTATGCGCTAGGGGCGATTGCCGTTTTAGCCGTGTTGTTTGGAATCTTTTATGCGTGGAATCGCCGTGCGGACAATGCCGCGCAAACCGCGCTCGGCAAGGCAATTGAAACTTCCGAAGCGCAGGTTACGAGTTCGCCCGCTCCGAATTCTATCGGTAAAACCTTCAAAACGGACAAGGAACGCGCCGAAGCCGCCATCAACGAATTTCAAGCCGTGGTTGATAAACACAGTGGCTCAGTCGAGGAAAAAGCCAAATATTTTATTGCCGTCAATCGTTTAACGCTTGACCGTCCGGCAGCCGTGCAGGAACTTGAAGCGTTGATAAAATCCAGCGGCGAAGTCGGCACGATGTCAAAATTTGCACTCGCGCAAGCAAAAACCGATGATGGAAAATTGGACGAAGCCGCCGCGCTTTATCAAGAACTTGCCGCGCTGAATAATTTGATTCTTGCCAAAGAAACAGTAAATTTTGAGTTGGCGAAAATTTACGGAAAACAAGGCAAAAAAGAAGAAGCCGCCAATCTTTATTACGACATCGCCAAAAAAGCCAGTGAAGCGAAAGATGGTGAAGGCAAACCAATTCCGATGTCGCAAACCGCCCGCGATGCTAAACAAAACCTTGAAGAGATTAATCCCGAAAAAGCCAAAGAAATTATCGAACCCGCACCGTCTGCTCCAACCGGTATGCCATTCGGCGGTTAAATGTCAGGAGTTAGAACGGGAGAAAAATAATTTGCAGAACTTCGTCGAATTAGCTATTTATTAAATATAAACATTCGAAAGGAAGTAAAAGCGTGAGCAATATGGCAACGACAAAAACGGCGGATATTTCGGGAACGGAAACATCCGCCAAAATAAAATACTCGGAGAAAATCATCAGTATCCGTGTTTCGCCGAACAGCTATTTTATCGTGCTTTTTCTGACAACATTTTTTTCGGGTTTTCTCATTTATCTCGAGCAGGATTTAGCGGGAATTTTGCTTTTTGTTTTAAGCTGGCTGATTTTCTCGTTTTTGGCTTGGACTGACCGCATCACGTTTAACGGCAAAAAATTGACGCGCACCGGATTTTTACCGCGCTTTTGGGCATCGCTTAACAACTCTAAATACCGTTTGAACATTTCCGATATTGAACAAGTTGAAACACAAGCGCTTCGCACGCTCAAGCGCGGCGGCAATGTCTTATATCGCTACCGCACTTCAATCAGGGGAAAAGATTTGAAGTTTGCCTTTGCTTCCGGCGGTGATGAATACCGGCAAATGACTCACAAACTTTTTACCGCTTTATCGGAAAACATACTCGACAGTCGCTCAATCGAATTGCGCGATTATTTGCGTGAACCAAAGGAAACATTAATGAAAGCCGAGTTTGCTAAAATTCCTTCGGCTGACGTTTTGGAAAGTTCCCTGAATCAATTCAGAGGCGCAAACAAAAACCTCCGGACAAAATACAAACCTGAAAAAATTAGCGGTGAAGAAATGGAAAAAGCCGATTATCTGCACCGGCTTGCTAACGAATTGCGTCTTTCCGGTTATCTATTGCAATCTTTGGAAGCATTTCGACGTGCGCTGGTCTTAAATCCGAAAGATGCCAGACTGATTTTCGATTTTGCGCGTTGTCTGCATTCTTTTGCCGGTTCGGAAGGTGATAAAAAGTTAGTAAGAAAGGCGTTTGCCGCGCTTCGTCTGGCGGAAAAACGCGGACGAAACGACGGCGAAATGTTAGCGCAGTTGGGCGAAAGTTATTTTCAATACGGCGATTGGCGACGCGCCCGCACCGCGTTCCAGAAAGCTCTGGACGCGGCGGGAACGAGTTTTCGTTCCGTCAGAGGCTTGGCGGAAATCGCGCTTCGTGAAGGAAAAATCGCCCACGTTATTCATCAGTTTTCAACCGCCAGCCGTTTGACTGAAACTCCCGCGCTGCGGCGTTGGACACAGGGCGAAAGCGATTATTTTTCGCGCCTGAATAGTGACGACGATTATATGGAAATGGAAGTCAGCCGCGTTAATCTTTTAGAAAATGTGGAGAGCGCGAAAAAAACTTTCCTCAAAATAGGGATGCTCGGCTTTCCGGCAATTGTTTTTGGCATAACACTGGAAGACGCTTTGATTGCCAACCTCGGTTGGGCGGTTTCAGCCGTTGCGCTGCTGGTTTGGTTGGGGTTGATTATGAGTGAAAATCTGCTTTCCTCGCGCATTCCGATAGATATTATGGACGAAGATTGAAAACGAATTACGAATTTCAAATTACGAATTACGATAGAAGGAGGCTGAACATTACTTGTAATAAATTAAAAGATAACAAATCAAAAGATTGTTTTTTCTCTTAATTCGTAATTCGTAATTTGAAATTCGTCATTGATTTAAAGTTTATGCAATCAATCATTGATTTTCTACACGCAGTTAAAGATTTTCTTAACCCGAAATTTTTAATTGATAATTTGCTGAACACTTTCGGCGGTTATGTTTATTTTGCGCTGTTTTTTATTATTTTTGCCGAAACGGGTTTAGCAGTCGGATTTTTTCTTCCCGGCGATTCCCTGCTGGTTGTTTCAGGACTTTTCGCCGCTGCCGGAAAACTTAATGTCGCATTAGTTTTAATCGCTTTTTTTCTCGGTTCGGTGATCGGTGACAGCACCGGTTATTGGACGGGCAGAATTATGGGCAAAACTCTTTTTAACCGCGAAAAATCTTTGATTTTCAAACCGGGCAGAGTTGCAAAAGCCAAAGCATTTTTTGACAAATACGGAGTCAAAACAATTATACTAGCGCGTTTCGTGCCGATTGTCCGCACATTTGCTCCGCTGGTTATCGGCGCAACCGAAATGCCGTATATTAAGTTTTTGACGTTCAGCGTTTTAGGCGGTTTGCTCTGGATTTTAACGATGGTTTTAGCCGGTTATTTTCTCGGCGGCGTGATTGAAAGCGCATTTAACATTAAACTCGAAGACCACATCGAAAAAGTTGTCATCGTCGTTGTCTTACTTTCGATTCTACCGCCGATTTTTGAATTTCTGAAGTCGCGCTATGGAAAGAAAGAACAAGCCGCCGAGATTTGACTAAAACATCGTGGTAACATAGACTTTGTAAGTCGAGAATAACGGGGCGTAGCGCAGCACGGTAGCGCGCTCGGTTCGGGACCGAGAGGTCGGATGTTCAAATCATCTCGCCCCGACCATTTTAGAAAAAAGCAGTTTAGTTTGATTTAACTAAACTGCTTTTTTGTTTTAAAGATAAACTGATTTTCACTAAAATTTAACCCAAGTTGCCGGTTATATTTTTTATCGCAGAGGACGCTGAGAAGAAACACCGGCAAGCGGCTGATTTTATCTTGATGTTTAATTTTCAACTGCCATTTGTAGTGAGAATCAGGCTAAAATTTTCAAAAAACCTCTGCGTCCTCCGCGTCCTCTGCGGTTCATTATTTTAATTTTAATAACCGGCAACTTAGAGCGGTTAAAGTTTTGATATACGGGGCGGAAGCCCGCGCGTCAGCAAGGGCTGTCTTTGAATTTAGCCCTCCTTGACAGTCGGGCTTCTGCCTTTGATTTTCATACCTGACACTCAATCCGTAACCGCTCCAGGCTAAAATTTATAACGATATTGCACAAGCAAACTTCTGCTCGCGCCGTCAATTCCCCAACTTGGATTGCGATGAAAACTGTCAAAAATGTTTTCAAACGCGACGAAAACCTTTGACCTTTCGTTGACTGTAAATCCGCCGCGCAGATTAAACAGCGCGTAACCCGGCAGAGAGGTAAAAAGCGGTCTGGACGGAAAACCGACACCTAAAACCCGTGTCAAAACCTGTGTGATATTTTCGCCCGTCGCCAGCAAAGTGTAACCGTTGACATTGCCGTTACAAATTCCGGCGGCGTTGCGCGTTAAGCTGTGAACACACGCGCCGCGCCTGAAAAAGTTTTCGATTTGAGCGCGTGAACGAATTGCACCCGTGCGCCGGTCGCTCAAATCAAGACTTGAAAGACGGTCTTGTTTCGCCGCCAGATTGGTGTAGCCTTCAATCCAAAATCCTCTTCCGGGCGGAGCGTATTTTAAACTCAAAAATCCTGTCGGCGGCGGCGTTCCGCCTTCGATATTCGGCGGCAAACCCGTCGCTTTGTCTTCGGCGCGAATGTATGTGAAATTTCCCTTGAACTGAAAATCCTGCGTGATGCGCGTTTCGAGTTCGTATTCGATGCCAAAAAGTTTTGCGGAAGTGAAATTGGAACGAACCAAAACAGGCGATGTTGAAGCCGGAACAAAAACAACGCCATTCGTCAATTGACTCGTAATTTGCTGGTCGCCCAAAAATTGCCCGACCGCACCGTTTGGTAAAATCAATGCCTGTTTGGTAATTGCGTCATTTATATCAAGCCGAAACGCCGTAAATTCCGTATCAAATCGTTTGGTTGACCAGCGCAGACCGGCATCGAAATTATTGCTGTATTCGGAACGCTGTTTTTCAACCGAAAGTCCGGTTGAAACTGCACTTGAATCTGCCGTTGTGCCGATTGTGCCGCCCAGATTTATCGCCGTCAGATAATCAATTTCAAAGCCGTCGCCCGTCAATCCGAGCGTTCCCAAGTCAGTTGCACTCGGATAACGAAAACCGCGACTGTAATTAAACGCCGCTCGAACATCATCAACGATGCGAACAACCGCGCCGATTCTTCCCGAAAAATCTGCAAAGCGCAAACTGTCATTACCAAAAAGTCTGTTTCCATTCACAACCGGACTGTCTTCGGCTCTGACTTTGTAAAAAGCCGCGCCGTAACGCAACGCGCCTGTTATTCGCAATCTGTCGGGAATTGCTTGCCAGGCATTTTGGAGATACAAACCGCCGGAATCAAAACGCGCGTTGTCAGGAATACGCGGGCGCGAAAGCGTCGAAACATTTGTTATCGGATTGACGGTAAATGCCTTGGATTTAAATCTTTCGTGATAAAAATCGCCGCCGAAAAGAAACGAATTGCGAAACGGCAGTTCTTTGTCGAGAAAGAAACTAAAACCCGTCGCCGTCGTGCGTTCGGGTTGATGCGTAATGTCGCCGAACGGATTTCCCTGTCCGCCTTGATTGACGCGCTCTTCGCGTTGGCTGTTATAGGAAACGGTGAACGAACCGCTATCGAAAAAGCCGAGATTTTGCTTGACGTAGCGCAAGTATCCGAAATCGAGCATCAGATTTCTCAAATCGGCAAGTAAATTTCCGTCGCCGCCGAGCAACTGGTCAAAGCGTTTGCCTTCGTCCTGTTGACTGCGTTGATAAAAAAAGCTGAGTTGCCGATTATCAGTCGGCGCGTAATTCAAACGAACTGCGCCGCCGTATTGGGTAAATTCCGTATTCGGATTGCGGTCGTATAAAATGCTCGACGGCAAACCGAGAAATCGTGTAATCGCCGAATGCGAATCAAGACCGTTCGCCGTTCGCAAAGTATTTACGCGCCGTCCGTTGATATTGACGTAGCCGCCAAAACGCTGTGTTCCGTAACTCAATAAAATATTGCTTCCGAAACTTCTGTCCGCACTGTTGAAAAAAGGATTTATTTCACCGTGAAACTCGTTTTTGTCAGTGCCGAAAATCGGCGTTTTGGTAACAAGATTAACCGTTCCGCCCAAAGAATCAGAACCATATTGTGCTGAATTTGGTCCGCGCAAAACTTCAACCGCCTGCAAACTGCTCGGCTCATTCAGATTAAAAAATGTATTGACGCCGCCGCGTTGTGCCGAATTCGTATAGCGCACGCCGTCAACGAAATTAACGACATTTTTGCCCGTCAAACCGCGCACGACAACCGCGCCGATAGTCGGACTCGTAGATTGCACATTCAAACCGGCTTCCTCTTTGCCGACTTGCGAGAGAACCGATGTGCTGCGCTCCAAAATTTCATTTGACGTAACGACGCTCACTGCTTGAGGCACATTTTTGATTTGCTCGGAACGCCCGACTTCCGCCGTTACGGTTAACTGGCTTTCGCCAATCGTCAAAGCAATTTCGAGATTACTGATTCCGGCGGTTGTTACCTGAACAGGCGTAATTTGTTGAGCAAAACCTTCCGCCGCAACCCGAATTTCATAATTACCCGGAGTAACTTTTTCAAATGTAAAAGCACCGTTTGAAGTGGCGATGGTAACCCGTTCCATCCGCGTTTGCGGATTGAGCAAAAAAACCCGCGCTCCGACAACAACCGCCTCGTTTTGGTCTTTGACTGTGCCGGAAACTTTATTTTGAGCAAAGTTTTGAGCTGAAATCCCAACTATTGAAAATAATATAAGCAGCACATAAAGTAATGAATTTCGCATATTTTTACTTTGTAACCGAACTATTGAAACGATTTTTTAACAGGCTGACAAGTAATATATTTGTGTGATGTTTCATATTAAAATTCTTAATCGTTTGTTTTTGTCTATAATATAGATAACTTTAATCACATTTAAAGTTACTACCAGTGGTCGTTTTTTGTAAATTAACCTTTTATTATATTTTCATTATTATACCGATTCAAATTGAGATGTGCGTCAAAAGGGGTGGAAGCCGAGGCTGTCAAGGAGGGCTGCAAGAAGCCACAATGAATTGAGAAAAGCCCGCGCTCACGCTTGAGCTTCCGCCATTGACATGCACAATAAAACAGCCTGCAACTTGCACCGCAGGCTGTTTCTTTCTTCATCGAGTTTATCTCAATCTCATCTACTCTCTGGGTTGGGCAGTGAAATTGACATTATCTAAGTCTTGAGTAACATTTACCGCTCGTGACGCAAACGTGTATTGTTTCGACCTGACGGTAATAATATATGTTTCGCCTGCCGCAACATCCGTAAATTTGAAGTATCCGAACCCGTTTGACCGCGTTACGCGCACTTCGCCTCGACTGTTGGTTAAGGTGATTTGTGCATTTGCCACGCCTCTTCCTCTGTCGCTGCTTAATCGCCCGCCGACCGACACGCTTGCCGCTATCGGGTTAGTTATCGTCAGCATCACGTTGGTGAAGGTCGTCGTTAGCACCATCACTCCACCTGGCATACCCGGCGCATTCGCCACTTCTCTGAATGTCGGCGTGTCGCCAAAGGTCAACGGCGTTACTCCCGTCATTGCATTTGCCGCCACCGTGAATTGGATCTTCGCTAAATTCCGATTGTTGCCCGCCATTATCGTGTTGCCGCCGTAACTGACCGAGATGCCGATGCGTCCCGACTGTGTTGTATTCGATAACACTGCTCCGCCCGCCGTCCCGATTGTGACGACCGGATTCGACAGTTTTGTTTCATCATAAATCAAACTAAAGCCATAGACACTCTCATCGCCCATCGCATCGACATTGATGAAAACCGTCACGTTTTGTCCAACCGTGGCAGTGGTATTAACCACTTTCACCTCGCGCGGGACGGCTGCCACTGCCGATTGATTATAATTCGATTTGGATTCAAACAGTTTGCCGGTCGAAAGCAGCGAACCCGGTTCGGGAATACTTGTTGGACCTGCCGTAAGTTGGAGAGCATTAAATCCCAACTGATAACTTTGCGCTTGTGAAACATCAATGGAAGTTACGGCTCCATTACCTTTCGTGTTCAACGGAGCGCAGTCGGCGCGTTGGAATTCATTACTCTGATACGGCGTACCAAGACCGAGTTGGAACCCCTGCACTAGAGAAACGTCGGTTGAACTAACCACTCCGTTGCCATTTGGTCGCGGCGATAAATCCGCCTCAATGCCTTGTACACAACCAGTGCTGCAAACCTTCGGCGCAATAATCAGCGAGAAGCGGTTGAGTGTGCCGATATCAGTAGGACCAACATCGCTGACGTTAAGCGTCCAGTTACCGTTGGCGTTCTGTCCATTAAACGCCGATAACGGGCTTTCCGGCGTAAAGTTGCCGGTTACGCCTCCCGTTGTCGGGATAGACGAAGCCGCCGGAAAACCACCTTCATCATCGAGAGTGACGGTGCAATAGTTGTTACCACCGCCGCCGCGATTGAGAATCAAATTGACCGTTGTTCCTTCCGGCGAAATAAGTTTGAATTTTAAGTCGCCTAGATAGGTGTGCGTCACCGAGGCATTTAAATTGTCGATAGTATTGTTACAGCCTGCCAAGGCATCAAGCCGGAAATTCACATCGCCGATTAAGCCGGTAATGCCGCTGACCGGAAGTGTGATATTGACACCTCCCACAACAGCGTCCGGTATAGCCACCGGCGGTCCGGTATAACTTGTGGTAGTTGCCGCACTTGTAGTACCGGTTTGAACTGTATAAGTAACATTACCGAAGTTGGTTGCTCCGTCGGTTATAACCCACGTTAGCGTTATGAATGAGCCGCAAGCAAGAGCAGGATTAACTTTGAAATTAAAATTTTTGGTAACAGGCGCACTATCAGGAGCAAGCGCACCGTAACTCTGCGCCGGACCCGGATTGATAACGCCGCCGGTTGCCTGCAACGTCGCCGTCAAGTTTGTTGTGCTGATGGCGCCCGTGTTTTGTAACGGCAAACTGAAGATGAGTTCTTCACCCGGCTCAGGCGTACTATTCGAAATAGCGCAGCTTTCGGAAACGACCTGCGGACTTCCGACATTTATCACAGGCACACCCGTTAGACAGATATTTACTGTAGTAGTTCCTCCGTTGGCAACTGTGGTAGATATCCCGCCGGAAGTATTGAAACCGTTGCGTAATTTGTTCGCCGAAACAGTATAAGTTCCCGGTGAAACCATCATTGAATATGTTCCGTTAGCTATAGTCAAACGATTAAATCCACCCGTTGCGTCAACCGAAGCCTGATTAATCGGCAAACCAGTGGCGCAATTGGTAACTGTGCCTTGAATAGTTGCTTTCGGAGCATCAGTACATTGCGGAAACCTGAATTTACCGACGCGCGTTGACCAACCCCTCGCACTCGTCGTGGCATAATATTCCTGTGTATACCAAAATGTGCAATCATCGGTCGGGTCAACATTCATCGCGCTGTAATCGCCCCACCGACTGGTGTTGGTTTGCGAACCGCCGGCGGCGAAGAACAAAGCCTCGCCCTCATTAAGCGTTCCGCTGTTCTGTATATTATTAGTGCGACCGGCAATTTTGATGTCCGCTCTTTGGGTTGTTCCTGCCTGGCTAAATCCTAAAGCAATGTCGCCTATGTTATCCTGGGCAATACTGCTCATCCAGTTATTCAAACCAGTCGCTCCGTTACCGGCAGCAAGATTATGTGTTCCCTGGTCGAACACCGAAAATATATCGTTAGTGCGGCGCATCTCGAACCAGCGAACGCCTGCTTGATAAGTCGCCGCGTTGGTTGGAGCGACACCGCTGACATTAACCGTAAAGTTTCCGACATAAGAATTTATCGGAGCGGCGTTGGTTCCCAAATTATGGTAAGCGAAACGGTGCATCGAACGATCGGCAATAGCGTCAAGGTTATTGCCCCCCATTACCTCAATAGGTGGTACAGTTGGTTGTCTTGCGTCAAACGGAGCTAATACGACATCCGGCAGTATGGTAAGAGTTGAACTGCCGGGATTGGTGAAATTCGGCACCCATTTATACAATCTAATTGCATCGTTCGGGTTGCCAAACTCATTGGCGCGAAATTCACCGATAACTTCCGCCAGTGCTGCCGGCGGAGCAACCAAACCGTCAATATCACCCGGAAGCAATCCTCCCGCATTCGGGTCGGTATTATAAAGATTAATGTAGACAGCTACCGCGCCCGGGTCTCCGACCAGAGCCTTTTTTCTATCCTGAGATAAGAAACCTGCTCCGATGAAATTCCCACTGGGATTACCAAATTGGTTAAAGGTCATGTGGTAGGCATCCGTCCACACGCCGACTTTCGGATAATCGTTGAATGCTCCGCCCGGATACGGATAGCTCCAAACATAATAAGCACCGGTCGGGTCACCTGTAACCGAAAGAGCGACACATTGATAATTAATATTCCCGATGCCGCTGGCACTTGACGGCAGAGAAAATTGACTAATGTGCCAACGGTCGGCAAGCGAATCATACATCACAATCGGATCGCCGTCGTTACGAGTGCGGCACGGGTCGCCGGCAGGTAAGCCGAGAAACAAGTCGCTTGTTTTGATGGGACCGGCAACCACTACGCCGGATTTATTAAACATTTTTAATACAAGATTGACGGAACTGACAAAATGGTTTGGTCCGACATCGCCGTTGACATCCGGCGGAGCCACAGCACCGATACCTTGAGCAGCATTGTCGGCTTGAGTGGCACCGTCAAAAGTCAAACTCGGTGCCGGCATTGCTTGCGGTGCATCAGGACTTAAGCCTCGCTTAACCAAAGGGTCTTGAAAAGCGTCATAACCGGCTCCGGCTCCCGGAATTATTATTTTAATTCTTTCTTCATTTTGTTTGTTGATGTCTTCACCTTCATTTTCATCAACATAAATACCTTTTTCCCGGCGTTCAGCTTTCAATCGCTCTTCACGGTATTCTTTCCGATTAACATAATTTGCCCGCTTTACCAAAGCGTCAGGATCAACCGTCGGCATCTCACGCACCGCTCCGGTGACGGAAAACCCCTGAGGTTCTATTTTCATCACCCCATTCGAATATTCCGTAATCTTCCCTTTGGTTTCAGGGCTTTGATTTTCCTGCACGTCTGATTCGACTTCCGTTTGGGCTTGAGAAGCCGGCAGTTTTAGCAAAACTACCGCGGCTAAGCCTATCCCAAAGACAATCATTAACTTAAATTTCCAATTCAATTTTGTTAACTTAGATTTCCAATTCATTTCTTCCCCTCCGAAAAATTGCGATGAATACACTCAAACAAAACTTGTTAAAAATGCGGTCACAAATATTTATTTTAAGGGAAATATGAAAATCTTCCCTCATTATGGTTATTCCAATAATTAGTTGAAACCTGAGCGTAATTCAATTTTGATAATTTAATTTATTTCATCGTTGAGAGGCGGTCTCTGACCGCCCGCTTGGAATAGCTATCGAACGGCGGGAACAGACCGCCTCTAAACGGTGGCTATTGTTTATATTTAATTACGCACAGGCTTCAATTATCTGGTGTAATTTATACTAAAAGCTAAACGATTTATGTAGGAATTGCAGCGGAGAACTTTAGTTTGAATAAAAGCAAATAACTTTTATTCACTGCGACAGATGAATAATATCACAACTCGCTTCAAAAGTCACGTTTTTATTGCACAATGATTGAATCTTCCCGACTAAACAAAACTTTTATCTCGCCGTTGTTTTCCAGGTCAGCGTGTAGGCGGGCGGAACATTTTTCATCACGATTTGGCTTTTTTTCGCTTTGCCGTAATTATTATCCATATATTCGCGCAGTTTTATTGCCGACGGAAAATAATAGCCGTGCGCGTATTGAAAAGTGCGAAACACGCAGCCTTGCTCCATAAACTTATCAATTTCAGTCAAAATTATTTCGCCGATTTCATTCGGTATCGAAACAAACGGCAGACACGAAATAATATATCCGACTTTACCGAGATTTGTTTTTTGATGAAGCGAAAAAACCTCACAGGCGTTGCCGCGAATAATTTTGAGTTTGGGAAATTTTCGTTTGAGCGATTTGACTAAATCTTTGTCGAGTTCGATGCCGAGATAGGATTTTTCATTAGGAATCGAATCTTGCAGAAATTTCGTTATCGCGCCTGTGCCGACGCCGAGTTCCAAAACGATTTTATTTTCATTCGGCGATAAACCCTGACCCATTTTTTGGGCGAGTTCGGGCGAACTCGGCGCAATCGCACCGACTTTAAACGGGTTTTTCAAAAACGCTTGCAGAAATTGAAAATTTTCGTTCATCCGAAATTAGGAAACCGAAACCGACGCTTTCGTGTCCGCAACTGAATTTTGTGTTAAATCATTGACGCTAAGTTTATAATCACAATCCTCGTTTTGGCAATAGCGGAAAGTGCCTTCTTTCTTCGTGGTCTTTTCCAAAACAAATGGCGTGCGGCATTTCGGACACGGCTCATTAACGGGTTTGTCCCAATAAACCGCGTCGCATTTCGGATAATTCGAGCAGCCGTAAAAGACTTTGCCGCGCCGCGATTTCTTGACGACGATTTCGCCTTTGCATCCGGCTTTCGGACAAGCGATTCCGGTCGTTTCGCGCTTGATATAATCACATTTCGGATAATTTGAACAGGAAATAAATTCGCCGAAACGTCCCGTGCGTTGGACAAGTTTCGCGCCGTCTTTCGGACAAATTTCGTCGAGTTCAACCGGCGGCGGAGTTGTCATCGTCGCGCCGCTTTTCTTGTCAATTTTGCGGATATTTTTGCATTCGGGATAACCCGTGCAGCCGTAGAACGCGCCAAACCGTCCGCGTTTCAATGCCATATCTTTGCCGCACAATTCACAAGGCTCAACATTTTCGTCCTTTGTCCTTTGTCCTTCGTCATTTGCATTTTGTTCTTGCGAAGGACTACTGACGAAGGACGAAGGACGATTGACCTCCCGCGTGGTTTTGCATTCGGGATAATTGGCGCAAGCCAGAAATTGCCCGAAACGTCCGAATTTTATGACCATTCCCGCGCCGCATTTTTCGCAAATCTCGTCGGTTGGAATCGCTTGCTTTTTGGTGTTTTTGATATTTTCGGTGGCATTGGCGAGGTCGGCTGAAAATTTATCGTAAAAATTACGAAGCGCGGTGCGCCAATTCAACTTGCCGTCTTCGATTTCGTCGAGTGCTTCTTCCATTTTCGCCGTATAAGCCGTGTCGAAAAGTTCGTTGAAATTTGCGACGAGCAAATCGTTGACGGTTGTTCCCAAGCCTGTCGGGTGAAAACGTCCTTCGAGTTTTTCGACATATTCGCGGTCTTGAATCGTCGTCATAATCGCGGCGTATGTCGAAGGTCTGCCGATGCCTTTTTCTTCGAGTGCTTTGACCAGAGTTGCTTCCGAATAACGCGGCAGCGGTTCGGTAAAATGCTGTTCGGGCGTGATTTTATTGAGTTTCAGATTTTCGCCTTTTTCAACTTTCGGCAAGGTTTTTTCTTCGTCGTCATCTTCTTCCGTTTTTTCGTCGCGTCCTTCCTGATAAACTTTCAAAAATCCGTCAAACTTCTGCACCGAACCTGTGGCGCGAAACGTGAAACGTCCCGCGAGAATATCAATTGTCGTTTGGTCAAAAATCGCGGGCGACATTTGCGACGCAACCATTCGTTGCCAAATCAGACGATAAAGTTTATATTCGTCGGCATTCAGATATTGTTTCAGACTTTCGGGCGTGCGATTTACGTCAGTCGGGCGAATCGCTTCGTGCGCGTCCTGCGCTCCTTTTTTCGATTTGTAGAAGTTTGGCTTTTCGGGCAGATAATCTTTGCCGTATTCCGCGCCGACAAAATCGCGCGTTTCATTTAACGCCGTGTCGGACACGCGAATCGAATCCGAACGCATATAAGTTATCAAACCAACCAAGCCTTCTTTGCCGATTTCCACGCCTTCGTAAAGTTTTTGCGCCACTATCATCGTTTTTTTGACTCCGAAACCAAATTTTCGCGCCGCTTCCTGCTGCAATTTGGAAGTAATAAACGGCGGTGTCGGATTGCGCTTTCGTTCTTTCGTCGTAACCGAATCAACGATAAATTTTTCTTTTTCGGCTTCGGCGGTGATTTCTTTTGATTCTTTTTCGTCTTTGAGATGAACTTCCGATTTCTTCAAATCCTGGTCAAAGTTTGCAGTCTTAAGCGTTTTGTCTTCGATTTTATAAAGCCGCGCATCAAAATTCGGCGGCAATTTCGCGGCGAGATTCGCCGTAATCGTCCAGTATTCGGTTTGCACAAACGCTTCGATTTCGCGTTCGCGGTCAACCACCATCCGCACGGCAACCGTCTGAACTCGTCCCGCGCTCAATCTTCCGCCAATCGTTTTCCAGAGAATCGGCGAAACTTTATAGCCGACAAGTCTGTCCAAAATCCGCCGCGCTTGCTGTGCATCAACCAAATCTTTGTTGATTTGTTTCGGTTCTTTGAAAGCGTCCTTAATCGCGTTTTTCGTGATTTCATTAAACATCACGCGGAAAACTTTTTTGGCGGGACGTTTCGGCACGATTTCTTCGGCGAGATGTTGACAAATCGCTTCGCCTTCGCGGTCCGGGTCAGCCGCCAGATAAATCGTATCGGCTTCCTTCGCCGCACGTTTCAAATCCGACACAACCCTTTTATTATTGCGCTTCTTTTGGTCGGGAATGACTTCATACGTCGGCTCGAAATTATTTTCGATGTCCACGCCGAGTTCCTTCGACGGCAAATCCTTGATATGCCCGATTGACGCGAGGACTTTGTAATCGCTGCCGAGATATTTGTTGATGGTTTTCGCCTTTGCGGGCGATTCGACGATAACTAAATTTTTTGCCATTTTTTTAAAACTTATCGGATAAACTGTATTGAGCAAACCTTATCTTGCGCGATTTTGTCAAATTCGTGATGTTCGGAAGTCAAAACCGTTCCGCCAAGTTGGTTGGCTAAAACGATTGCTATACAGTCAGCCAAAGATGCTCTGTTTTGAGATTTTATTCGTCCGACTTCTTTCCAAAATGATAATAGAAAAAATCAATTTAATCGCTGGGAGCGCACGCTTCCTGGCGTGCTACGTCGCTGAAAGCGGCGTAAAAATGTTCGATTACTCGAAACTTGATGAAACGGCGAACTTTTTTTCGCGCTTTCGCGCTCAGCACGCAAGGATGCGTGCGCTCCCAGCAAACAACATTTCTTTTTTACTTTCAATTCTTATAAAAGTGATAAGCGATAAGCATCAGAGCCAAGCTCTGTTCGCAAAAATGCAATCATCGCGCTTGCATCCAAAACATCAATTATTCTTTGGGCATCCATCCTTTATCCTCAAGTTCAATTTCTTCCTGCTTTCGCCGTGCAAAATCTTCACTGCTTGTCGGAACAAAAGCATATTTGCCCATAATTTTTTTGGATAACTCTAAACGTCTTTGACGCTCTTTCTCAAGCGCGTCCACGTCCGTTTGAAAATCGCCGTTTCGCGCCTTTTCAATTTCAGGCACGGTTTTGTCCAAAACTTCTCTGACTTTTGCTCTCTCTTCGACGGAAAGTTGTTTCACTTTCGCCAAAACATCTTCTAAAACTGCGGTTAACATATATTTTTACCTCAAATTTTTCTCGCGTAACGCTTGCCCGCCAATTCCTTAATCAAATCCCGCATCTCTAAACCAAGCATAGCAGATGCCAAATCACCGATGGAAAGTTGGCTTGTTTCCAGCAGAGAATCAATATGCACGGGTTCGTCGGGGGACAGAAGCGCATAAATCGTGCGCTCGTTTTCCGTCAAATCGGCGGGCGGAGATTTTTGCTGGTTAGTTTCGCCTGTCGCCTTGTCAATTTGCGGCGGCAAAATCTCAGCCGCGATTTCGCCCGGCAATTCCGCCACGACATCCTGCCATTGCTGAACGAGTTTGGCGCCCGACTTTATCAAATAATTTGTGCCGAAAGAATTTTTCGATGTAACGTTTCCCGGCACGGCTAAAACTTCGCGGTTTTGTTCCATCGCCAGCCGCGCGGTTATCAAAGAACCGCTTCTTTCCGACGCTTCGACAATCAAAACTCCCAAACTCAGTCCGCTTATGATGCGGTTTCGATACGGAAAGTTTTCCGACAACGGCGGAGTCTCAAGCGGAAACTGCGAAACAATCGCGCCGCCCGACGCTAAAATTTCTTCGACGAGCCGGGCATTTTCCTTCGGGTAAACCGTGTCAATTCCCGTTCCCAAAACGGCGATGGTTTTGCCTTTCGCGCGAATCGCGCCGCGATGCGCCGCC
>JBPCPU010000034.1:0-28580 GCA_050998795.1 Pyrinomonadaceae bacterium
CATCAGACACGCACGCGCCAACGCCGACCAATTACTGCAAACCGCGCTCAAAGAAGCGTTAGAGCCGAAAGAGAATCAATCCGGCGAAAGCTATTCCGCTTAATGAGTTTATCGGTTCTTTGTTTTAACGGATAAAGAAATTGCGATTGTCGAGGTAAAGAAAAGTAATGGCTGGCAATAAAACATTAAGTGAAAATAAAGGCGGCGGGTTTTGTTTCACAGAACCGAAAACAAATAAAGCCGTCGCAAAATACCATTTTCAAATTCTGTATTAAGTGTTTTGAAATCTCATAGACGCAATCAACTTGAAGAAAGAATGAAAATCGCATCGGAATACAAGAATTATGATTTGGTCTTTGCATCCGAAATAGGAACACCATTACAAAGAAAAAACTTAACAGACAGACATTTCAAGCCATTACTCGGAAAAGCTGAATTGCCAAACATTCGGCTTTACGATTTGCGGCACACAACGGCAACCTTACTTTTGTCGGCAGGCGAAAATCCAAAAGTAGTTTCGGAAAGACTTGGACACGCAAGCATAGTTTTAACACTCGATACTTACAGCCACGTTTTGCCGACAATGGAGCAATCGGCAACTGATAAACTCGAAAAAATGATGTTTGGATTATAGTTTTTCAAAGTTGGCACACTCTTGGCACACAAAAGGGAAAGGGCAACCAAATTGGTTGCCCTAAACTATTGAAAATAATGGTACACCCGACAAGATTCGAACTTGTGACCCTCTGATTCGAAGTCAGATACTCTATCCAGCTGAGCTACGGGTGCGTCTGAATTTTAGATTTTAGATTTTAGTCTTTAGATTTGCAACTTGAAAATCTTAAAGTTTTTTACATCCGGTCAAAATACGCATTCGCTACTCAAAAAAAAGAAATTCATTGACTTTGAATTTCTCAAAACAAATCTTTTTTGACATAAAAAATATTTGCAAGAAAATTTCCTGCCGGGCGTTCTTTGTTCAAATCTTGAGCAGTGAGGAAATTTTATGAACAACGTCTATAAGGTTATTTTGCTTGTCGCGGCTTTAATTCTTTTTACCGCCGCGCTTTACATTTATCGTCCGACTCAAAATAAATTAACCCGAATCACGGTGGTCGGAGATTCACAAACTAAAATTGCGCCCGATACCGCCGTCATAACTTTTTCGGTTATTACGCAAGACAAACAAGCCTTAAACGCGCAGCAGGAAAACGCCCGCAAAAGCGAAGCGGTGAAAACGGCGGTGGAAGCCGTGACAAACAACGCCAAATCCGAAATCAAAACCAGCGATTATAGTTTGAATCCCGAACAGGATTATTATTCGGGCAAAATGCCGAAAATTCTCGGTTATGAAGTCAAAAATACCGTTTCTGTTTCGATTAACGATTTAAATCAGGTTGGCGCAGTGATTGATGCGGCGACAAAAGCGGGCGCAAACAGCGTCGAAGGAATTCAGTTTGTTGTGGGCGAAACAAGTCCGGCGCAAGGCGATGCTTTAGCTTTGGCGACCAAACAAGCATTGACAAAAGCCGAAGCCATCGCCCAATCTTTAAACGGAAAAATCGTGCGCGTCGTCGAATCAACCGAAGGCGGCGTGCCGTCTCAACCGCAAACTTTATCTGAAAACAAATATGCAATGATGAATTCAAATATGATGTCGTCGGCAAAATCTGTTTATAAAACACCCGTTCAAGCAGGTTCGCTCAATGTGCGTTCGCAGATTGTTTTAGTCGTCGAGGTTGAAGTTCAAAATTAGCTTGTAATCATTTAACAATTGCGCGAAAATAAGGCTTGACCATTCAAGCCTTTTATTTTTGGAGAAAATTTATGAGTTTTATTCGACCGAGAAATCTGTTTTATGTTTTTCTGGCACTTGTTTTATGCCAAATTTCGCTTTTCGCGCAAGCGGCGCAGCCGCAGCCAAACGAACTTGCAACTTATATAAAAGAAAATTACACCAAGCGCGAGGTGTTGATTCCGGTGCGCGACGGCGTGAAACTTTTTACTTCGATTTATGAGCCGAAAAACAAAACGGTCAAATATCCGATGCTCTTAAATCGCACGCCCTACACTGTTTCGCCTTACGGCGCGGACAAATTTAAAACTTCATTAGGTCCCGACGAACTTTTTGCGCGTGAAGGTTATATTTTTGTTTATCAAGACGTGCGCGGACGCTGGATGTCGGAAGGCGAGTTTGAAGACGTGCGCCCCGATATTAAAAATACAAAACCGGGCGAGATTGACGAACCAACCGACACTTTCGATACGATTGATTGGCTGGTTAAAAACGTGGCGGGCAATAACGGCAAAGTTGGAACTTACGGGATTTCATATCCGGGGTTTTATACTTCGGCAGGTTCGATTGATTCACATCCCGCGCTCAAAGCCTGTTCGCCGCAAGCACCTGTTTCCGATTGGTTTCACGGCGACGATATGCACCACAACGGCGCGTTATTCCTTGCCCAAAACTATTCGTTTTTCACCGGTTTCGGTCAGCCGCGCCCGACTCCGACGAATAACGGCGATTATCTGAAAAAATGGACGGGACGCGACACTGAAGACGGCTACGATTATTTCAAACAGCTTGGCGGGCTGAAAGAAACTGCCGACAGTTATGAAAAAGGTTTGGGAATCCGCATCAAATTCTGGGACGATATGATGGCGCATCCGAACTATGACCAATATTGGAAAGACCGCAACATTCTGCCGAAACTGAAAAACATCAAATGCGCGACGATGACCGTCGGCGGATGGTATGACAACGAAGATTTATACGGCGCGTTGAAAACTTACGAATATATCGAACGGCAAAATCCGGGCATTTTCAATGTTCTCGTCGTCGGACCCTGGTTTCACGGCGGATGGGCGCGTTCTGACGGCGATTGGCTCGGCACGGCTTATTTCGGGCAAAAAACCGCCGAATACTATCGTAATAATATGGAACTTCCCTTTTTCAATCATTTCTTAAAAGACAAAGGCGACATATCTAAAATTAACGAAGTCAATCTTTTTGACACGGGTTCGCACGAATGGAAATCATTTGAAAACTACAATCCGACAAACGGCAAGGATACGGCTCTATATTTAACTGAAAACGGCGGGCTTTCGTTTGAAATGCCAAAGACGCAGAACGGTTTTAACGAATATGTTTCCGACCCGTCGAAGCCCGTTCCATATACGCAAAAAATCACGTCGAATTACCCGCGTGATTTTATGACCGAAGACCAGCGTTTTGCTTCGACAAGACCGGATGTTCTTGTTTATCAAACAGAGCCTTTGACCAAAGATATAACGGTGGCGGGCGACATCAAGCCGTATCTGTTTATCTCGTCAAGCGGCACGGATTCAGATTTTATTGTGAAATTGATTGATGTATTTTCCGATGATTACAAATATCCGACGACCGGAAAAACTTTGCCGAACGGACAACCTGAGCGCGTGAAGCCGCCGGAAGATTCCGCTTTTTCGGTGTTTGAACCGGGCGGTTATCAAATGCTTCTGCGCGGCGAACCGTTTCCGGCGCGTTTCCGCAACAGTTTTGAAAAACCGGAACCGCTAAAACCAAACGAAGTTGCGAAAATCGAATACACAATGCCGGGCGTTCTGCACACTTTCAAAAAAGGTCATCGAATAATGGTGCAGATTCAAAGCACCTGGTTTCCGCTCATTGCGCGAAATCCGCAGAAATTTATGCCGAATTACAAACTGGCAACTCAATCTGATTTTCAGAAAGCGACCGAGCGCGTTTATTTCGGCGGCGCAAATGCTTCGATGATTGTTCTGCCGGTTATGAATAAATAGTTTAAGATTTAAGATTTAAGATTTAAGATTTAAGATTGAAATCCTAAATCCTGAATTTTGAATCTTAAATCTTAAATCTTGAATAAATTATATGCCATCAACAGCAATTATCAGCGGAATTTTATTAATTTTAATCGGAATTATCGGTTACGTTTTCAGCATTATGGACGGAAACACGAGTTTAACCGCGCTGATTCCGGCGGCGTTTGGTTTGTTATTAGCGATTTTTGGTTTTATCGCCAAATCTAACGAAGGTTTGCGTAGACATTTGATGCACGCGGCGGTTATTGTCGGACTTTTGGGCTTTCTTATTCCTGCCGGACGTATTTTGTCGAAAATCAGCGACATCAAAGTTTCGCTGGCAGTATTTTCGCAAGCGGCAATGGCTTTGATTTGTCTGGTGTTCGTGATTTTGAGCATTAAATCTTTTATTGATGCGCGTAAGAATAGAACTGCGGAAATTTAATCGAGCATCGGCAAGTTGATTTGAACCGCTAAACCATTCCCCGTATTTTTTGCCGCAATCGTTCCATTATGAGCATTGACGGCGCGTTCCGCGATTGCCAAACCCAAACCGATTCCGCCGGTTTTTCTGTCCCGCGCCGTGTGAACGCGGTAAAACGGGCGAAATAATTTTTCCAACTCTGCTTCGGGAACGCCGCTGCCATAATCTCTGACAACAATGACAATGTTTTTATCTTCTTTTTTGAGCGAAACTTCTATCGTCGTTTCATCTTTAGAGTATTTCACCGCATTTCGCAAAACATTTTCAATCGCGCTTCTCAGTAGATTTTCATTGCCGAAAACTTTCACTACGTCCTTTTGCAGGATTTTTACCGATTTGCCGTTTGCCTGCGCTTCAAAATCGGCATCGGCAACGATTTGCTCAAATATCCTGGAGAGATTTACTTCCGTTTTCTCAAAATTTTCCGAGCCGGTTTCTAATTTGGAAAGTACCAGAAGACGCGAAATCATTTCATTAAGGCGTTGCGATTCTTTTTCAAGCCGTTCTATTAGCGGCTGAGATTCGATGTTGGCTTTGGTTCGGACAAGTTCAAGCGCGACATTCATACGCGCCAGCGGCGAGCGCAATTCGTGCGAAATGTCCTGCGTCAGACGCTTTTCCGAATTTACCAGCGATTCGATTCTTTCCGCCATTTCGTCAAAATCCTGCGCTAAATAGGCTAGTTCGTCGCGCCGGTTTCCTATTTGGGAAGCAACCCGGGTTTGCAGTTCGCCGCTCGCAAGTTTTTGCGTGGCGCGGCGCAATTTACCGAGCGGCGACGAAAGATAACGCGCCAAAGCATAACAACCCAAACCGGCGGAAAAAATGATTCCCAGAATTTGCAGAATTCTCGTTCCGATGTCGGGATAAGTTTGAATCGTCGGACGTTTCCAAAGCGTAACGAATACAACCTTTGAACCGTCGGAAAGTTGAATTTGTTTGGCGGCGGAAGTTTCATTTGGCGAAACATCAATCTCCGTATTATCGCTTTGTAAGGCTTTATTAAATAAATCGGCGGTTTTTTCGTCAAGTTTTTCCCCGGCAATCTTCTTGCCGTTGACGTCAAAAAACCCGACGCGGCTGATTCTTTCCGAACTTGCAAGTCGGGTCATATATTCTTCAAGTCCGCTCTGACCTTCGTTTTGATAAATCTGAGCCGCCGTTTGTGCGTTGATATTGACAATATCACTGACGATAATCCGCCACTGCCTGCCGAGATTTTCCGGCTGCGTTGACCAGTTGATAAAACTAACCACGCCGACAACCAATGCAATTGAAACCCAAAACCAAAGAAAAATTTTTAGAAAAAGACTCATATTATTGCGGAACAGTGTAAATATAACCGACGGAACGAATGGTTTTTATTCTTTCATCGCCATCGGCGCGTGTTCCCAATTTTTTCCGCAAATTGCTGATGTGCATATCCAAACTTCGGTCATGCGGCGAAAGTTTTCTGTCTAAAACCTTTTCGCTCAAATCTTCTTTGTTGACGACCTTACCGGATTCTTTGAGCAATGCCGCCAGTAAATCAAACTCAACCGACGTTAAGCCTAAATCTTCACCGTTCTTTTTTGCGGAACGCCCGGAAATCGAAACTTCAATATCGTCAACCTGCAATTTATCATTATCGAATTGCCTGGTTTCTTCCGACATCTCGACGCGCCGCAGAATCGCCCGCAGACGCGCGACAAGTTCACGCGGATTAAACGGTTTCGGCAAATAATCGTCCGCACCGATTTCCAGACCGACAATGCGTTCCATATCGTCGCCCCGCGCCGTCAGCATCAAAACCGGAATCTTTGATGTTTGTCGGAGTTGACGCAAAACATCAAAACCGTTCATTTTCGGCAGCATCACGTCTAAAATCGCCAATTCATATTCGCCGCTTAATACTTTTTGCAAACCGCTTTCGCCGTCGTGAATTGCTTCGACGGCAAAACCTTCGACGCTCAGGTATTCGGAAATGAGTTCACAGAGTTCCTCGTCGTCATCTATCAAAAGTATTTTACTCATATTCACATTGATTCTACGTCAAAAATTCTCCTTTTGTCCCGACTTTTACAATTCTTTACATTACTTCACGAAAATTACACATCCGACGATAGAAAAATTTCATCTTATATATTGATACGCGGTAAATAATGCGGCGAAATCAATTTTAACTCTCAATAAACCTGCCATAATAAACCTGCCAACAAAAGACTTTGCTTGAAATTTCCGGCGAAGTCTTTTCCATTAGAGCGGTTAAAGTTTGAATATACGGGGCGGAAGCCTGCGCGTCAGCAAGGGCTGTCTTTGAATTTAGCCCTCCTTGACAGTCGGGCTTCTGCCTTTGATTTTCATACCTGACACTCAATCCGTAACCGCTCTAGAGTTTGCTTTTACGACAAATTTTTCGTTAAATCACAATTATGCCGACAACAATAAAACAGGTCGTAGATTCGACAAACGGAAATATAGTTTTGCGCGTCGCCGGTTCGATGGAGTTCGACGATGCCGTTTTATTGGAAAAAATCGCGCTCGAAATGCGCTCGGAATTCGACAAAAATTTGACGATTGACCTTGCCGATTTGAACTTTTTAGACAGCGAAAGTGCGCCGATTTTAAAACGGCTGGAACGCGAACACGGCTTTGCAATCGAAGGAATCGAGATTTTTCTGCAAAATATCGTCAATGAAGCTGAGAGAAAATGAAAATCGAAGATATTGCTGAATTTTTAGAAGGAAATTTTTCGGGTAACGGCAGGATTGAAGTTTTCCGGGTTGCCGGTCTTGAAACCGCGCAAGCCGGTGATATATCTTTTATCGAAAAAACGGAATTTGCCGAACAACCGCAAAATACCAAAGCATCGTGTTTAATTATTCCACAAAATTTCAACGGACAACTTCCCTGCCCATTTATCCGGGTCAAAAATCCAAAACTCGCTTTTGCTAAAATCGCCGAAATTCTTCATCAACCGGAAAAACGAGTCGGAATCCATTCAACCGCGCAAATCGCCGCTTCTGCCAAAATCGGAAAAGATGTTTTTATCGGAGCATTTGCCTGCATCGGCGAAAACGCGGAAATCGGCGATCAAACTCAAATTTTTGAAAGCGTAAAAATCGCTGAAAACATAAAAATCGGCGCAGATTGTTTTATTTTTCCGAATGTCGTCATTTATGAAAATGTTTCGATTGGAAACCGCGTCAAACTTCACGCCGGAGTTGTTATCGGCGCAGATGGTTTCGGATTTGTGCGCGATGCTGAAATGTATGTCAAATTTCCGCAAGTCGGAACGGTCGTGATTGAAGATGAAGTCGAAATCGGCGCAAACTCCTGTATTGACCGTGGTGCTTTGGGTCAAACACGCATCGGCAAAGGCACGAAAATTGATAATCTCGTGCAAATCGCGCACAACGTAAACATCGGCGAAAGAGTCGTTATTGCGGCACAAACCGGAATTTCGGGAAGCACGATTATTGAAGACGATTGCATTATCGGCGGTCAAGTCGGATTCGGCGACCACGCAACAGTGAAAAGCGGCGCGATTATCGGCTCGCAAGCCGGAGTTTTGCCTCATAAAATTGTTCGCGCCGGAGTTTGGTGGGGAACGCCCGTGCAGCCGCTCGACGAATATAAACGACAAAATGCTTATGTTAAATCTTTGCCGCGATTGCGTGAAGAAATTAAGGAATTAAAAAGGCAGATTGCCAAATTATTGTTGAAAAATTGAAAAAAAATTGCAAAGCTGTTTCTAATTAACTGAAGGGTGTGCGTAACTAAATATCAATAAACTCCACCGTTTAGAGGCGGTCTTTGACCGCCGTTCGTTGAATTTTCAAAGGCGGCGGTCAAAGACCGCCTCTAAACGATGAAATTAGTATTAGTTACTAAAGTCAAATTACGCACACACCTTCAATTAACTGCGATGTAAATTCAAACGCCTCGAATTTTTGTAAATAACGAAACCTAAGATAACCGAAAAGACAACTGAAAAATAGAAATATAAAAGACCAATAAGGGATTTAACCGGCAGATTTCCCATCTGCGGCAAATCAAGCGGCGCGAAAATTTTTCCTAAAAATCCGTTGATGACAACTACAAAAGTTCCTAAAATCAAACAAATAATAAGAATTTTGGCGTAATCCAAACCCAGACGCTTTATCGTGTCAAAGCCAATCAAAGGATTGAGAGTTGCCGTAAATGAGCGAGTATACGCGGCAACTGCACACGCCGCGGGAAAGTAAAAAACGCCCCACAAAAATGCAAGAAAAATCGGAATTGAAAAGACCAGCGACAACCTCATCACATTTCCGGGCATTTCGCTCAAATTATTATTTTCGCTGCCGGTTTCTTTTGCGGTTATTGCCTCAATTTGCGTCTGCTCGCTTTGCTTTATTTGATTTTGGAAATTTGTTTCCCGGCTTGAAGTGTTGCTTTGCGATTGGGCAATCGCATTTTCATCCGGCATATTTCCGTCCTTAAATTTGTTTTGCTTTCTAATCTGCTCGGTCAGTTGATTTACCTGCGCCGATTGGTTTGCGAGATTGAAATCGTTTGGCGGGACGGGCAAAACACTGGAAACTATTTTTTCTTTGCCTTCGTCAATCTGAACTAAAGTCTTCATTGCATACCAGGTTGCGCCGATAACCAACGCAATCAACAATCCAAAAGAAACGAGATAAACGCCGATGCTCAATAAAAACGGGTGAATCACGTCGTCCCAAGCCGAAAAGTCGTCAAAACGCGGCATAAAATCGGATTCAATTTTTCCCTGCGAAAAATTTTCGACCGTGTTTGCCAAAACACCAAAAGTTAATGTGTTGGCAAGCATCGCGCAAAAAATTGCCGACACAAACATAAATCCGCCGAAAATCCAAACCGATTGTCCGAGCGAGAAAACCATAAAAAATATCGCGCCGAAAATCAAACTTGCCTTGAATTTGAACGGATAAGCCAGAGCCTTTGCAAAATCGGCAAACCCAAAACCTTCCGTAACGGCATTTTTGTATTCGTGGATTTGATTTTGTTGGTGATTTACTTCGGTCAGATCTGTTTGAAGATTTTCGGCTGTCGGTTCGTTTGCTTGTTCATTAAAATTATTTTCTGAAACATTTTGCGAAGTTGCGAAATTTTCGGTTTGATTTTGTAAATTTTCTTCTGAAGTCTGCGCGTTTGTCGTGGAAACAACCGGCGGCGCAACGCCCAGTTCTTTGGCGTTAAAAAAACTATAAAGAAGCGGAATTTTTCCCGCTTCCAGCCATCGCAAATTTCCGCGCCGAACTTTGTCTTGCCGCATCAGCGAACCTTCGGCAATCCAATTCGCCAAACCTTCAAAGTTTGTTTCGTATATTTCACCGTTGACATCAACTTGCCAAATTTCCTGCTCATTTGCCATTTCTTTGCTTGTCCTTTATCTTGGGCGTTTTTTTTATGCGGAAATGTTTGCCGGGAGCGCAGGCATCTTGCCTGCAATGAGCGCGAAAGCGCGAAAGTTAAGTGTAAGAGTGAGTAGTTTTTTTGCGTTCTGCGAACGCATTGCAGGCAAGATGCCTGCGCTCCCGGCGGAAATCTCTTTTAGGCGACCTTTGTTTGTTCGACTTGTTTGGTTCGCATATTTACATTGTTAGGCATTTTTTCCTTCAAACGCACAATACCGATTCCGACTTGACCGTCGGCGCAGGCTTTCACAAGTGCTTCGACGACTTTCCCGTCATATCTCGTGCCGACAAAACTTCTTATCCGGTCAAGCGCGTCATCAAGGAGCATTCCTTTTGAATAAGGTCGGTCAATCGTCATCGCGTCAAAAGTGTCGGCAACCGAAACGATTTTTGCTTGCAGCGGAATGTCTTCGCCTTTCAAACCTTGCGGATAACCCGCGCCGTTGACCATTTCGTGGTGCATATACATTCCGGGCAGAAACTCTTTCATTGCCGGAATATGTGCCATAATTTTATATCCGGCTTGCGGGTGGGTTTTCATTATTTCAAATTCTTCATTGGTCAGCGCGGCGGGTTTTTTCAAAATCGAATCGTCAATCGCAATTTTGCCGACATCGTGCAAAAGTGCGCTGATGCGAAGCGTTTCGAGTTCTTCTTCGCCCAATCGAAGCTGCTTTCCGATTGCCACCGAAACACGCGAAACTCTTTCCGAATGTCCGCGTGTATAGCGGTCTTTGCCGTCAATCGCGGCGGCGAGTGCTTTGACCGTGCCGACAAAAAGTTCGCGGTTTTCCTGCGCGGCTTTGGCGAGTTTGGCAATGTGTTCTTCCAATTTGCCGCTCATCAAATTGAAGGTTTCGCCCAAAGTTCCGATTTCCGCGATATTTTTTGTTTCGACACGACCGGAAAGGTCGCCCGATGCAATTTTTTGCGCGGCGGAAACGAGTTTTAATAAAGGCGACGTCAGTTGTCTTGCCAGCAAACTTCCGACAATCAAAGCAATCAACGCAAACGCCAAACTTATCAACCAGGTTTGCCGACGCATTTCGCCGACCGATGCCAATGCTTTACTTTCGTCCTGCATCGTAATTACGCCGAAAATCAAATCGCCGTTGAAATTGGCAGTTGAATACGCGCCAATCATATCGTGATTTTCGCCGTCATATTCAGCCGTGAACGGAACGAGCGCGGATTGAATCTGGCGGCTCGTCGCTTGCCATTCCTGCACGATTTTCAAGTCGGTTAAAGGTTTTTGACTTGAAACAACATTTGAATCGGGATGAAAAACGGCGCGTCCTTTTTCGTCTACCACAAAAATTATCGGCAAGCCCGCTTTCCAAAGTTCCGCTTCGCTCGTCGGCTTTGTTTCCGCCATAATTCGGGAAAGTTCGCGCAGAGAAACTATCGCCACAACTGCCGCCGAAATGCTTTTGTTGACGACGACCGGCGCGGCGATTGTTAAAACGATTTCGCCGCTTGAATCTAATTTGTGCGGTTGTCCGAAAACGAATTTTTCATTTCCCAAACGCGCCAATTCTGTTGAAGAAAGATTTTCAATTTCTTCTTTTTTAATTATTTCAGCGCGAAAGACCGACAAAGATTCACCGTCTATCGGTTTGACATAGAGCGCAAGTAAATTGGGATTTTCCTTGAGTGTCGTTCCTAATTTTTCCTCAGTTTGCGGCGAAGAAAGCAGGGAAAGGTCGTTGGAAAGTTCGAGAGCTTTGGCATAACTGCCGACCAAATCTGCGTAACGCTGTCCGAACATCTCGATTTGTCGCGCTTTTTCCTGCACGAGTTGCGTTTGATAGCGATTTTCAACCGCACGAAGTTCTTTCGCGCTTTTTTCCGATAAAAACCAGCCCGTTAAAACAAGCGGAACTAATCCTACTAACAAAAGCGTGATGATTACAAAATAAACTAATTTGATTTTCTTTGATTTTGGAGGCATTGGTGTTGCTTAAACGAAGAAGTTCGCTATTTTGATTTTAGAATAAGTTGGAGTTTCGGTCAACAGTTTTTATTATGGCTCAGCAATGTTTGCAGAAGAGTGGCGAGAATAATTTTTTGTAAGTAATCGGACAGAATAGTTTTATAAATTAGCGCGATGTCAGAACCGTCTGCGGTAGCAGATGGTTTATCCGTCGGATATTCAACCGCCCGCTACCGCAGACGATTCTGACAATCCGTGTTATATTTTCCCGTTTTTGGGAAAGTCATTTGGTTGACACTCTCCAACCAAATCGAAACGATTATGGATTGGAGATTCTAGCGACCTAGATGTTTGAACATCTCTTTCGGCATATTTTAGAGGAACAACACTCAATATGCAGGAATCCACTTTACGCTATCGTTCAGCCCGAACGTGGTTGTTCTATTTGTATTCTACTATATTTTTGTATTTTGACAAAACGCCTTACATCTCCCGCCAAACCGAAACGGTTATGGCAGGAGTCTTAGGCTAAGAAATGATAAAGTTACTGCTTTATCCAAATGGGATTGCTTTCAAATTCGAGCCGATGATTTCCGTTTGAATGCCAAAACGCTAGTTTTGATGCGTGAAGACACAACCGCGAAAATTCGCGTCCGCCACGCAGAACATCGCCGATAATCGGATGTCCAAAATGAGCGCAATGAATCCGCAGTTGGTTGGTTCTGCCGGTTATCGGTTCGAGTTCCAAAAGCGTTTTGTCGGAAAATCTTTTTAATATGCGAAAATGAGTTTCCGCTGTTTTGCCGTCGGCTTTTACGTCCCAAAATTTCTTATCCGCATAACGACCGATTGGCGCGTTAATTGTGCCGAAATCGTTTTCGATAACGCCTTCGACCAACGCCGAATATCTTTTTTCAATTATTTTACGCCGAAAATGGTCTGTTAAAATACGCAGTGCGCGGTTTGTTTTGGCAATAACCATCAAACCGGAAGTCTGACGGTCAAGCCGGTGAACGAGTCCGGGACGGACGATTTTGGATTTTAGATTTTGGATTTTGGATTTACCGCCTCCCGTAATTTCCTTGTTTTCCTCTAAACTTTTATTTTTTTGCGGTTCAAAATTTAGATAATAAGTTAAAGCGTTCAAAAGCGTTCCGCTTTTTTGCGTGAAGGTCGGATGAACGAGCATTCCAGCCGATTTATTAATAACAATTATTTCTTCATCTTCAAAAACAATCTCGACCGGAATGTTTTCAGGTTTCATTGCGGTTTCGGCGTTTAAGTCAACTTCAATTTCAACAACATCATCTTTTTGTAAATGATAACCGCCGTTTGCAGATTTGCCGTTGATTGTGCATCTGTTTTCTTTCAGCAAATTGTGCAGATACATCCTGCTGACTGCCGTTATTTCTGCAAACAAAAATTTATCAAGGCGATTTTTTTTGATAGTTTCACTAATTTGAAATTGCAGTTTTGTTTGCACAACTTTTTATAAGTGAGAAGTGATAACTAAAATTTAACCGAGCTTTTCATTAACAAAAGTAAAAATCCCCGTCGCTACGCTGACGACGATAAAGGTTGCAACCGCCCGCCAAACCGCGTCGCTTTGCGTAAATTGCCAAATCGCCAAAATACACAAAACCGTGCAGGCAGCGAGTGAAACTGTAATGATTGTAAAAGAGATAATGCGAACGAGTTTCGGCTCAACCACGCCTTTTATCTCGCGCTTTACTTTGATAGCTGATTCATTTTTTTGTTCCATTTAAAAACTATAATAAAGATAAAACCGCCCAAAGTGAAACAAACGAAATCAGAATCCAAAGTATAATGCCCTGGAAAAGCGGCTTAACACCAACCTTTTTCAGCGTTTCACGCGACAAACTCGCGCCGATTAAAAAAAGCGTAACGGTCAAACCTTTTTTCGCCAGCAATACCAGCGAGTCAAAGATACTCGGCTGAATTTCCGGCGGCGCGTAGGTTCTCAAGACGGATGCCAACAAAAAGAAAATGATGAACCAAGGAACGGCGATTTTTGCTTTCTTTTCATTTTTCCTGCGATATAAAAACGAAAACAAAAGCGCGACAGGCACAATCCAGAGTGCGCGGGCGAGTTTAACCGTTGTTGCAATTGCCAATGCCTCCGCGCCGTAGGCTTGTGCTGCGCCGACCACCGAAGAAGTGTCGTGAATGGCAATTGCCGCCCAAATTCCAAATTGATTTGGCGAGAGATTAAGATAATGTCCGATGATTGGAAAAATAAACAGCGCGACGGAATTCAGGATAAAAACTGTTCCCAATGACACGGAAATTTCTTCCGAATCAGCATCAATGACGGGCGCAACCGCCGCGATTGCGCTGCCGCCGCAAATTGCCGTTCCCGTCGAAATTAAATTTGATGTTTTATCTTTGACTTTGAGAAGTTTCCCAAGCAAAAAACCGACGGCAAGCGTTCCGAAAATTGTAACAATCGTGAACAAAACCCCCTGCTTTCCCGCTTTATAAATCTCCGTCAAATTCATCCCAAAACCCAACAGAACAACTGAAGCCTGCAACAAAATTTTGGTTATTTTGCTTGTTTGTCGGGGAAACGGATTACCGAATGTCAGCGCAATAAAAAGCCCGATGGCAAGCGCAATCGGCGGCGTAACAAACGGCGTTAAGCATACAAAAAGAAGCAAATAGAAGGCGATTTTTTGCCAGGACATAAATATTTAAGTGATAAGTGATAGGTGATAAGTAATAGGTGATAGGTGATAAGTGATAGGTGATAGGTTAGAAACTCGATTTTTTTCCGCTTTCACTTATCACCTATCACTTATCACTTATCACCTATCACTTATTTAGCTTTCCCTTGATTGGCGACGGCTTCCTGTGCCTTGGCGATTTCGTTCGCGTCGCCGAGATAGTAACTTTTCGTCGGCTTTAAATCTTCGCCTAATTCATAAACGAGCGGAATGCCCGTCGGGATGTTGCGATGAACAATATCTTCGTCGGAAATCGCGTCGAGATATTTTACCAATGCCCGCAGACTATTTCCGTGCGCGGCGATAATCAAGCGTTTTCCGTCTTTGATTTTCGGCATAATTTCCGTTTCATAATACGGCACGACGCGCTCGACGGTGTTTTTCAGGGCTTCGGCTTTCGGAAATTTTCCGGCTTCAATCGAAGTATAACGCGGGTCTTTGCCGAGCCAACGCTCATCGCCTTCTTCAAGCAAAGTCGGCAAAACATCGTAACTTCTGCGCCAAATCAAAACTTGCTCTTCGCCGTGCTGCGCCGCCATTTCCGCTTTGTCCAAGCCTTGCAAACCGCCGTAATGACGCTCGTTCAAAATCCACGATTTTGTTTCGGGAATCCACATCAAATCCATTTCATCCAAAATTATCCAAAGCGTTCTGATGGCGCGTTTTAAAACCGATGTGTAAGCCTCGTCAAACGTAAAACCTTCGGCTTTCAAAAGTTTCCCCGCCGCATGCGCTTCTTCTTTACCTTTTTCCGACAAATCAACGTCTTTCCAACCCGTGAACCGATTTTCCTTGTTCCATTGGCTTTCGCCGTGTCTGATTAAAACTAATTTGTGCATAATTTAAGATTCAAAATTTAAGATTTATTATTCAACAGTTTTTGCGCTTCGCCAACCAGATAAAGCGAACCCGTTACGCAAATCAAATCATTTTCACAAGAGATGTTTTTGGCAATCTTCAATGCTTGTTCAATATCTTCAGTTGGATAAATTTTTAGTTTATCAAAGTTTTCGGGCAGAAATTTCATCAAATCAGCAGTTTTCATTGAACGCGGATTATCAGGAGAAGTCAAAATTAACTTGTCCGCCAGTGGAAAAAGAATCCCGGTAATTTCTGACAAATCCTTATCCTTCATTGAACCGAAAATCATTGTAATTGGACGTTTGACGAATTCATCCAAATACTCTCTTAATGCTTTTGCGCCCGCGACATTATGCGCTCCGTCGAATAAAATGCCCTTATAAAATTCCAAACGTCCTTTATGTTCTGCCGTTTCCAATCCGGCGATAATTGAATTCTGCGAAATTTCAAATTTGAATTCTCTAAGCGTTTCGGCAATATTGATAGCGATTGCTGCATTTTCAAATTGATGTCTTCCCGCCAAACTTACTAATACATTAGGATAATTATTATTTAAAGTTTTATAAGTAACAAAAAGCATCGGAAATGTTAAAAAATCTTTTTTAACCTGAAAATCAGCAGTTGCAAAAATCGGCTCGACTCCTTTTTCCCGACATTTTCCTAAAACAACTCTTTCCGCTTCTTTTTTCTGCGGCGCGAGAATGACTTTCGTATCCGACCGAATTATCGCCGCTTTTTCCGCCGCGATTTTCGCCAGTGTGTTTCCCAAAATATCTTGATGGTCAAAGTCAATCGGCGTAATCGCCACGATTTCCGCATTCGTTGCCGTCGTCGCATCAAATCTTCCACCGATTCCTGTTTCTAAAATTGCGATTTCGATTCTTTCTTCAACAAACACACTCAAAGCAATTGCCGTTACCTGCTCAAAAAATGTCGGAACGGTTTCGAGTTCTCCGCTTTCAAACAACTTTTCGGAAACTTTCTTTATTTTAGTCGCGTGTTTGGCAAAATCTTCTTCGCTGATTTCTGCGCCGTTGATTTTGATTCTTTCAGTAACGGAAATTAGATGCGGCGATGTATAAAGACCTGTTTTTATTCCGGCAGAAACACAAATCGCTTCGAGAAAAGCGCACGTCGAACCTTTTCCGTTTGTTCCGGCGACTTGAATCTTTGTGAAATTATTTTGCGGATTTCCGAGTTTGTCAAGAAGTTTAACGGTATTTTCCAAGCCGAATTTCTTGACTGAAAGTTCGTAACCGAGATTGTAAAGATAATTTACTGATTCTTCAAAATTCACGTTTTTTTATTTTCTGCTTCTTCAACAATTGATTTCATCGCGCAATTGAAAACGGTTTTTTGAGTTTATCAAGAAAAGGTTCGATGAACGAATAAGACCGCGAAATTTTGCTTTGACGATTCTATTTTTATCGGCTAAAAATTTACTTCCGACAGAGTTTCGTTTCTACTTACATAATTAATTTTAATCGGTTATAATTAAAGTTTTTATGAGTAAAAAGATTCTCGAAAGCTACAAAAGAAAGTTAGAAAAAGAAGAAGGCTGGATGATAAAACACGGCGCACAACTTCGCATTGCGCTGTGCTATCCGAACACTCACGCCGTCGGAATGGCGAATCTCGGACTTCATACGATGTATGAACTCTTTAATAAAATTCCCGAAGTTTCGTGCGAAAGAGTTTTTCTGCCCGATGATTTTGAAATGCGCGAGTATGAAAAATCGCGTACGCCGCTTCTGTCTTTGGAAACGCAAACGCCGATTAAAAATTTTGACGTCGTCGCTTTTTCGATTTCGTTTGAAACCGATTATTTGAATATGGCGCGAATGCTGCAAATGTCAAACATTCCGGTTTGGTCAAAAGACAGAAATCATTTTCACCCGCTAATTGTGATGGGCGGCGCGGCTTCGTTTTTAAATCCGGAACCGATTGCCGATTTTACCGACATTATCGCCGTCGGCGAAGGCGAAATTCTCGCGTTTCAATTGGTTGATGCAATTTTGGAACACGGCAACAAAGAAGATATTTTATTAAATCTCGCAAAAATCGGGCGCGGTTTTTATATTCCTTCGCTTTACGATGTGATTTACAACGACGACGGAACAGTTTTCGATTATATTCCGAAAGAAAAGGGCGTTCCAAAAAGAGTTGGACGCGCTCTTGCCGCCGCGAATCCGAAAGAAGGAACTCTGCGACGCGCGATAAAACGAAATGAAACCGAAGTCGTTGATTTTTTGATGAATCAAGATATTTTCGCACCTTCAACTTCCGTCTGGTCGCCGGGCGCGGAAATGGGCGAACGTCTTTTCGTTGGAATTTCGCGCGGTTGTTCGCAAGGCTGTCGTTTTTGTTGGGCTGGCTACAATTATTATCCGCCGCGCGTCGTTCCGGCGAGAGATATTTTGGCGAAAGCCGTCGAATGGCGCGGAAAAACAAACAAAATCGGTCTGGTTTCAACTGCCGTTTGCGACCATCCCGAAATTTCCACAATTTTAAGCGAACTTCGCAAAATGGATTATCGAATTTCGGTTTCCAGTTTAAGACTTGACCAAATTTCCGAAGAACTGCTCGACGCGCTTGTCGAATCAAATGACCAGCAAATCGCCGTCGCGCCCGAAACAGGTTCAGACAGACTTCGCCGCGTCATCAATAAAAATCTGACAAACGATGAAATTGTTGACATCTGCGGCGCGGTTTTCGACCGCGGAATGCTGACAGTTAAACTTTATCTGATGGTTGGACTTCCGACGGAAACTTATGAAGATTTGGAAGAAATGCTCGTTCTGGTTGAGAGAATCAAAGACCGAATGTTAGTAGCAGGCAGGAAATTCGGACGCGCCGGAAAAATTATTCCTTCTTTAAATGGTCTTGTGCCGAAACCGAACACGCCTTTTCAGTGGGACGCGGTTTGCGATGAGAAAGAGTTAAAAAATCGTCTGAAATGGGTTTCTAAAAATCTGGCAAAAATTCCAAATGTCGAAGTCCGCGCAATGTCGGCGCGAATCGCGCACGAGCAAGCGTTATTTTCTTCGGGCGATAGGACGATTTCGAGAGTTATCGAATCAGCCGCGAGAAACAAAGGAAATTTGAAGGAAGCGTTACGCGAAACCGGAATTGATGCGGGTTTTCACACTTCGCGGAATCGCAGTTATGACGAATTTCTGCCGTGGTCAATCGTAGACTCAGGATTATCGTTTGAATTTCTCAAAACCGAACACGAAAAATCGCAGGAAGCACTTTCTTCAAAGCCGTGTCCGGCAGTGGAAAAATGCACAACTTGCGGCGTTTGCCCGACAACCTGGCTTGCCGACGCTCCAAATGGTTTAGTGCAATTACAAAGCCTCAGAACTCCGCGCTCAATTTCAGCACTTGCCTGAAAAAGTTAAAACACAAATTTCATTTCGTGTATTTTGCGTATTTCGCGGGCAAATATCTTTTTTGGTTTTGATTTTTTATTTCAAACTTTGGTTATTACTTAAATAAAAATCCGGTCGGCGTGGCGGTGTTCTCAAACTGATAATTGTAGACGTAAAGACCGAAAGGCAAAATTTCAATTTGTTTTGTATATTTTACATGCGCTTGCACTACGCTGTTGATTTGTTTTACCTCAATCAAAGCATTGCTTGGAACATTATTATTTGCCGCTGCTTTTAGAACTCTATTTTTAACTGAATCTATAATAGTGATGTTCGCTCCGGGCAATGCAACTCCCTGCACAACCGCCGTTTGCATTTCTTGTTTGAAATTTTCGCTTTCATACGCAACGGGAATATAATTGTAACCGGCGTGTGCAACTAAAAATAAAACCACCAAAATAATCGCAAGTTTTACGCCTGCACCGCCGTATTCCGATTTTTGATTTTTCATTACTTTACTCATTTTTATAAACTCCTCTAACACAAAAACTTTTAGAGCAAATTTATTTGTGCAAAACTGTTTCGAGAGATTTTTGAATAGTTGATGCGGGAATGTCTTTGTTTTGTAAGATTACGGGTTTGCCGATTTTTTCCAAAAGAATAAATTGAAGCGACTTTCCGATTGCCTTTTTATCAAATGCGAAGGCTTCAATAACTTTTTCAATCTCGATGTTTTTCGTATCAGGAAGTTTCCCAATCCGATGCAAAACATCGTTCAACAATTCTAATTCATTTTTGTTAAAAATATCAAGTCTTTTTGATAAATCGGCGGCAAATAAAATTCCGTAACCGACCGCTTCGCCGTGTTTGAAGTATTTATAATCGGTAATTTTTTCCAGCGCGTGAGCAAGCGTATGTCCGAAGTTTAAGATTTTACGGGATTTAGCGTCGGTGCGTTCCGCGCTTTCTCTTTCGTCCTGCATCACGATTTCCGCCTTAAAAGCGACTTGCGCGGCGAGTAAATTTTCGAGTTCGGCAAGAAAATTTTTGTCGGAAAAATGATTTTTGAAATTCCCGGACAAATAATTTCTTAAAAATTCTGCGGTTTGGTCGAAAAGATTTCGATTTGCGATTGTTCCTTGTTTGACAGCTTCGCAAAATCCGGCAGTCAACTCACGGCGCGGCAGAGTTTTCAAAGTCTCTACATCAATCAAAACGCCGTTCGGCTGATAAAACGCGCCGATTAAGTTTTTGCCGAATTCGGTATTGACGGCGGTTTTTCCGCCAACCGAAGAATCAATCATCGCCAAAAGCGTCGTCGGAATTTGCAGAAAGGAAACGCCGCGCAAGTAAATTGCCGCCGCAAAACCTGCCAAATCTCCGACTACGCCGCCGCCGAGCGCGACAATTGCGTCGGTTCTTTGCAATTTGTTTTCGCTGAAAAATTTTAAAGCCTTTTCCAGCGAGCGAAAATTTTTATATTTTTCGCCGTCGCCAATTTTCCAAACAAAAACCTCAAAACCAGTGCTTTCAAGACTTGTTTTGATAGTTTCGCCATATAGACGAAAAACCCTGGCGTTTGAAACGAGCGCGATTTTTTTTGTTTTATCCGAAAGACATTTTTTCGCCCAATCGCCGCAGTTACTGAGCAAGTCGTATCCGATTTTTATTTCGTAGCGGTGTGAATTGCCGTTTAATTTTACAGGAACTTTCTTCATAAAAGTCAGAACCGTCCGCGAAAGCAAACGATTGTTTTAATTTACGATTTTAGTTTTGCGATTTTTGTTTGATAAATTTTCAGGTTTTGACGCAGTTCAACTAAATTCATTGTCTGAGATTAGTTTAACTTTGATGATTTGCCCAAGCGGAAAGAAAAAAGCGATTTAAAAAAGTAGAGCAGGCGAAGCAACGTGGAAGTGTACCGCACCTGCCAATTCGTGATTACTGTCCTCACCCCAGCAACCACTTGAAACGAAGGTTTCACCTACCGTTTCAGTTAATCAAATATACAATTTTTTGATTTGCTTTGGCAAGCAGAGTCAGTTTGTTTTTAATTTTTGGGTAGAATTAAATAATCAGAAACTGTTTCAAGTTGAATTTCAGGAAAATTTTCCTCAATTGCTTCCTGCATTTTTTGTTGCGTTTCAGAAACTTTATTCGATTCCGACTCAAAGACCTGCTTGCGCTGTTCGGCGGATTTCCATTGCGCGTAACTATACCAAATTCCGTCGCTTCCGCGATGCAGACGCGAACCCGATGAATCGTATTTCTCACGGAAATAAGCCGTTCTTGCCGACCAATTTTCGACAAATTGCTGCTGAAGGTTTGGCTTGACACGCCACCGATATAAAACGACAAACATAATTTTTATTAACTTAAACTTCTTCTGATAATTTCCGCTAAATGATTTGCCTGTGCTTCGATTTTCGCTTGGTTTTCGCCTTCAATCATCACCCGCGCCAAGTTTTCCGTTCCTGAATAACGAAGCAGCAAACGTCCTTTTGCGCCGAGTTCTTTTTCAATTTCAGCGGCGGCTTTGGCGATTTCCACGACTTCTTCAAACGGGCGTTTTTCTTTAACTTTGACGTTGACCAGAATTTGCGGAAAGCGAGAAAATCCCCTGGTTATTACCGACAAACTATTGTCGTTATCGCGCAACGCTTCGAGCAAAAACAGCGTCGTCATCATTCCGTCGCCGACCAGACTTTTGTTTGGGAAAATAATATGTCCCGACTGCTCGCCGCCGATGCTTGAATTTGTATCGAGAAGTTCCTGCAAAACATATTTGTCGCCGACTGCCGTGCGTAAAAGTTTGATATTTTTGGAATCAAGCGCGATTTCCAAACCGATATTGCTCATCACGGTGGCGACAACCGTTTGATTATTTAATTTACCATTAGCTTGCAGATGATTTGCCATAATCCACAAGACCGCGTCGCCGTCAACCAAATTTCCCTTTTCGTCAACAAACAAAGAACGGTCGGCATCGCCGTCAAACGCCACGCCGAAATCTGCGCTTTCTTCTAAAACTTTTTTTTGCAGATTTTCCAAATGAAGCGACCCGCAGTTTTTGTTAATGTTTTTACCGTCGGGCGCGTTGTTGATAACGATTGTTTTCGCACCGAATTTTTTGAATAATCGCGGCGCAAGTTCACAAGCCGCGCCGTTCGCGCAATCTATAACCATTTTGAGATTGTTCAAATTTAAGTTTTTGAATTCTTCAGCGAGATAATCCAGATAAGCATTTTGATATTCAACGGCTTTATTTTTAGACACGCTTTCCTGCTGAATAAAGTCGCTGAGTTCGAGCGTCGTCATCTGCAACATTGCAATGCGTTGACGAAGTTGCGAAGTCAAAACCGGTTGCCGGGATAAATCAGGTTTGAAACTTTGAAAAATATCATTTTCGATTTCTCTTTCGGTCGTTTCATCAATCTTTTTTCCGGTCGGCGAAAAAATCTTGATGCCGTTATCTTCAAACGGATTGTGCGACGCGCTGATAACAATACCCGCGTCAAAATCTAATTTTTTTGTTAAAAAAGCAACGCCCGGCGTGGTGATAATTTCCGCTGATTCGCAATGTGCGCCTGCTGAACTTGCACCTTTGCAAAAAGCCGTTTCAATCCACGCGCCTGATTCGCGTGTGTCGCGTCCGGTTATAAAGCGCGGCTTTCTGCCGAGTTTTTCGTAAAACTGCCACGCCAGTGAATTGCCGACAATCTCAATCGTTTTTTCATCAAGCGGAAAAACGCCTGCTTCGCCGCGCATTCCGTCCGTTCCAAAAAGTTTTTTCATAATTATTTAAGCATTTAATCGGAGAAGGAAGTTCTAGTTATATCGAAAATCCTTCACAACAACAAACTCGAAATATCCATAACGGAAATTTATTAAAGCCATAAAATTATCACACGGCATTTGACAACCTTTTGCCTGATAAGCGAATCTTTATAAGTGCGGGTTACCAAATTCCGCATTTGCAGCAAGTTTCAATGGCAATCACGCCCAAACTTTCAAAACTCAAAAACAAATATTATGAAATCAAAAGTGTTAATCGGATTCAGTGTCTTTATTTTCTGCTCAATCAACATATTTCCTCAAACGGCTGCGCCACCGCCGACTCCGACGCGGAGCCGCGTTATTGGAACTAATCAAACGCCTTCGCCGACACCGACACCGGCGCGAAAAGCGGTTGTCATAACTAATAATTTACCTTCGCCAACGCCGAAACCGATGGCAACGCCGCTTCAAACACCGATTGTTACCGGCAGTTCGTATAATCCGACAACAATTGCACGAGTAGAACCGACATTTTATAAACCTTTGAGTTTTAGAGAAATCAAAAAGAAAATCGCCGAAGCTAAGCGGCAAATGACGGCGCGTCCGATTCCCACTTCAATAACCGACAGTTTTTTGCTGACCGACGTTGTTCGTTTGGCTTTTTACGATTATGAATCGGCAAAGGTTGATTATATTGTGATGACGAAAGATGCTTTTCTCTCACGCAATGCGGAGTTTTCTTCGACCACTGAAAATGGAAAATTTGTCAGGACTCGCATCATCCGCGCCAACGGAGTAAATACGCCGGTAATGATTGTTGATGCGGCAAATCGGGCGCATCTGCCTCTGCTGGTGCAATATCCGGTTGTCCGCAACGACGTATATATGGAAACCGCTTATTATGTTTCGACGCACGCCGGTATTGTTACGCCGGAAGTTGTCAGCGCGGGCAGACTTTATGTGCGAAACACGCTTGATGCGGCGCGGGAAAATCTACGAAAAAAAGGTGTTTTTATTTCCCCGCAAGTAACCGATATGGCGGAACGTCTGACGATTGTCGAGCATGTTGACCACCAGCGTTTTCGCACCGAATCTCATCCAACCATCTATAACGACATCTTTGCGCTGTATGCGCTCAACGAAGGTCAAACGTATCGTTACTCGGTCAGCAGCGCGGGCGCGGGCGGAATGGTGCAGATGATTCCTTCGACATATAGAATTATTCGCTCGCGTTATTACAATGTCGGTTTGATGCCCGATTTTGTTGAAGGAATGCGAAATCATCCGAATGCCGCGCAAGCAATGCTGCTTTATATGCAAATGACCTGGGACGAATTGGTTTCCAGCGACACAGTTTATAACGCGATTGAAAACGGCATCGCCACGCCCACCGAACTGATGTCGGCGGGATATAACTCAAACCCTTCCAGATTGGCGGGTTATATCAAACGCGGCGGAGCAAATTGGCGAAATTTGATTCCGCGCGAAACAAAAATTTATCTGCAAATCAACGCTTCGATGGACCGATATGTGCCGTTGTCGCCAAGAGCAAAATGAAGAAATAATGGTTAATTGTAAATGGTTAATAGTTTAGGACTTTCTCATTTTTAGAAAAAACATTTATTTGAGAAATAGGAAAAATAGTAATAGACCGCAGATGACGCGGATTGGGCAGATTTTCGCGGATAATTTAATCAAATAAAATCGGCGAAAATCCGCTTAATCTGCGTCATCTGCGGTCTATTTTCCGTTTTTGAGAAAGTCCTATAGTTAATATTTAAGAATTGGTTTTCCAAATTTACCACTTACCATTTACAATTAACCATTAACTAATTTTTATGGAAGAACGCTTACAAAAACTAATCGCGCAGGCAGGCATCGCATCGCGGCGCAAGGCTGAACAACTTATCTCAAACGGCGAAGTTACCGTCAACGGCGAAATAATTACCGAACCAGGCACAAAGGCAAATCCCGACAACGACCACATCAAAGTCAGCGGCAAACTCATCAATCCGCTTTTGGAGAAACGCGAAAATGTTTATATTTTGCTCAACAAACCAAAAGGTTATCTCTCCAGCGTCGCCGATCCTGAAGGCAGGAATCTGGTGACGGATTTAGTTCCGCCGAATCTCGGAAAACTTCATCCGGTCGGACGGCTCGACTACAATACGGAAGGCTTGATAATCCTGACCAACGACGGCGAATTTACCAATCTCGTCGCTTCGTCAAAAAAAATACCGAAAATTTATGACGTCAAGGTCAAAGGTTTGCCGAATGAAAACGCGATAAACAAACTGCGGCGCGGAATGCGTCTGGAAGACGGTTTCAAAACCGCGCCTGCTGAAATTAAGGAATTGAAACCGACGAAAAAAAACGGCTGGTATAAAGTTACGCTTTACGAAGGACACAACCAGCAGATTCGTAAGATGTTCGATACCGTCGGACATTCGGTCGTGAAATTACGGCGTATTTCCATTGGACATATCGCTGATAAATTATTGCCGGTCGGCGCGTATCGGCAGCTTTTGGCGCAAGAAGTAACAGAATTTCGAAACCCGCGAACAAAATCTTTTGAAAAAATCGCGCCCGCAGGCAGAATCAGTCAGGTAAAACTCGATTCACGAGCTTCTAAACCTGATAAGCCGCGAACAAAAAATCTCAGCCGATGAAACGCGGTTAAATTTCGTTTGTATTTTTCAAGTCTTTTGAGTATTCTTTTATTTGTCATCTGTTATTGCAAATAAGAAAAACTCAAAGTGTAAAAACTAGAAATCGAGAATGTTATTCTTTGGGTGCAAAGCCATTAGCAGGGTTTATGTTCATAAAGTCTGTATTTTCCTGTATAACCGATTTAAAATTACAATTTCTTTGAGGAGGTAAAAATATGAATTCCTTTTCCCGACGAATTCTATGCGTGGATGATGATCATGATTCGTGCGAGATAATGAGTTTGATGCTCCACGATGCAAATGTCAATTATCGCGTAACAACGGTATCAAGCGGTAATAAAGCGTTAAGTTTGATTGCCGATGAACCGTTTGACCTTTACATACTTGATTATCGCTTGCCGGAGATGAGCGGTATCGAGTTGTGTCGCTTGATTCGTCAAACCGATGCGGAAACACCGATTATGTTTTTTACCGGAATGGCACGCGAAATTGACGGCAAAAATGCCATCGAAGCAGGCGCAACTAAATTTCTTGTCAAACCGACCGACCTTGATATACTGACAGAAACAGTCGAGAAACTTTTAAATCAGAGTTCATTTGCCTTTCCCGTCAAACTTTCAGCCGGTAATCAATAAGTCTGTTGACTTTAAAATACTGTCGTCGCCTGAAGCCTCCGCAAAATAATTCATACAGCCTGCCTTTTTTATGCGAACTTATCGCGCATAAATACTTTTTTGAGCATATTCATCGAAAAATTGCTATTTGGAATTTGTTGTAGTTTGTTCTAAATTAACGTGAGTTCTAGATAAGCCATCGAAGACGGCGGCGTATTTGTAGCCCGGAGCGCAAGCTGTGGGAACGCAATGATTGAAAATATAAGCTGTCGAAGACAGCGACATAAATTTATGTCGCCGTTTTCAACGGCTTGACTCGAATATCACATTTCGACCCACAGTTTGCACTGTGGGCTACAAATATGCGCGTCGGTTTCACCGACTTAAAACCAATTTTTTGTCCCGAACTGACGTTAAATTAACAATTGCAGATTTAAAATTCCGATGCTCAATCAATTTTCCGACAAAAACACCCAAGCCGCCGACTTTGTGCAGCAAGTCAATCGTGATTTAGGTTTCGGTTCGGTGGTGGCGCGTGAAAGCCGTCAGCGTCTGTTGAATCAAGACGGCTCGTTCAATGTCCATCGCAAAGGTTTAAGTGGTTTTGCGATGCGAAATTTCTACCACTGGCTGTTGACAATGCCCTGGTGGGAATTTTTGGGCTTTGTCGTCGCGCTTTATCTGGGAATCAATATTGCTTTTGCAATCGTTTTTCTGCTCTGCGGCGCGGACGCTTTAGCGGATACTTCAGTTAAACCGATTCAAAATTTGTTTCTGCGCTCATTTTTCTTCAGCGTTCAAACTTTCGGCACAATCGGTTACGGCATAATTGCGCCCGTCGGCACGATTGCCAATGTTTTTGTAACTATCGAATCAATTATCAGTATTTTACTGCAAGCATTGGTTACGGGAATGTTTTTTGCGCGGTTTTCACGCCCGACGGCGCAGATTCGATTTAGCAGTAAATTGATTATCACACCATTTCAAGATACTACAGCTTTGATGTTTCGACTCGTTAATATGCGGACAAGCCAGCTTATCGAGGTCGGAGCGCAGGTTTTATTCACGCGGTTTATCGAAGAAAACGGACGCATTACGCGGCGGTTTGATTTATTGCCGCTCGAACGCGAAAAGGTTTCGTTTCTGCCTTTAGCGTGGACGGTCGTTCATCCGATTGACCGGGCAAGTCCACTTTACGGTTTGACGGACGAAGATTTGAAAGAATCCGATGCGGAAATTTTAATTCTTTTAACGGCAATCGAAGAAGATTTTGCCCAAATAGTTCATTCACGGAGTTCTTATAAACCGGATGAAATTGCCTGGAACGCGAAATTTGTTAATCTTTATAATAAAACCGAAACCGGCGAACCGATTTCAATTGATGTCCGCAAGTTGTCGGAATTTGAAAAAATATAATGTTCACGGGAATTGTTGAGGAATTAGGAAAAATCGCTGCACTTGAAAAACACGCAGGCGGCGCGAAGATAAAAATTGCTGCGAAAATTGTTACCGGCAACACCAGCGAGGGCGATTCGATTGCCGTCAATGGTGTTTGTCTGACGGCTTTGAATATCGAGCCGAAGGAATTTTCGGCGGATATTTCCGGTGAAACTTTGAATCGTTCAACGCTCGGCAGTTTGAAAATCGGCTCAAAAGTTAATCTCGAACGCGCCGTAACAGTTTCGACGCGGCTCGGCGGACATATCGTTCAAGGTCACGTTGACGGCAAAGGAAAGTTTTTGCAGGCAATTCAGGAAGGCGATTTTTGGACTGTTCGCGTCGGCTTTCCAAAAGAAATCGTGCAATATCTGATTTATAAAGGCTCGATTTCAGTCGAAGGAATTTCGCTGACAATTGCGAATTTGACCGATGATTATTTTGAAATCGCCGTCATTCCGAAAACCTGGAAATTGACGAATCTTTCAAGTTTAAAAAACGGCGACGAAGTTAATTTGGAAGTTGACGTTATCGCCAAATATATTGAAAGAATAATGCTTTACGGCAAACGTGAAGAAAAGCCGGACGGCGTAACGATGGAGAAATTACAGAAACTCGGATTTGTATGATTGAAATTATCCAAGCCGAAACATTTGAGCAAATCGAAGAAATCCGCCGACTTTTCCGCGAATATGAAAAATGGCTCAATCTCGATATGTGTTTCCAGGGCTTTGCCGAAGAACTCGCAAATTTGCCCGGCAAATACGCAAAACCTGGCGGGAGATTGTATTTAGCGATTGTAACTAACAAAATAGCAGGTTGTATCGCGCTCAGGAAACTTGAAGAAAATATCTGCGAAATGAAACGGCTGTATGTGCGCGACGAATTTCGCGGTTTTGGTTTGGGAAATAAACTTATCGGAAAATTGATTGAAGAAGCACGTTTGGTTGGTTATCGGAAAATGCGGCTCGACACTTTGCCCGATAAAATGGCGAAAGCCGTGAAACTTTACAAATCGCACGACTTTCGGGAAATTCCGGCTTATTATCACAATCCATACGGCGAAACGCTTTTTATGGAAAAAGATTTAGCACAAGAGGCGGAAGCCCGCGTGTGAGCAAGGGCGGATTTTGCAAGTTGGCAGCAGCACCGGGCAGGAAGCAGTAAAGTTTCGACTGCCGATTGCCACTGCCTTCTGCCGACTATTTTGCGCTCCACCGTTGAGAGGCGGTCTGTTCCCGCCGTTCGTTGAATTTTCAAAGGCGGCGGGAACAGACCGCTTCTAAACGATGAAATTAGTATTAGTTACTCACCTTTTCTAAACGATGAAATTAGTATTAGTTACTCACCTTACGCGATTTCGGTTTTTTGCTCTTGTCGCCAACGGCGACCAACATTATAGCCCAGCGAGAATCGCTCTCGTTAAGTATCGGCAACGCGCCCGCTCG
>JBPCPU010000082.1:0-17495 GCA_050998795.1 Pyrinomonadaceae bacterium
ATTTCCAACTGGTCGGGGTTGCCGAGAAAAAATTCGTTGCGATACAGCCACCAGCCGCCGCCGAGAAAAACGGCAAGAAACAGAATTATCGCCGCGCCGCCAAAAACGGTGCTGCGTTTGACGTTCCACCAATCAACGTAAAATGCGCGATATTTCCTTACCATTTACATCTGACGTTTGAGACTGATTTTGAGTAATTATTCAGCGTCAAAATTTTCTTCGAGTTCTTCTTTTTCCGAGGGTTCCGGCGGAAATATAATGGATAAAATTATCGAAAGCGCGATTGCAGCGACGACTACTCCGAGGGAAATATTGATAACCGCCTGCTCGTATTCGTGATTCACGTATTTATGCAGAAACACGGCGAAAGCCGAATTATTTCCTTCGCCCAAAACCAGGTTCATACCTTCCGCCACCAGCGGCAGAAGCATTTTCGCGCCGATAAAACTTAAAATAAAACCCAGACCGTATTTGAGATAATGAAAACGATCCGCCAAATCCGCGAGCAGAAAGAAAAACGTTCGCAATCCTAAGATAGCAAAAATATTCGATGTGTAAACAATAAATTTATCGGTCGTGATGCCGAAAATCGCCGGAATCGAATCAACCGCAAAAACGAGGTCGGCGACGTTTATCACAATTAAAACCAGCAGCAGCAGTGTTCCGGTGCGTTTGCCGTCAATCATTACAAAAAACTTTTCGCCGTCGTAATGCTTTGAAATGCGAATAAAGCGCGTTGTTAGCTTAACAATCCAACTGTCTTCCGGGTTAAACTCGTCGTCGTCGGAAAACATCTTGATGCCCGTATAAACGAGAAACGCGCCGAAAATATAAAGTATCCAGTGAACCCGCTCGACCAATTCCGCGCCCGCGAAAATCATCACCATTCGCAGAACCAGTGCCATAAAAATTCCCCAGAAAAGGGCGCGGTGCTGGTATTTTTTCGGAACTTTGAAGAAGTTGAAAATCAGCAGAAAAACGAACAGATTATCAATCGAAAGCGAGAGTTCGATTAAATATCCGGTGAGAAATAATTTTGCGCGGTCAATGCCGAATTGCCAGAAAATGAAAACGCCAAAGAGCAGCGCGAGCGAAATCCATACCGCGCTCCACACGAAAGTTTCGCGGCGCGAAGGCGTGTGCGCCGTGCGGTTGACGATGCCGACATCAACAAACAAGGCGATAAATACAACGACGAAGAAAAAAATCCAAACCCAAAGAGGATATTCCATATTCAACTAAAATATAAGGTTTGAGGTTAAATGTCCAAAGTATAAAACCCGGTTGATTTTTGCAATTATATGACAGATATTAATCGCCCGGCTTCACTTATGTTCCTTGAAAAATAAATCCGCTAGTAAAAAGTCCGCTTTTCGCTGGGAGCGCACGCATCCTTGCGTGCTGAGCGCGAGAGCGCGAATAAAGAGGTTAGCGCAAAATCGAGCGAAGGCGAAGGCTTTTACGCCGCTTTCAGCGACGTAGCACGCAGGGATGCGTGCGCTCCCAGCGAAAAGCCTTTTAATTTTTTTACGGTATTTATTTATCAAAGAACATAAGTGAAGCCTGTGCGTAATTCAATATAAACAATAGCCACCGTTTAGAGGCGGTCTTTGACCGCGATATTCCAAGCGGGCGGTCAGAGACCGCCTCTAAAGGATGAAATAAATTAAATTATCAAAATTGAATTACGCACAGGCTTCATTTAATTACGTGAATTTGCGTTTCTGCGGTTTAATTTTTGTCTTGAACTTGAAATTAACCAGCAAATATCCGGCGGAACTCGAACAAAATTTCTTAAATAAAATTAATTTGGCTGAATTCGCAGCAAATAACTGCAAACGGCAATCGGAACACCGGGCGAAACCTTAATTCTCTGCCCGACGGGAAGTTCGTAATTGTTTATCATCGCCGGATTGCGTCCTTCATTTGTGAGCGAAAAATTTCCCTGCCCGTCATACATTAAACTCAAATGTCGGCGGCTGATTTCCGGGTCGCCGGAGAGCGCGACGTCAACCGGTTTCGATTTTGAGCCGCGCCCGATGCTGATTTCATTTTGATAAACCGGCACGACATTTTCCCTGACACCGCCGCGCCAAATCTCCAACTTATAAAGTTCTTTAGCCTGGCGTTTTTGAACGTGCGTCATTTCTTCCATATCACCGGTTTGATACGGCGAAACTTGCGGCACGTTCATCTGCTGCACGGTTGGCAGCGGTTGATTTGAAGCGACTGTTTGATTGCGGGCAAAATTCGGCGACGGCAAAACGGGATTGTTTTCTTTTGGCGGCGTTTGCGGCTTCGGCAAACTTTTCTGACGCGCGAGAACTTCGGTTTTATTGCTCGAATTATCGTCCCAACTATGCTGCACCCGGACATCGCCTTCTTCAAGCGTGCCGTCAACGCGCAGTTCGACGGCGAAAGACTGCGTTTCTAACTTTCTTTTGCCCGCGATTTCTTTCGCGCGTTCAGAGAGAATATGATAAAGACCTTGCTCGAGTCCGCGCCGTTTCACGCCTTGCCAATTTTTGTCGTCGGTTTCGCTTAAAAAAATTATGTATTCGGTTGGAATGATAGTCGTGCCTTGCGGCAATGGAACTAACTCGCGCTGCATCACTTCTTCAACCGCCTTCGCAATTTTAACGATAAATTCCTCCGCCTGACTGCGCGGTTTAACCTGCGCGTCGCGGGCGGCTTCTTCCAAAACAAGCTCCGCGCTTTCGCCGTCTATCCATTTTCTGACTTTATCTAAAACGCTCATAAGATTTAAGATTTAAGATTTAAGATTTAAGATTCAAGATTTAGGATTCAAGATTCAAAATTTAGGATTCAAGATTTAAGATTCAAAATTTAGGATTTAGGATTTCAATCTTAAATCTTAAATCTTAAATCTTAAATCTTAAATCTTAAATCTTAAATCTAATTTATTCCTGCACATCAATATATTTTCCGCTTACCCAACCATTTTCGGCAAATTCGGGTTTTAACTTCGGGCGACCGTGTTCGATTATATCAACTTCATACCAATTGTCTTGTGAACTGACGATGCGAACACGCGAATCCTTTGTAACCACTCCAATCGGGTCATTTTTATTCGACGGTGAAGAACGTAAATTGACATCCGTGTTGGCAACGCCGGTCTGTTGCTTGAACGGATTGCGAATTTCCGGCAAAATGCCGCGCCCGCGCAAATAATTATGCGTTCCGTAAAGAATTCCTGCAAACAATCCGATAAAAATTATAAAAACAGCGAAACGGCGAACAGAACTGCGCCGGCGTTGCGGCTTCGTTTGAGAAATTATTTCCGGTTCTCGAACAGGTTCTTTTTCGATTAACTGCGGTTGATTGCCTGGAATTTGGTTATTTGTTCCTAACTTAACGACTAGAGGCAGATTACCTGCGGCTAATAAATTCGGATTGATTTTTAAATCACGCGATGTGTTAAAACGCGGGCGTTGCGGCGCATGCGGCGTGTAACCTTTAGCGACGTGCGGTTGCGGAATCGTGTGCGGACGTTCGGAAATTTGCGTCAAAGTTTCGCCGGCTTCCGCTTCGGCAAGCAGTTTGACGCGCGATAAATCCTGCCAAAATTCCGTGGCGTTTTGATGTCGGTCTTTCGGATTATTTTGCGTGGCTTTATTCAAAACCTTAATCAATTCAGCCGCCCAGGGCTTTTGCCGCATATCGAACGGAAGTTCGGTTATCGGTTGATTTGTGAAAAAGCGCGGCGATTCGCAGGTTATCAAAACATACGCCGATTTTGCCAGCGAATAAATATCGGCGGCGGGCGTAAGTTCCGTAACGGTCAATGTTGTCGTGTTTTCTGCAAAGAACGGACTATGTTCGGGCGGCGCAAACATATTTGTCCCGACGCGCGTTATCGGCGAATCCGACTGCGACATTCGCGCCACGCCGAAATCGGCGATTTTGACGGTTTGCCGGTCTTCGGTCAAAAGCAGATTCTGCGGTTTGATGTCGCGGTGAATGATGCCGTTTTTGTGCGCGTGTCCGAGACCGGCGCAAACTTGTTCGAGATAAAACAACGCCCGCGACAACGACAAACTTTTTTCCCGACAAGCTCTTGCCAAATCTCCGCCCGGCAGATATTCCAGCACGAGATAATGAAAAATCGTGTTACGCAGATCCCGCGCCGTGCCGTGTCCCAAACGGCTGATAACATTCGGATGACGCACACGGTCAAGCGCAATCGCTTCGTTTTGAAAATTCTCAACCAAAGTGCGTTCTAAATCAACGTCCAAATCATTCTGCATAAAGACATTGAGAGCTTTGATAACAACAAGGCTGTGCGGCGATTGCGGCGCAGCCAAAATATCACGCGCGACATAGATTTCGGCGTAACTTCCGCGCCCCAAAAGCGATTGGATGTCATAGCGTCCGTCAAGTCTTGTGTTATTTAACGAGAGTTCCTTCATTACGTTTTGGGAAAAATGAAACCTGCCGCCATTTCATTAAACCTTACGCTTATTATAAATTCAAAGTTCGCCAAAACATAACGCAAAAATTCGCAAACGCTTTGTGAATAATTTAATAGTTTTTGTTTGTTAAACGATAAAAAACAATCGTTGACAAAGTTAAAAATTTGTGTCATTTTCATAGAGGAACTGAGTATCAAAACTCGACACAAATACACAAACACAATCAAACAAGGAAGCAGTGATGAAAATAGAAAAAGTTAATTCGCAAAGCGGAGTGTCATTAATTGAAGTTTTGATAGTTCTAGTAATTTTGGCAATATTGATTTCATTTGCGGTTGCTCAGTTCGGGAACTCAAAGACTAATCTGCAAAGACAAAGAATCGCCCGCGAATTCAAAGTTTATCTGGAACGGGCGCGATTCGATTCGGTCAAGCGGCGTGCCGTTAATACCGGTGATATGGCGAAAATAACATTAAATAGTTCGTCTTCTTTTACGGTTAATATTGATTTTGATGGAAATGGAACTCTGGGTACCACCGAAACACGACAAGTAGATTTTACACAGCGCAGCGACGCGCAAATCCTCGTTTCAACCACATTGGTCTATCCGGTAACAATCTCTTTTGACCAGCGCGGACACGTTACTGCAAAAGATAGTTCTACTCCGGCGCAGGACATCAGTCCGGTATTTACTATATGCAGCAGCGGCAATTGTTCGGGAACATCAGCGGATACAACGGTCATTTCAATTTCGACAACCGGCACAGTTGCGGTTTTGAAGACTGCTCCGGGTTCTTCTCCTCTGCCGACTCCGGCAATTACCGGTACTCCGCCAAAACTCAATTGCTATGTTTTGCTTTTAAATAGCAATACAAACACACCGTGCAGTCTTTATTAACCAAAGTCGGTTTTGCGTGAGCAGTGGAAAATATAAGCATTATGAATAAAAGAGATGGAACTAAATTTTTTCTACCTGAAGGAAAAAACAGTGAAAGCGGTTTTTCATTGGTCGAGGTAATAATTGCTTTAGTAATCTTGTTAATTTCCGTTCTCGGAGTTTTTGCCGCATTTACCTTCGCCACTGCTTATAACGGAGGCAACAGCAGACGTTCACAAGCCCTTTCGGTTTTTCAGCAAGAAATTGAATTGTTACGCAGTGCTAAATTTACGCCGACCATTTACAATGACCCGCTTTTGACCGGAGGCGTAAAAACTCCCAGAACTGTTACTTCACTGGGAGATGGAGCTAATTATTTGGTAGAAACTACTGTGGACAACGACCCTTTTACGTCGGGTGTTCAAACCGGCGGCGATAATACGACAACATTAAAGGAAATTACAATAACCGTCACGCCGCAAAGCGTCAACGGAAGTTGGGTATTAGCTTACAAAACAAAGGTTGTTCTACGTCGCGTTCGTGCCAATTAAAATAAATGAAAGACAGCAGAGAAAATAAAACATCATCCGGTTTTTCTATTATCGAGTTGTTGATTGCAATGACAATAATGCTTGTCGTAATGGGTTTAACATCAACATTGTTTTCAAAATCGATTAGCACGCGCCAGAGAGAAAGCAGTCGGACGGATGCGTTGACCGCCGCGCAAGCCGCGCTTAATGTCATCTCGCGTGAAATAGCGAATTCCGGTTATGGATTGACGGACAACGGAATTGTTTTCTTGGATTCAAGTCCGCAAAAGCTGCACATTTTATCGAATATAAAAAATACCAACGGCGTTACCACCGACCCGGGCGAAAATTTAACATACTTTTTTGAACCGACTACCGAATCAATCCTGCGCTATGACGCTAACGGCAACGGTATCGGCAATCCGCAAACTTCTATTATTATAAATCGCATCAGCAACGTCAAATTCCAGTATTTCGATTACGCGGGCAGCGTTTCGACGCCGCCGCCAGCCAGCAATACCGCGACATTCAATACCTCTCGCGTCCGGGTAGAGATAACCGTTAAGCTCGAAGATGTTCAGGGACAGACAAATAATCAAAAAGTAGTTTTGGTTTCCGACGTTACTCTGCGAAATTCCGATTATATGCTGCAGCAATACTAACAAATAATGTTTAGAGATTAATTATGAAAAAACAGGAAGCACAAATTAAATGTCGGAAGAATGAACGCGGCGCGGCACTGGTAATGGTGCTGATGATTTCATTTCTGCTATTGGTCGCCGTTACCGCGCTTCTTTTAGAGGCTTCGATGAATACGGCAAACGTAACAGACGCGACCGCCGAAGAACAAGCCTATTATGCGGCGGAAAGCGGTATTCAGTCGGTAGTAAATGTTCTACGCGGCAATGTAACGCCTAATCCTTTAATTAATCCTTCGCCTTTGCCTTCACCCGGTGATAACAAAATTGATTATTTCAAAGCCGTCAGGCTTTGTACATCTAATGTTACCTGCAATTGCACGAATAATACTTGCACCTCAAGTCTGGATACCGAACTTCGTTTGTCCCGGTGGATGAAGTATGACTCTACTTATACCGACCGTGTTATTCTCGGCTCTTCAACCTCGACGACGCAGCCGCCTTATACCCCGCAATCCGGCTTTGCATACAAAGTTAGAGTTGAAAACCCGGATAACGTAGGAAATACCATTTCTTATAATACCAGCGGCACTATCGCTAAACAGCCAAGCCCATATACTAGCGGAGGCGTAACGATTACATATTCGCCAAAAAGCGTTACCGATTTAGATGTGGCTTCCGGTTCGGCGAATACTGATTTCGGCAGTTTTAGTATCAGTGGAAGCGGGACAATTCCTACTAGAGTCCGTTTTGCTATCAATGTAAATATGACTCAGCCTTACAGTACTACAAAAGTCATACGCGGCTTTATCGAGGCGGGAACAATTACAACAATTTCAGGCGTTACAGTTTCAAACATCAGAATATTTTATGACTCGCAGGTTTTTATCGTAACCGGAAGTACTATTACACTATCCGGCGGCACAATTGTCGAAGACACAACTCCGTTGTCCGATGGGACATATCGCGTAGGTTATGAAGTCATCCCATCTTTTCCGGAAACATTAATTAGTGGAAGCATAACCGCGCCTGAACCAATCCGGCTTTTAATTCGCTCGACCGGTTTCGGACCGCGCGGAGCGCAAAAACAGCTTGAAGCGGTTATTCATAAAAATTATTTTAACGGATTATCCGCGCCTTCACCGCTAACGCTTATTGGACCTCCGTCAACAACCACTCCAAGTTCGACCTTTGTTTTTAATCCGGGTACTTCAAGCGGCACAGTCTATTCCGGTAAAGATGTGCTTCTTAAAGCCTTTCTTCCGCCGATTGGCGTAACTAATGATACCAATTTAGATAGTGTTTATTATGGAATTACGCATGGACCGCCAAATAAATTTAACGGAAAAGTCTTCGGAACTGTATCGAATATTGCTGATGAATTGCCTTTTTGGCTGCAATCGACGGCAAATTTAGACGGAACATTAATGCAGTTGAAAGAGGTAGCTAAGGCTTCGGGACGATATTTCCCGGTTGGATCAACTCAACCGGCGAATGGCGATTATGGCAATAACAGTAATGCTACAGGCATAACTTATATAGAAGGAGACCTCGAGTTTAGCCAGTCAGGCGGTGGAATTTTAGTTGTTATGGGCGGACTGACATTTAAGGGAGGATTTGATTTTAACGGCTTAGTTATCGTTACCGGAGCAAACGGCATAAATCGTAGCGGCGGCGGAAGCGGCGTTTTACAGGGAAATATGATTGTTGCTCCATACATTCCGAGTAATTTATCCAAAGGCTTTTTAGCTCCCAACTACAATATTTCAGGCGGCGGCAGTTCGGAAATCGTCTACAATTCAAGCAACGTCGCTAACGGGTTAGGTGCGCTAAACAATTTTGTCAAAGGGGTCGCTGAAAAATAATCAATAAAGATTGGAACGAGGCTTTATAAAGTGAACATAACTCTTAGTTCCTAATTCCTTTGTCTTTATTAAACATCTTTTATTTTCACTTATAATAATGAATAAGAAAGTTTATTTTTTAGCGATAGTTTTATTATCTTCGCTCGTTTCCTGTTCGACTTTCAACCGGAGTGACAAAAGCGAAGAAGTCATATTCGATGACGGATATAAAACTGCGGCTAACGGCGAGGTTGTTATTGATGATACAACTTTTAACAATAAAGAAAATCCGATTGGGCATTCGCGTAAAAGTTCGCAGGAAATGACCCAAATAACGAAAGACGGTTTGCAAATCAACGTGATGTATGACAGTTACGGCAATAAAACGGAAACGCGGACGTTTAATGGTCATCCGCTTTTGAAATTTATTTTACTACGCACAGCCGTTGATGGAAGCAGGCAGGTTTTTGTCTATGGACAAAACGGTGAGGTGAAAAGTTTGCCGGAAAATATGCTAGATAAAGTTTTAACCGCGTCGTCAAATGAGTTGGCAAACTCGGCGGGCATATTTGAAGGCTTCAAACAGCAGCCTTCATTCGCGCAAAACACACAACCAAGTGTTACAACGCTGAAACCTCTGCCGAGTTCGCAATTCCCAATCCAAAATCAGCGGGTCGAACAAACTCCGCCCGAAAAAATCGAGCAGCCAGCCAATACCGCCGATAAAACCGCGCCAGCCGACAATGTTAGTCAGCCGTCGGAAAAGAGTGAAACGGTTAAGTTAAATAAAAAGCCAGATGAGCAATGATAAGCAAAGTTATACTGTTTTCACCAGGTTGTCGTGCCGTTTATTTACTGTGTTGTAAAGCCGACTTTCAAAAAATTCTCAAATAAAGTGCGCCCGTCGCGCGACCCGTTCGGGTGATTGCGGCGAGTCGGGGCTTTTGACCAATCTTCGAACAATCTTTCAATGTGAAACTGAACGCTGTAAATCAATCGTCCGCCATCACGCCGAATCATCATTTGATTTTTGCCCAAATAAGCCGTCGCCGGTAAATGAAATTACGTTTTTATGATTTGTCGGCACTAATAATATAAATCAACCGCTTTGTAATTTGTGCGCATGTTGAAACGCAAAGCCATCAAATACAGTAATCAAAAATCACTGTATTTGATGGCTTTGCGTTTCCTCTAAATTTGATTACCAAATTTAGCTTAACTACCATAGACCCTTAATGTTTATTCAAAATTATCATTGAGGAATAGAAATTTTACAAACATTTGATTATGCGGCTAAAATAGTAGAGCATTTTGATAGAATTTAACTTTCGGCTAAGTCATAAAATGTCCGATAAAATTTCATCTCCAACAAAAAAACAATTATCGCTTGATTGGTTAGTGCGCGGAGTTTTGACCAAACTCGGCGAAACTTTCGACCGTTTGACGGGCAGAAACTGGAAACCGTCGAGCAGTTTGGCAACCAGCGAATTGATTGAAAAGTTAAAAGTGTTGCTTGATGCGGAAGTTAAAGACATGGGCGAAAAAGGAAAGTTTGTGCCGCACAACATAAAACTCAAAATGCAGTGGGACAAGTTTTCGACCGATGCGGAAACTGCGCTGAAAAAACTCGAATATGAACTATTAATTGCCGCCATTGACCACATCAACGACCGTCGTTATCAAACATTTGCATCGATGAAATTGGAAATAAAGCCCGATTATTTCACCGAAGGCGTTAAATTGCTGGCGAGTTTTGACAAGTTTGCCGAAGAAAATGAGCGTGAAGTTGCCGTCAACGTAACCGTTCCCGATTTGAAAAATGTAATTATCAATCCGATTGAAGAAGAAATCGTCGAACCTGAAAAGGAAATTTTTATCGCGGAATTTGCCGTAAATGGTAGTCTGAAAAAGGTCAAATTAGCCTTTTCCGAAAAAGAGCGTCAGAGCATCGGCAGAACAAAAGAGAACGATTTGGTAATTGACGAAGCGAGCATTTCCAAAATCCACGCCGCGCTTGTTTTGAATTCCGACAGACAATTGATGGTTGCCGATACCGGCTCGACCAACGGAACATTTATTAACGGAGAGCGTATCGCTTACGGCAGAGCATTTGTTATCAAAGACAGCGATAAATTGAAATTCGGCACGGTGGAAGTTGCGCTCGAACATATAATAAATGAAGAAGAAAAACTTGTCGCCGTTGAAGATTTTTCGACCAAAGAAGACGCGCCGGGAGAAGTAATTAACTTTGACAAGACTGTTTCGATAAATGAAGTTTCCAATAAAAATGATTCTTTGACAAAAGAAAAAGCTGCGCTGAATGAAAATTTTAAAACTGCCGACGATTTTGCGGCGGCAGATGGCATTAAACTGACGGAACAAGAAATTGTGTTGGATTTTGGCGATAATAAATAAAGTCGAAATAAAAAAACAAAATGACAATTCTTTTATTTTTTCTACAATTCGATTGGGGAAAACTTCGCCCCGAAAATCTTTTCGGCGGACAGGTTTTAGAGCGCACACCGGCGGGTTTGAGCATTGTTTATCTCATCGGCATCGCGGTTTTGATAGTTTTTCTGCTTATTTCATTTTTTGGCAATTTCCGCCGACCAAAATTTAATTTTGAAGAAAACTTACCGAATGAGGTTAAACGCAAATTAACTAGAACCGTAACGAATCGAAGTTTGCGAATCTGGCAGTTTGTATTTATCGGTTTGGCGTTTTTCGTCTACGGTTTTCACGTCTACTGGACATATTACGCCGACGATTACAACGAGCAGTTTCAGGCGTTAAGTTACAAAGATTTACGCAATCGGCGGGCGACGGCGGCGCGTCTGCGCGGTTGGATGCTCGACCGTTCGGGAAATCTGGGAAGCGCGTTGGCTTATTACAAACTAGACAAAGACGGCGATATTACACGCGCCTTCGCTTTGGAAAAAGAGATGGCGCATCTGTTGGGAACGGAGCGCGGAACGCCCGGACTGGAACGCACGCTTTACAAAAAAGGCGACGACCCGACACCGGAAGCGTGGGAAATTTTAACAAAAATAAAACGTCCTGCGGATGAACAGCGCGATGTCCGCATCACAATTGACCGCGATTTACAGGCGTATGCCGCCGACCAATTAAAAGATAAAAAAGGCGCGATTGTCGTGCTGAATCCACAAACCGGAGATGTTTTGGCAATATATTCAAATCCGTCGTTTAATTTATCGGAAGCGCAAACGCTTGACGATTATCTCAAACTCGAAGGCAATAAACGCGACAAACCGCTTTTAAATCGGGCAACACGCGAATACTATGTTCCCGGCTCGACCTTTAAAACCTTCACGATGCTTTCCGCTTTTCGGGCGGGCAAACAAAATAATACCTTTACGAGTTTGGCGACAGGTTTTGTTCCATTTCGCGGTTCGCGTGAAATAACGGACGCAAACGGCGGATGCGAGCCGCCTTACGGCTGCACGACGCTGAATATCGCGCAGGCTTTTGAGGCTTCGAGTAATCAGTATTTTTCGCAGATGGCGGTTGAACTCGGACGGGAAAGATTCAGAGAAACTGCCGGAGCAATCGGCATTTTGGCAGTTGACACGCCGGAAGACGCAGTTCAGGCAAACTTTTTTTCAGACATCTGGAACGCGAGTAATAACCGAATAGCCAACGCCCTTGCACCTGAGCAATCTACTATCGTAACGGGCAAACAAATCTCGGCATATGATTTGGGTTTGGAAGGAATGGGACAAGGTTATGCCGGACAAATGACACCTTTTCAAATGGCTTTGATTGCGTCCGTTCCGGCGAATCTGGAAGGAAAATTGATGAAGCCGAAAATCGAAGCCGATGTTGCGCCGCAGTCTTTCTCGCAAGTCGTTTCGCCACAGCAAGCCGCGCAAATCCGCGAAATTATGGGACTTGTAACCGAAGGAAGCGGCGGAACGGCAACGCGGGTTTTTGCCAATGTTCTGGCGGCGGGAATTCGTTCCGGCGGAAAAACCGGCACGGCGGAAAAACTTGCGCCCGTTTATGACGAAAAAACGGGAAAACTGAAAACCATCACGAAAAAACGCAAAAATGAAAATGGCGAAATGGAAGAATATAAAGTTCCGCAAATGTTTGAGCGCACGGACAGTTGGTATATTTCGATTGCGCCGTTAGAAAAACCGACGCTGGCGATTGCCGTCGTCGTCGAAGGCGGCGGTTACGGCGCGAAGATTTCCGCGCCGATTGCCGCCAATATCATTTTAAAGGCGCGTGATTTAGGACTTTTGGGTGAGCAATACAAACCAAAAACGCAAATTCCGACAGTAAAAAAGAAGAAAAAATAAATTTAAGTAGTTGGACGAAATAAAAACATAAATTAGCCACAGATGAATGCAGATAAACAGAGATAAGAAATGATTAAATCCATGATTTTGTTTTATCGAAAAAACTATCCGAGTTAATCTGTGCAAATCTGTGGTTTAAAAAATCTTATAAATCTAATAAAAATTTTGCTATGAAAAACCGTGCATCAACTCATATTTTTATACTCTTGCTGATTGTCGCGCTGACGGCAATCGCGCATTATTCCGTTCATTACGGCGCACTGATTCGCGGTTACGAAACTTCCTATTTGACGGCGGGCAGAAATCTCTTTCTGCTTTTTATTCTCGCCGTTTTGCCGATTTTTCTCGCCCGTTTTGCAAAATTTCAAGGCAATTGGACGCTTTTCACTTCCGCCGTTTTGCTTTTCTCCATCGGTTTGACCGTGCAGTATCGTTTATTCAGCGACCCTGAATATACTTCGCGCAAAGACAAAGCCGAGGCGCGGGAAGCGAAAATCAAAACGCTGCAAATGCACTACATACAGGAAAATTATTCGGCTGAGAAGAAGCAAATGATGGGACTTCCCGCCACGCCGCCTTCGCCCGTTGATTTAGATAAAGAAACGCCGCGTTCGGCAAACGAAGATTTGAGCGACGTTTTCTTATCCGGCAAAACTTTGATTCCGCTTCTTGCGATTGCTTGTTTTATCGGCATGTTTATTTTGTTCCGGCGCGACGATGTTTTGGATATTTTGCAGAGAAATGGTTTTCTCGTGGTTTTGCTGACGCTTGCGCCATTGCTTTTAGCGGCATTTACATCAAAGGCGGGAAAATCTATCGGCAATATGACACCTTGGGAGCCTTCAAAAATTCCGTTTTTGATAGGTTTTGCCGCGATTTTGTCGGTTCTATATAAAAATCTGGCGCGGACATATTGGGGCGTTCCGCGTGCGAAAGATGTAATTCCGCTTGTCTTTATGGCGACTTTGCCGTTTGTGCCGTTTTTTGTATTGAAGGATTTCGGGCAGATGATGGTTTTCAGTTCGGTTTATGCGACGCTTTATCTGACTGCCGTGCGCCGTCTGCCGCAAAGAATCGTTTTGGTCGGAAGCGTCGCTCTGCTCGTCAGTATTTTGGTCGTCGGCGCACTGCCCGAAAAAACTCAGGAGAAAATTCCGCTTCTGCCGACATTGGCAAGTCCGGTGAAAAAAGTTTTGCCCGACCGGATTCAGCAACGCTTTCATTTGTGGCTTGACGGTTTTAATCCGCCGTCGCCGGAAACCGATTGGTGGAAGGAAGATTATGACGATTACTACAAAGACTTAATTAAGCAAAATCCGAATCTGCCGCAGCTTTTGGAAGAAGACCCGAATCTGCAAAAATCAATCAATGTTGACGCCTGGTTTGACGTTCTGGCATTTCAGCCCGCGCAGGCAACTTTTGGCGTGGCTTCGGGCGGAACGACCGGACGCGGTTTAGGTTTGGGTTACGTCGAACTGATTCCCGTGTCCGATTCAGATTATGTTTATGCCGCGCTCGCCGAAGAACTTGGACTTTTCGGTGGTTTATTGTTAATCTTTGCGCTGATAACTTTTGTCAGCGCGGGAGTTCGCACGGCTTTGGATGCACGAGATATGTTCAGCAAACTTTGCGCGGTCGGGCTGGCGGCTTTTATCGGTTTTCAGGCACTCGTCAATATGGGCGGCATCACGCGGGCGTTGCCGATGACGGGAATTACTTTACCTTTTGTCAGTCACGGCGGTTTTAGTTTGATTACGAGTTTTGTCATGCTCGGAATGCTGATGGCTTTTTCGCATCGCAACGCGGTTGACTTTCATCAAGTCCAAAGTCCAAAGTCCAATGTCTAAAGTCATAGTCGGACAAATTGACTTTAGACATTGGACTTTGGACTTATTTGGAGAAACAATAAGAGTTTGCCGCTATATTGGTTAAATTGTTAAAGTAAAAAAGGCAGTGAAGTAACAGCACTGCCTTCAAGAATTTATTACCGAACGTAAGCATTTGGAGTCGGTATGTCGCCGTTCTGACCAAACTGTATCGTAGTATCGCCTAGAGCCGAACGCCTTAAATTCCATGTACCGTTTGAAGGACGAAACGTCGCAACGTCCGCGCGTCTGTCGCCGTCATAATCGGCTGGAACCGGCAAATCAGTCGAAGCTCCATACGCAACGGTGGTGAATCCATCCTGCGACCGCAACAAAAACCATATGCCGTTGCTGTAGACGGCAACATCCGTTTTTCCGTCGGCATCGTAATCAGCCTGCACGGTTCTATCGCCCGCAGACCCGAGTTGCGTCGTAGTATCTCTGCCGGATTGAGATTCTCTGATATACCACGTGCCGTTTGAGGGGCGAAACAGGGCTAAATCGTTGCGCCCGTCGCCGTCATAGTCGCCGACAACGGGTTGATCTCCGGTTTGTCCAAACTGCACTCCAAGAAAACCGTCGCGGCTTTGCTGAATATACCAGGTGGCATTATCAGGACGGAACACGGCAAAGTCGGCGCGTCCGTCGCCGTCATAATCGCCGGGAGCGATTATGTCAGTCGCTTGTCCGAATTGCTGTCCGTAAAAAGTCGTAAAGTTGCTGCTGCTTCGCAATACATACCAAGTGCCGGTCAAAGGGCGAAATACGGCAATATCCGTTATTCCATCGCCGTCATAATCAGCCGGAGCGATACGGTCGTCTGATTGTCCGAATTGAATTCCGATAAAACCGGCTTGCGAACGCTGTAAATACCACGCCCCATTGCTCGGACGAAATACGCTCACATCCGACCTATCGTCGCCGTCATAATCAAAAACGGGCGGAACAAGGGCGAGAAGTGCTGAATCTATCTGAATACGCCGTGTGTTAGAGCCAGCGACTGGTCGCCCTGTTCCCTGCAAAACCCTTAGGATTCTATCAACTAAAAGATTGTTTTTAGGAAGGTCATTGACGCGCTGTTTTAGAATCGCAAACGCTCCTGCTACGTGCGGTGCCGCCTGCGAAGTTCCTCTACAATCAGCAAAACCATTTGTTAAATTGATACAAGTGGGGATTTGTGCTGCTGTCGTTCCACCCGGCACGGACGAGAAAATCCATTCACCGGGAGCGAATAAACTGAGGAAGGTTGCCCTATTGGAAAAATTAGATATGGCATCAACGGTTGTACCATTGCTTCCGTCTTGAGTTGAGCCAACGCTAACCGCCGTTGAGATACAAGCCGGAAAACTGATAGTATTCATGGGTCCATCGTTGCCTGACGCAGCTACGGTGGTAATTCCATACGAACGCAAAGTGTTGATCAAATCTCTTGTCGCTGGCTCAACATTATCACATTGTGTTCCATAGGTCCCTGCTTCCACACTAAGGTTGACGGCAGCAATATTATAGGTACCACTCAAGGCTTGTACTCGCTGTAACCCTCTATTCATATCAATGATAGTGCCGTTAGCTTCATTATTGACGGTATTTCTAGAGAATATTTTAATTGCGATGACTTGAGCGTCTCTCGCCACCCCAAACCGATTTGCGTCTGGATAACTTCCGGCAGCAATTCCAGCAACATGCGTCCCGTGTTCACACCCGGAAATCGAAGTAGCGCAGTTCAAGCCAGAGTTAACCGCAGTAGAATCAGTTGCTCCACCGGGACAAAGGCTTGCTAGATTTTGGTTCGGATCCGTAGTTGAATAGCACGCTTCAGATATAACCTTGTTCCTCAGAAAAATATGATATTTGTCAACGCCAGTGTCCAATACAGCGATTGCTTGTCCTGCCCCCGAAAAACCTCTGCTCCAAGCGTTTGGCGCGCCAACTAAAGGAACACTTTGATCCACCACAGGTGTAATTAACCTATCTTCGCGGATGGTCATGACTAAAGGAGAATTCCTCAGATATTCTAGAGCCGCCGCATCAACGTAAAATGCTATATATGGAACAATGTCAAACCTTGTAATGAGTTGCACTTGAAAAGGAGTAAGTAAATTCAAGAGTTGGTTTTGAATCTGTAAGATGGCGGCGCGTTGTGCCGCACGTTGTGCCGGAGTTAAATAACCTTCTGGTGTGAAACTCGTACGTACTCCGACAGTAACCCGCACGGAATTATTAGTAGTCGCTCGCTCAATTAACCGTTGAAAAACGATAAGTTCTTCCGGTGTGCGGACGGGACTTGATGCCGGTCTAACCAACCTGTCTGCTCGGACATTTAAGACTAGAGGAGAATCTCTCATGTAAATAAGAGACGCTGCATTAACTTCCAACGCTACATACGGAACAGCTATAAATTTTTCGATTAAATGAATCTGAAACGGGGCAAGTTGCCGCAAAAGATCTTCCTGCGCCTGAAAATCCCGCACTCCGACAGTAACTCGCACTGTTCCCCTAGCAATAGCTTGCTCAATTGCACTCTGAAAATAGGCAAGTTCTTCAGGTGTGCGAACGGGCGGGGTTGTCTGTTCTTGATTAGTATTCATTTGTTGCCTGTTTTTACGAAGTTTTTTCTGGTTATTAGAAGATTTTTGCTGCCCTTCGGCATTTATCGAAAGCAAGCCGCCGATAAAAGCAAGATATAAACAAAACACTAAAAGCGAAGTTATTTTTTTCATTTTTGTCTCCTTTTACTTTTTATATCCTCTGTGCTTGACGTAAAGGCTCAGTGAACGATATTAATTTTAGCTCAAAACTAAAGTTCCTGAGGATTTAATCAGATGCCCGCATTTTATCAAATTTTAATAATAAAGTCAAAATTTGTAGCTGATTAGGTCTGAAATATTTCAAACGGATTTCCTGCTATGACTGACAGCAGTTCTTGGAAGACTTGGCGGTTTAGCTTTCTCAAAGTTGAAATGAAACTATGAATTCGGCTATAACT
>JBPCPU010000084.1:0-5017 GCA_050998795.1 Pyrinomonadaceae bacterium
TCGATAACCACCAAAAGATGCTTAATCAAACTATGACAGTCTTCAATTGTTTCAGGTAACTCAACTTTCACATTGTTATCAAATTACTAATCGGCTAGAATTCCTTTTTGACCTAATCAGCTACGAATTTTTAATAATTGCAGATTTCAATCTCCGTTTTCCAAATCTGAAATTTGAAATCATTTACTGCATTCAGGACACAATCCGCGCAAAGTAAGTTCAATTGATTCGAGTTTGAATTTTGAAAATTCGGTCGCTAAATTGACGATTTCGCCCGGCAGTTCAATCTCCATATCAACCAATTTTCCGCAATTTGTGCAAATGGCGTGGTCGTGGCGCGAAGTCAGCGAATCAAATCGGCTTGCGCCGTTGCCAAAACTGATTTCCGCAATGTGTTTTGCCTCTTTTAAATAACGCAGAGAATTATAAACGGTCGCAAACGAAATGCCCGGCAAAAGTTGTTTTGCTTTGTCAAATACTTCATTCGCCGTCAAATGTTCTTCTTCGTCGCGGATAACCTGCAAAACAACTTCGCGTTGTTTCGTCAAACCTAAATCTCCGATATTTACTTCTGCGTTTTTCATTGTCCTGAAGTTAGATTTAGAATAATTCTAATTCTAAGATGTGTCAAGCGAACTAAAAAAATTTCAAACTCAGCAAAGTTCTTCGACGTATTCGCCCAAAACCTTCAACGCCTTTGATAAATCTTCTTGTTTGATAAGTAAATGGTCGCGTGAAAAAGCTGAAAGCGCAATGATTGAAATGTTTGCATTGGCTAAAATCCGCGAAATTTCCGCGAAAAATCCGACGACGTTAAAATCGAGTTCAATATCGAATGACAAGAGCCGGAAATTCCCTTCTATTTTCGCGTCCCGAATCGCGTGGCGAATTGTGCCGAAATCAACTTCGTCCAACAGAAGCGTTATTTCCCATTTGTCCAAAAAAATCATAAACGGCGCGGACATTCGCGGCGAAAGTTCGGGGTTTTCGAGCAGTTTGAGCCAATCTTCACGGCGCAGAGAAACAAAATTAAATGTTTCGGGCGCAATTTCAACGCGGGTTTTTTGCAAAAGTTCGAGAGATTGTTTGCTATCCATTCTTTAATTTTGCTAATTTCGCTTTTAGTTTTTTGTTCTCAATTTCGGCTTTTCGAGCGCGTTTTTCAGCTTCTTCAATTAATTCCATAGAATTCAGCAAAAATTTATTCTGTTTTATATCAAAAAACTTCAGCCAATCGCCTGTATCAAACAATTCAAGGTCTAAAACATCGCTAAAAACCCGTCCGTTTTCTACTTTAAGAGGTTGAAATTCGTTATTTAATAATCGGTAAGCTATCAAGGACGGCAAAGTTTTCGGATATTCAGGATTAAATATAAAATACTCTTTGACACCCAAACTCTCGTAAAGCTCGCGTTTTTCGGTGCGGTCTTTTTTGAATGTGCTGCGCGAAGCAATTTCGATAATTACCGACGGCGATTGTTTTTCTTCCCACATTTTGTAAATTCGACGCTGTTGCCTTTTTACGCCGAAAACAACCATTACATCAGGCGAAACGACTTCTTCGGGAACATCTTCGAGATAATAAAACATTATGTTTCCTGTTACATAAACATCTTTTTTATTAGAAAAATAACGCTTTAAAGTTTCAATCAATTCAAGAATTAAATCTCGATGTTTATCGGTTTCAGCCATCGGTTCTCCATCGGTTTCGGGATAAAAGATTTCGTCGTCGGCAAAGTCGAAAAATTTCCGCCTGACCTGCGTATTTGTTCTTAAATTTCCGTTCATAAACTTAAACCTCAACAATCGTCGGCACAATCACAGGCTTTGAACCTGTTTCCTTTTGGATAAATCTTTTCAGATGAATCCGCAAATTCTCCATCGCCCAATTTTTATCCTTAAAATCTTCGCGTTTCATCGCCGTTACCACATCGGCAACCGATTGCCGCGCGTTTTTCAGCATTCCGTTGAGCGGGTCAATTCCGGCAACGCCCTGCACAGTGATTTGCGGTTCGCTCTTTAATTGTTTAGTGTCTTTGTCAATCGTTACGACGAGCGAAATCATTCCGCTGGCAGCGAGTTTTTTCCGTTCGCGCACGATTTCGTAATCAATTTCGTCAGAACCGCCTTCATCAATAAATGTTTTTCCAAAGTCTTCGTGTGACGAGATTCTTGCGCCGAAATCATCAATCTCCAAAGTGTCGCCGTTTTCAATTAAAATTACATTTTCGTCCGAATAACCTTCGATATGATTTTTGATAAATTCCTTGTGGCGGAACAGCATTCGATATTCGCCGTGAATCGGCACGACGTATTTCGGACGCGCCGTTTCGGTCATAATTTTTATATCTTCCTGCGAAGCGTGTCCCGAAACGTGAATCAGGCGGCGTTTTTCTTCGATAATGTTTGCGCCGCGTTTATACAGATGACCGATAAGGCGCGAAATTGATTTTTCGTTGCCCGGAATAATCCGTGCCGAAAGCACCACCGTATCGCCTTTTTCGATTTCCATTCCTTTATAAGTTCCGTTTGCCAGATTTGCCAAAGCCGCCCGCGATTCGCCTTGCGAACCCGTAACGAGATAAACGATTTCGTCGTCAAGCAGACTGCGCGATTCGCCCAGAGCAACCATCGTGTTGTGCGGAATTATCAAAAGCCCTTGTTCGGTGGCGATTTCGACATTTTTCTGCATCGAACGTCCGAGAACGCAGACTTTTCGGTCAAAAGCCTTCGCCACATCGAAAACAACCTGCAAACGGTGCATCGAAGAGGAAAAGGTTGCGACAAAAATTCTACCCTCAGATTGCGCGAAAATTTCTTCAAACGCAGGAATAACATCTTTTTCCGAAGGAGTTCTGCCTGCCACTGTTGCGTTAGTTGAATCGGAAAGCAAAGCTAAAACGCCTTCGTCGCCGTATTTTCCGAGCGTTTTCAAATCGTAAGGTTTGCCGATAACGGGCGTGTCGTCAATTTTGTAATCGCCCGTGTGAATAATTGTGCCGACCGGCGTTTTTATTGCCAGTGAAAAACAATCAACCAAAGAATGCGAAGCGTGAATAAACTCGATTTTGAAACTGCCGACTTCCACAATGTCGCCTGCTTCGACGCGATGAAGCAAAACGGAATCAAGCAAATCGTGTTCTTCCAAACGCTTTTCCGCCAGAGCCAGCGTGAAACGCGAGCCGTAGACCGGCAAATTGAATCTTTTCAAAAAATAAGGCAGCGCACCGATATGGTCTTCGTGTCCGTGCGTTAAAATCAGCGCGGTCAAATCGTCTTTGTGTTCTTCCAAAAAATCAAAATTCGGAATCGAAATATCAACTCCGAAAGGCGTTTCTTCGGGAAAACCCATTCCCGCGTCAACTATAATCATTTCATCGCCGCAGCGAATTCCCATACAATTCATACCGAACTCGCCGATGCCGCCAAGAGGTATTATTTCTATTTTTCCCACAGTATTTTCCTTTAATAAATTCAATAGTATTTTAAAATTCTAAATTTTTAACTATACCACAACACAGCATTTTTCTCTTTCTCAAACTTGTCTTTCGCAAAACGATTTGCTAAATTCATTTTAACAATTTTAGGGGAGTAGATAGCCCGACGCGGGTTTGATGAAGTCGTCAAGACAGTTGTTTATGTCGAAAACAACCCGGCTCATCTAAGAAAATATCGAGACCTTTTGCGACGAACTATTATTTCGTTTTGCAAGAGGTCTTTGTCTTTTGCAAAACGCGCGAGGAAAACGATGTTTCTTGAATGTATTGTCGAAATTATCTGTGAAATTATTTTTGAAGGCTTGTTTGAGTTTGTTATAGATTATTTGTCGGAATGTTTGTCTAACCGCAGAAAATAATCAAATATAAAATTTGGATATTAATCAAACTTGACGCGGTTTGCCGATTGTTTCTGTCCGACGCGACCGGTTTCGATTTCGGCTCTGAAATAATTTTCGCCGCGCACAGGCGCATCGTGAATTCGCCGCAAAAGATTGATTTGCCCGACGTGCGTTAAAGCATCGGCAATCGGACCTTGAAAAATCTTTTCGCACGTTTGCGCTAAAGGCTCACTTGACGCTAAAAACTAATCAAGTTTTTGCAGGCAGCCGAAACACAACGCTTCATCAACCGACTGCGACCAGTTCATCGAAAGTTTTCCCGAACCGACTTTATAAAACCCGACGAGCAGTTCGCTTTCCTTATCGTGATTTTTCTCCAGCCAGCGGCGAAAATCAACTTGTTTTGCAAAAAATTTTGGAGTCATCTCGGATTAACTTTCGCATACAAACGCTGTTTTCGATACCGCTGTATTGCCCGTAATTCGGAATCGTTTCGTAACCGTTTTTCTGATAAAGCGCGATTGCTTCCGGCTGTTTCCAACCCGTTTCTAAAATACATTCGGAAAAATCGAGTTCATTCGCCCACGTTTCCAACTCCGATAAAATACTTTTCGCAATCCCGCGCCCGCGCCGCGCCGTTCGCACAAACATCCGCTTAATTTCCACCACGCCTTTCGCATATTCTTTTATCGCGCCGCAGCCAACTGCTTCGCCGTCTTCATAAGCGATGACAACGTGCCGGATTTTATCAATTTTATTAAACTGCGCGTAAAACGAATGCTCATCGCCGTCCCGAATTTGCAATTCTCGGTCGAGCAAAGCGACGAGTGCGCGAAAATCTGAATTGTCAGAATTTATTCTAATCAGATTTATCATGCTCTTTTACTTTTTTCCTTAATACTTAGCGCAGCAAATTTGGCTAAAAAGCACAGAAGCTTAAAAATCAAACTCCTCATAAATGCCCTAAATATCATGCAGCGGTTATTTAGATTTCCGCTGCATGATATTTTAAAGACTTTTATTAATACAATACCTTCGCCAAAAAGATATTGGAAAATTTGAGATGAGAGATGAAATGAAACGAGTATTTTAGTAGATTTATTTTTGCACGATATTTCAACTAAAAGACCCGTTCATTTCAATGGATATATTAACACTTTTTGCTTGTTTTGAAACTTT
>JBPCPU010000190.1:0-12961 GCA_050998795.1 Pyrinomonadaceae bacterium
GTTTGCAAGAGAAATTCAAGACTACAAACGGCTTCCTCTCCAACGAAAATCGCTACGCATTGATTTATGGTTGGAGTCTCCAGCCGTTGAATCAACAGTTCAAATATACGAGGTTTTCAGGATGAAAAGTTAAAACGCCCGATAATCATAGAGATAAATATTTGATTAGGACTTTCTCATTTTTAGAAAAAACATTTGTTTGAAAATTAGGGAAAATAGGAATAGACCGCAGATGACGCGGATTTAGCGGGTTTGCGCTGATTTTATTTGATTAAATTATCCGTCTTTATCCGCTAAATCAGCGTCATCCGCGGTCTATTTTCCCGTTTTTGAGAAAGTCCTAAAAGTAAATTTTACTTTTTAGTTCGTTTCGGCTTTCGTTTAACCGTTTTATCGCGCGACCTCACCAGGTATTTCAGTTCGGTCATAAATTCGGAAACGTCTTCAAATTCGAGATAGACGGAGGCGAAACGCACATACGCCACCTTATCGAGTTCTTTAAGACGTTTCATTATAATTTTGCCGAGTTCATTGGTCGGGCATTCGCGGTCGGGCGAATCCTGCACGAATTTTTCAACCAAATCTACGGTTGATTCGAGCTGCGTGGCAGAAATCGGACGTTTTTCGCAAGCGCGGAGAAGTCCGGCTAAAATTTTATTGCGGTCGAACGGTTCTCGTTTGCCGTCTTTTTTGACGACCATATACGGAATTTCGTCAATCCGTTCATACGACGTAAAACGTCTGCTGCAATCCAGGCACTCGCGCCGACGGCGTATCGAATCGCCGTCTTTAGCTTCACGCGAATCAACGACCTTGTCTTCTAAAAATCCGCAAAATGGACATTTCATAATCAGTTATCAGTCAACAGTTATCAGTCAGCAGTCAGCAGTCAACAGTTAGCAGTCAACAGTTATTTTTTATTAATTGATAACTGTTGACTGTTGACTGCTAACTGATTATCTTCGTGTTCGACTTCTTCAACGGCGTGTTCCGATGAAAGCAAACTTCTAAAACGCTCGATGCTCATATCGCCGTGCAGAAAGTAATAAATTCCAAAAAATACGGCAGGCGCGAAATAAACCAGGTGCATTGCAATCGAAGTTGCCGCCGCGTCATTCGGCGCGACATTCAAAAATATCAAACCGCCCGCCGTTACCGCGTGAAACGCTCCTGCCGCGCCGCCCGGCGTCGGCACGACCGAACCGATTGCCGCCCAACCCATCACAAACAGCGAATCTGTAAAACTCAGCGGCAAGCCGAATGCCAGAATAACCAGCCACGTCGGAACGGCAATCGAGAACCAGAGCAGAATTGTCCAGAAAACCACCGCGACGATTTCGCGCCAGTCCTTCAAAACCTTCAGCGACGTCGCCAGTTGTCTAAACAGACTGAGAAAAACTCTTTGAATTTTCTTCGGGATAAATATCTGATTGGCTTTGCGTTCAAACCAATCAATAAAACGCGCCGAGTGTTTTTGATAAAAATATAACGCCAGAAATCCGATTGCGACGCCGGCAAGCATTAGATTACCGACTAATTTAATATATCCCAATTCTGTTTCACGTCCGGTCGGCACATTAAAAAACAGGAGATTAACCGAAAAAAAACATATCAGAGAGCCAAGGTCGAAAATGCGTTCCACGCCCAGGGTTATCAGCGCGGTTGACGGACGAACCCGCTTATCGCGCATCGGCAGCCACATCGGACGCACAATTTCGCCGATTCTGCCGACGAGAAAAATCGCCATGAAACCGACCGTCGTCGTGGCAAAAAGTTCTTTCAAAGATGTTTCGGTAATCGGCGCCAGCAAAACCTGCCAGCGAACCGCCCGCAAAAGATAACCCAGACAAACAACCAGGACCGCCAAAGTCAGATATAAAGCGTTTGCCTTCCGCAAACTTTGGCTGACTTCCGTCCAATCCAGATTGCGCCCGAAAAACCAAAAAATAAATATGGCGACAAAAAAAAGTAAAATGAATTTTATAGATTTTCGCAAACCGCTTGTTACCAGCCTTGTGGATAATTCTTTCCCGCTTCAAACTTATCAACTATTTTTGCACACATTACAGTTCCGTTAAATATGCAGCAAAGACACAAGATACAGTATTTTTTGTAAAACTAAAACACATATCGCTTGATGATTAGATAAAATTGGTAGAATCTTTATTGGAACTTTTCATTTTTGCCTTTCGTAGAAATAGATTGACAAGGCAGGTTTTTTGAGTTTTGTTCCTTTGATGAAAAGCAATTGCTGATTGGAGAAACCGATATTGGAAGCATTAAAAGCAGTGGCAGCAAATAATGGCGCAGACCTTGTGCGGCGGTGTCGCGCCGGAGATGGTTTGGCTTGGGAAGAAATTGTTTCGAGCTTTTCGCGCCGGATTTTCAATCTTGCCTATCGTTTTACGTCGAGCGTCGAAGCGGCGGAAGATTTGACGCAGGAAGTTTTTGTCAGGATTTATAAAACGCTCGACCAATACGACGCGAAACAGGGAGATGTGGCAAATTGGCTGATGCGCCTGGCAAGAAATTTGATAATTGACGATTACCGTCATCGGCAACGCAATCCGCAAAACACATACGCCGACGATGTGGACGACCATACGTTTCATCTTCGCGCCGTCGGGACTTCGGCACATAAAGAGATTGAACGCCGCGAACTTTGCGCTCAAGTCCAGGACGGAATTGACAAACTGCCGCCCGATTTGCGAACTTGTGTTATTTTGCGTGACATTGAGGAGTTGAGTTATCAGGAAATCGTCGAGATATTGAAAATTCCCGAAGGAACGGTTAAATCGCGCATCAATCGCGGCAGAATCGAGTTGGCAAAGATTCTACGCCGGATGAGAGTCGTCAGTATTTGACGCGGGTAAAAATTATGAACATTAACGCCGCTATCGAAAAAAGTTTTGAGAAGTATTGAATTTATCAAAGGGTCTAGTTTTTATGAGTTACCAGGATGAAAAAATCTTAAAATGTTCGGAGTTCGAGGAACTGCTGACGGATTATTTGGACGGCGGTTTGGACAGACCGATACACAAAGCGGTTGCCGTTCATGCTTTGCGCTGCCCGTTGTGCCACGCGCTTTTGAATGAAGTTAAAGATGCTTTGGAACTTTGCCGTGAAATTTCTCCGCCGAAAACTTCGATGACGCATCTTGAAGCGAGAATTTTATCAATGACCGCGCCTGAAACGGCGATGGCTTGCGAACAGTTTGAAGAGTATCTGACCGATTATCTTGACGGATTTTTGCCCGCGCCGATTTTTCATCGCTGGGAACGCCACGCCGTTTTGTGTGAAAAATGCACGGATTTGCCGGGTGAGGTTGTCCGCTCGATTGCTGCTTGTTATACACATAAAATGGACGAATTGCCGATTCCCGAAGGCTTAAACGCGAAGATTTTGCAGGCAACCATCGGAACGGAAAAAGCCCGAAGCGTTCGTGCCTCGCGGTTTGCAGAAACGATTGAGTGGTTACGAGGTTTGAGTTTCCCGATTCCGATTCCGATTCCGCAACTTGCTCCGATTGCGTTGATTATAACTTTTGCCGCTTTGATTTTCAGCCAAACGGTTTCCGCCGACGGTTCGATTAGCGGAATGTATCAGAAAAGTTTTGAACTCGCCGGACAAACTTACAAAGAAGGCGCGGATATTATGCTCGGCAGCGGAAAAAGTATTGAACAAAAATCAAATCAAGAACCGATTCAAGGAATTTACGTGAACGAGGAAAACAAGTAATGAATTGTGCTTATCACAATCAAAATGTGGCGGTTGTGAACTGTAATGGTTGCGGGAAACTTCTGTGTCCGACGTGCGACCATCGCATCAAAGGCTTTCCTTATTGTCAGGATTGTATCGTTTCGGGCGTGGAACTCCTGCGTAATTACAAACAATCTTCTTATATTCCGATTGTCAAACGACAAACCTCGCCTTTTATTGCCACGCTTATTTCGCTTGTTTGTCCCGGACTCGGCGCGGCTTATAACGGGCAAACAATGAAAGCGTTAGTTTATTTTGCCGTTTTCGTCGGGCTTTTTCAGATGGCGGTTTTAACGGGCGGAATGCCGCTTTTCGTTCTCGGCTTTATCGGAATGTGGCTTTTCGCCGCGCTCGATTCATTTCGGACGGCGCAACTTATGCGTTACGGCGCGATGCCCGACGGCGCGGAAGATATTATCGTGCAAAGATTTTCGGGCAATCCGAAACTCTGGGGAATCGTCTTAACCATTCTTGGCGCATCTTTTTTTCTCAACACATTTTTTAATTTTCGTTTTTTGATGAGAGGAATTTTGCCGATTCTGCTCATCGGTTTTGGCATTTATTTACTGCGTGAGTATGTCTTTAAATCAAAGGAGACCGAACAAAAACGGGCGAATTATGAAAGTCGCGCCGACACGTCGACATTCTCCGGCGCACTAAGCGATGTCAGTTTTCGTTCTGAAGAATTTGATTCACAAAATAATTTTGAAACCCAAACGCGCATTCGGACGTGGAAAAACAGGTAGCAAATTTTAGATAAATTTTGTATTATGGAATTGGGAAGTTTCAGACGTTCTAAAAAAATTGAAACTATCCTATAAAAAATCAGTAGTTTGAAAGGATTTTTATTATGTCAATTTGGTTAAAAGCAGCAGGAAAATGGGGAAGCGTTTTCGCTATTCTTGCTCTTATCATCACTTTATTAAAGCAAATAATTGGTTTTATCGGCTTTTTGACGGCAGCCATTAAACTATTTGTTATTTTGGTTTTTGTTGCTCTTCTGCTCGGAGTCGGTCTAATGGTTCTCCGAACCTGGAAGGATAAACGCAAAGCTGAAAAGTAAGATTTGCTTTTAATTCAGAACCGAGCCGTCACGAAGGTATTCAACATACTTGCAATTTGTGGAGGCTTGTGATACCTTCTCACTTTCCGTTCATAAATAATCGAATAACAGGGGAAATCAACCCCAAAAAGAAAGCGTTTTTATTTTCATAAATACTTTTGACAAGGTTTCGCGCAAGTCGCCATTTGGCTGTGCTATCGTGATTCCGCGTGCTGAACCTTTTCGGTGTCGGCGCGAAATCATCTATTAAGGAGCAAAGCATAATGCAGAAGGACGACCGTTCTTATACATTTTTTTTATCACATACGACTAAAACAAAAATTTATATCCGCCGTATCGAAGTTTCAAAAAAACTTTTGTATAGCGGCGTCGGCAGTTTAATTTTATCATTTGGACTTATTACATTAGGATTTACCGGATTTATCAACAGCAATACAATTGCAAAAATAGAAACAAATATCCCGATAGAAGCAACCTTGACCGCCCAGCCAATCAAATCAACCCCAAACATTCCAAAAGCCGAATACACATCAATTAATTATGACCGTCCCGCTTCAAGCGAAAGTTTTTCCGTAAGTAGCGGCGGACCTGCCGTTCCGTTCCAATTGACAGTAGTTGAATCGGAAGCGGAAGAAAACGGAATGGAAGTTCAACTTCGTCTGATTGAAACAACCAGCAATCCGGCTTTTGTGCCGACGATGTGGGCGCATTTGGGCAAAATCAATAATGAATTCGGTTTTCGGCGCAATCCGTTCGGCGGACGTTCGTATGAATTTCACGCGGGAATGGATATAGGCGGCGAAAGAGGCGATTTAGTGGTTGCGCCAGCCAATGGCATTGTCATAAGTGCCGATTGGCAAGGTGGTTACGGCAATATGGTTGAGATTGACCACGGCAATGGCTTGACTACCCGTTACGGACATCTTTCAGTTATCGGCGTTCAAGCCGGAGATACGATTCAACGCGGACAAGCCGTCGGGCTTGTCGGTTCAACCGGACGCTCGACCGGACCGCATTTGCATTACGAACTGCGTCTGAACGACAAATCAATCAATCCACGCCGTTTTCTACTGCCTGAACCGGCTGAAATGAGTGCGTTAAACGCAGAATAATTTAAATATTCTAAACAAAAAAAGTGCCGAAACAGAAATTGTTCCCGGCACTTTTTTTTCTTATTTTATTTCGCATTTTGGTATAACGTCAGTTCGGGATAATAAATTCATTTTTAAGTCGGTGAAACCGACGCGCATATTTGTAGCCCATAGTGTAAACTGTGGGAATAAATTAAGCCGCCAAACAAAGCTATCGAAGATAGCGACATAAGTTTATATCGCCGTTTTCAACGGCTGGACGTTGATTTCTCAATGCTTTCCCACATCTATTAGACATTATCGGAAATAAGAAATTTGCCCGCGAAGGCGAAAAGACACGAAAAAAAAGATATTTTTAGAAAAACATCGGAACATTGTAGTAATTCAGACAAATGCGCGCGCTTTTTCGCGTTTATTCGCGGGCAAACTATTCTTTCTAAATCTGAACAATCAGTCAATATTTTATTTCCGATAATGTCTATTGTTGTGGGCTACAAATATATTGCCGTCTTCGACGGCTTATCCCAAACTGACGTTAATTTACCAACGATGATATGCCGGATGACCTTCTTTGACGATAACGAATAAGCCTTTACAAGTTGCACAAACTTTATCATTGGCAATCAATTCGGCTTCGACTGTTGCGCTGGCGTCGGATGATTCGACAACCCGCGCAATCAATTTTATCGTCGCCTCGCTGGGTGTCGGGCGCAAAAGTTTGACGGAATAGTTTGCCGTAACGGTGCAGTCGGGCGCGTCTTTACCGTTTTTCTTCATCAAATAATGCGCCGCCGTCCAATTTGAATGACAGTCAAGCAATGTGCCGACGATTCCGCCCGAGAGCATTCCGGGAAACGCCTGGTGATGTTCTTCCGCTTTCCATTCCGCCGTAATTTCTTCGCCGTTCGGAAAACTTCTGATTCGCAAACCTTTTTCATTTGCTGCGCCGCAGCCAAAACAGATGCCGTTTGGCGCGTAGGTTTCCTGCAGAGATTTTTCGTCTTTCATACAAAAATTTAACCATAAATAACTACGGATGGATACTGATAAAATCGTTTTTCTACGTCTGTCTTTATCTATGTTTATTTGTTGTTGAATTTTTTATTTGCTGTTTTTGCCCGAAACATCGTAAATTTATTTTGCTTCCAATCTTTTCGGAATAACGGAGACAATTTATGCTGACGCTTCTGGCAATTGTTTTTTTATCGTGGCTCGTTTTTGGCTATTTCGCTTACGGGCGTTGGATTGCAAAACAATTCAAACTTGATGACACACGCCAAACGCCCGCAAATACGGTCAACGACGGCGAAGATTTTGTGCCGACGCGCCCGTTTTATTTATTCGGACAGCATTTTTCGGCAATTGCGGCGGCGGGACCGATCGCGGGACCGATTATCGCGTGTCAATACTTCGGCTGGCTGCCGTGTTTGCTGTGGATTGCGCTGGGCGTGGTTTTAATCGGCGCGGTTCACGATTTTTCAACGCTTGCTTCCTCCGTGCGGCACGGCGCGACTTCGATTGCCGAAATCACACGCGAAAAACTTGGGAACGGCGCAGGTCGCGCAATGATGGCGTTTATCTGGATTGCTCTGATTTACGTTATTGTCGCCTTTACGGACATCACGGCGGGAACTTTCGTTTCGGGAACGGAAGAATTGCAAGGCATCGAGAATTTTAACGCCGGCGGCGCAGTGGCAATTGCCAGCGTTCTTTATCTTGGACTCTCGATTGTTTTGGGTTTGGTGGAAAAATACTTAAAACCACCGCTTTGGCTTTCGACGATTATTTTTGTGCCTTTGACGTTTGCGCTTTCTTACTTAGGCACAAAATTTTCCACCGTGCTTCTTTTCGACCACGTTTCCTGGTCGGTTTTGATTTTGATTTACTGCGTTATCGCGTCGCTCGTTCCGGTTTGGGCATTGCTTCAACCACGCGGCTATTTAGGCGGTTTTGTTTTGTACACGGCTTTGGCAATCGGAATTATCGGCATTTTCTTCGGCGGCTACGAAATCGCGCAGCCCGCTTTCAAATCTTTTGACATCGGCGGAATGACCGGAACGCTTTTTCCGTTTCTATTTGTAACTATTGCCTGCGGCGCGTGTTCAGGCTTTCACGGTCTTGTTTGTTCGGGAACAACTTCCAAACAGATTGCTAAGGAATCTCACACGCGCGCCGTCGGCTACGGCGCGATGCTCGCCGAAGGTTTTGTCGCCTTCATCGCGCTCGTTACGATTATGATTATTGCGTCGGAAGCGTCGAGCGGCATTTCGCCCGGTAAAATTTACGGCAACGGCATCGGCAATTTTTTGACAATTATAATCGGCAGGGAAAACCTGCCGTTTGCGATAACCTTCGGCGCGATGGCTTTTTCCACTTTTGTTTTTGACACGCTTGACGTCAGTTTGCGTTTGGGAAGATATATCGTGCAGGAATTGTTCGGCTTAAAAGGCAAAATCGGAGCAATTATCGGAACATTGACGACAATTTTTGTGCCGTTTGTTTGTGTAACAATTGCACCGAAGGGAAGTTGGGTTGAATTCTGGACATTGTTCGGTGCGTCTAATCAATTGCTGGCGGCTTTATCTTTGCTTTCAATAACAATGTGGCTTTATCAAGCCCGGCAACGCATTGCGTTCACGCTTTTGCCGATGCTTTTCGTCCTTGTAATAACGCTTTGGGCATTGGGAAGTCTGGTCGCCGGAAATTTTCAAGCGTCAAACGGTTTCGATATTAAATTCGTCAACGGTTTGGCTTCGCTGACGCTGATTGCTTTGGCAATTTATCTTGTCATCACCGCGCTTATCAGGGTGCGAAGCGAACAACGCAATGTGGCGGCTGAAAGTATTTAGTTGAAAAGCGGGTAAATAAAAAGGCGGAAAGCCTCGAAAAGACTTTCCGCCTGTAACTAAAGTTAAATACATCCTACTGATTATAGCGATAAGATGTGTATTGGGAATCCATCCGCGTATCCTGACCGCTTGTAAATTCAAACATACAGGAATCATCCGTATAATCCATAAAATTGGTTATCGGGTCAAGTCCCGGATATCGTTTACCGGTGCAAGTATCTCGCGCTGCCGGACAACCATAAGCCTCGCTTCTTTCCGCTGCCGTGTCGCTTACATAATCTCCGTTTCCTGAGCAGCCACCTTGGAAAGTATGGTATAAACCCATCCAATGTCCGACTTCGTGCGTTGCCGTATCGCCTTCATCATACGGCACAGCACTTCCGCCCGGCAGTGAACTGTAAAGCAAAACAACACCGTCTTTAAGCGGCGCACTGTTATAACCGGACGGGAATGTAGCGTAACCTAAAATACCGTTGCTCGGATTACAGGTATAAACATTCAAATCTCTTGCTGTCCCTTTGTGCAAAGCATTTTTCATCGCCGTTTCCGATGTGCCGTAACAACCGTTATACCAGGTTGCATCGGTCGTGCGGTCAATGTTTGTCGCAGCCAGGCTAAACGAATAACCCCAACCGGAATAAGCCGCATTCAGAACATTCATCTGAGCATCAATCATTGATTGCGGAATATCGCCGTTGCTGATTCCCGAACCTTTATTAACAACGTGAAAATAAACATTTATCACGCCGCCCGAAACTTCCATACTCGGATAATCTCGCAATTTATCCAAACGCAGGGCAAAATCCGTTTCCGCCGCCGCAATTTTTTTCGGGTCGTGGTCGGTTCCGCAAAGCCTATCGCCTCTCACAAAAACAGGTTCGATGGTTTTCGTTTGCTCATCCCGCTCGGCAGACTGAGCATTGGAAACATAATTGATTCCAAAAACCACCATAGTAATTGCGGCGAAACTTAAAATAGCCGCAAACGCACGAAATTTATTCATTATCGGTCAACTCCTTAGAAATTAAATTTTAGTATTTAGGAAAGCAAAGAAATCAAATAAAAATTACCGATTAAATTAAGGAACAGAAAATACGATATACATATCTAATTGAAACGTCAACCGAATTTTTATATAAAACGACTGTTCATTGAAAAAAATGACGATTCATTTGATTTACAAAGTTTTCGCCAGCGTAAGAACATAAATCTGACTCGCGCCGTTTTCTTTCAGGATTTTAGCGCAGTTGGAAACGGTTGCGCCGGAAGTAAAAACATCGTCAACCAATAAAATCCTTTCGCCTTCGATAAGTTTCGGACGTTTGATTTCAAAAGCATTTTTGACGCTCATTTCACGCGCTTTATTATCCATTGCAGCGCGGTGCATCGGCGTATGAATTTTGCGGATGAGACTTTGTTCGTCAAGTTTTATGTCTGTTCGTTTGGCTAAAATTTTAGCTAAAACAGCGGCTTGATTAAATCCTCTTTCAAAAAAGCGTTTTTTCGAGAGTGGAACAGGAATTATTAAGGAAATGTTTTGAAAATCGGAATTTTGATAACGCTCAACAAAAAGATTTTGCAAATGTTTGGCAACAAACGGTTCTCGTTTGAGATTGAGAACCGAAGCCGAAAGCGCGTGTTCGTAAGTGCCGACGGCAAGTGCGGAATCGTAAAAATGCTCATCGCACAGATGGCAAAAAGTTTCAAAGGTTGTTAGTTTTGCCTGCAAAAAGCGTCCGCATTTGCCGCACAAAGTTTCTGCGCCGGAAAAAATCTGCGTCTTTTCCCAACACGACCGGCAGGCAACGCCGTCAGCTAAATTTTCGACACTGTTTTCACAAATTTGACAGGCTTGAGGATAGGCGAGAGTTAAAAGCGAGTCGTAAATTTTATGAAACATTTGATAATTGTAACCCATCTTACGCAAAAAAATTTTCTACTTTTTCTACCTTAATTAAGGAAACCATTTCAATAACATGTAAAAAGGCTAAAGCATTTGCTTTAGCCTTTTTATTGTCTTTGTAATTGCTGTGACCATTATCCTATGACTCTTCAGCCCGATAAATAAAAGTAGACAACGTTGCTATCTTTTTTGATTAAGATACTTTTTCTTAGATAGCTCTCAATTAGTGGACATCATGATATCGGTGGTCGCAACCAGGACAAACTTCCGCCGCTTCTTCAGTCCAATAGACGTGCGTGGCTGTCTTAGAACCATCAGAGTGTTCTTTTTCATAGGTTGAACTGCGACCGTTTGCGGATTGGCTTCTAAGCATGCCCCAGCTGTTCGGGTTGTCCGTTACTTCTGAAGCTGACGAACCAAAAGCGGTGGATCCAATGGTTGTACTGGTGTCGAGATGAGCGTAGATGCTCGCCAGCATATCGAAATCGTGTTGATTCGGATGTGTGCTGAGCGTACTGCCGGCATTCGCGCCAGTGTTTGAGAAGTAGTCCATGCAGGTGTTCTGCGAAGAGCCGTCTTCACTCGTGTGACCGAGACCGAATGTGTGACCGATTTCCTGACACATTACATGCAATTTTTCATTCGGGTTGTTGTATGTAGACGTGTTGAAATATGTATCATTCATTTTGGATGAACCCTGCGTAATATGCACGCCGCCAGTGATGTTGATCGACGCGAGACCAAGCCAGCCATTGGAGCCGTACGCGGCGTTGCAGGAGCGGATCTTCCCGGCGATCATCGTGCATCTCTTGCGGGAATTTAACGATTCGATGCCCTGCTCCGAGACCAAGTCCATTACGGACGATTGCGACCAGTCTGTGTTCGCAGTATTCAAGTAGCCGTCCCAGTCCGAGGTGTTGCTGTTGACCACCGTCAGCGTGAACGGGTTCGAGGTTCGCGCCCAGTGGTAGTTATTCCAAGAATGGTTGGCGTACGAATTAATTGGGAAGATGGCAACCGCGAAAAAGGCTACCAATACGATTAATTTAACAGTTTGCAATTTTGAATTCATCTAACTCCTTATGTGATTTTGATTTTTATGTTTTACTGAAACTATAAATCTGATTGTCAGATTTATTAATTATGCCAATTATGAATAAAACTAATGTAAAAAAACTGCAATTCCATCAAACGTTATCATATCAAAAAGTTATGAACGTGATAGTTGCGAAAAGATAGGAAACTGCGAAGAAAGAAATAATATTTATAACATTCATAAGAATACTTAATCTATTAAAATATGTCAACTAATTTTTAACAGATTTATAGGTAATCAGAAAAAAACATTTTGTCTAACTGCCTCGCCTTTTCCGAATTCGGGGCATTTTAAGAGTTGGCGGCTTTCCTCTACCAAGTATTTTTAAATCCTCATCGGCTGACGTTAATTTTTTTGTTCCGGCACATAAATTAGTTTCAAGTTTATTTCCGGGACTAGAAGTGAAAGCATATATCAAGTACGTTTCACCGCTTTTGAACGATATATCACAGCTGGTAATAACTTTACTGTCTGAATATAGCGAAATTTCGGAGTAACGAGCGCCCTTCCACCACATCTGAACTTTGAATCGTATTTTAGTCGCTGTTCGCCCAATGACTTTACCGGAAAATACGGATTGAGCTTGTTCAATTTTCTGAAGCGTAGTTGTCGGAACACAAACGCAGCCTAAGACTGAATCAAAATTGAGTAATATGAAGGCAGCAACTAAAAGAATAAACTTAATATTTTTCATATAATCCCTTTCTTAATCAAGTAAAGAAGTATTGCTAGTAATTATACGGAAAATCGATTAAAAAACCATTTTCAAAAGTGATACGCGGTCGGCTTTTTTGAATCCGTCCTTAATGATTAAAATATCGTCCCGGTTTTTAAAGTTAATTTGGAAATTTTACTCAGCAATATAGAATTAGGACACTACATCAGAATCGCAATAGATTTTTCAGAAGTAGGTTAATTTGTGATTTATAATTTTGGGTCTAAGATTGAAAAAATACTTTCTCGGAGATATTTCTTTGTCCATTCAACACGAAGTCGTCTTAATTCTTGATTTTGGCTCGCAATACACGCAACTTATCGCGCGGCGCGTGCGCGAGCAAGGCGTTTATTGCGAAATTCAGCCGTTTCATTATCCACTCGAAAAAATCATCGAGAGAAAACCGAAAGGCGTGATTCTTTCCGGGGGACCGAACTCCGTTTACGAAACGGACGCGCCGAAAATTGATGACGATTTTTATGCAA
>JBPCPU010000197.1:0-21922 GCA_050998795.1 Pyrinomonadaceae bacterium
TGGAGTTAATCTCCTTAACGTGGTCATCATGCCACATGAAAATGTTCAGCTTCTTGCCTCTCTACTCCAACGTCTTTCAACATCAGAGTATAATCGCCCCCGTTCAATTCATCATGCCATCTCCTTAGCTGAAAATTGAAAATCAGGTACGGCGAAGATGCTAATCGAACTCGAAATTTTGAACTTCTTATCAAGAAGCATCTACCGCCCAGCACACCTAACTATTAGGGACATGTACAGAGGGCTTCAGAAGCCTGATCATTCCAGCGACTACCGACATACAAGTAGCTTCTTGAAGACCGGAATCGGGAACCACCCTCGTTAATGTGTTGCCATAAAGTGAGAGTACAGCCGGAAGTCACTTTGAACGAAGAAATCTGGTCATTCCAAGAGGCGTTGTAGATAATGCTTTCACACCCTCCGCCGTGATCATTGGTTGTGCAGCCAATACTCTCTCCTTTCACCATGATCATTCTCTCCAAATGATTCAAGGTATACCCTAATCCACCATAATCTCTATGTTGGAAAATTCTACAGTTGGCATTTGCGACTGTAGGAGTAAGAATTAAACCGGTGGCGAGAATCGCTGCCACCAGACAATTTATTATCTTCAGTATCTTCATTGTATTCTCCTTAATTCTTCAATTTTTGAATTTAGTTGTAGTTTTTAAGCACGTAATTTTTCAGACGCGCAATAATTCTCAAAATGCTTGTTTTTGCGCCTCTATTTATTAACGCAACGGTTAGCACAAAATCGGCTCACGTTTTTTTGAAATTGTTTGGAATTGTTTGAGAAAGTCGTCGAAAGGAAAATCCGCAGATTGTAAAGTTTCAAATTTTTTTGACTTGGAAAGAGATTTGTTTTATCATTGCGAAGCAATCCAATTTTCTCTACCAACGACGGAGATTTCCTGATGAACGAGGCTTCACGCGGAGAAATAACCGAAATGTTAAAGGCGTGTCGCGGCGGCAGCCGTGAAGCGATGGACAAACTCGTGCCGTTTGTCTATGAAGAACTCCGCCGCCAAGCGCATAGTTATCTCAACCACGAACGCTCAAACCACACGCTGCAAACTACCGCGCTTGTTCACGAGGCTTATTTACGGCTGATTGACCAACGGTCTGTTGATTGGCAAAACCGCGCCCATTTTTTCGGTTTGGCGGCAAATATGATGCGGCGTATTCTAGTTAATTATGCCGTCAACCGTCATCGCCGCAAACGCGGCGGCGCGGAAGAAAATCTCCCGCTCGAAGAAGCCTTGTCCGTTGCCGTCGAAGAGCGCGACGTGGATTTGCTCGCGCTCGACAAAGCCTTAAATAAACTTGCCGAATTGGACGAACGACAGGCGCGAATCGTCGAGCTGCGTTATTTTAGCGGCTTGAATATCGAAGACACGGCGGAAGTTTTGAAAATTTCGACGGCAACCGTCAAACGCGATTGGACTATGGCAAAAACCTGGCTGCGTCAGGAAATTACGAGGTAAGCAGGTGAGTGAAAGTTTTAATTTATTTTGAAAAGTTCAGAGTCCAAACGCGGAACGCACTTTGCTCCGCCCGCAAAGCGCGGCGGAAACACGCTCAAGCGTGGACTCTGAACATAGAACAAAATGTCGCAAAACTTTCTTTAGCCTGTTTAGCGTGAAAACAATTTTTAAGAAAACAATGAACCGCACCGAATGGCAACAAGTTAAAGATTTATTTGATACCGCGCTGAAACTTGCGCCCGACGAGCGCGAAAGATTTCTCGATGAAAACTGCGCCGAAAATAACGTCTTGCGCCGCGAAGTCGAAAACCTGCTTGCCTCGTTTAAAGACGATAGCTTTCTGGAACAGCCCGCCGCTCAAAAATTCGCCGGTCTTATTGTCGAAGGAAACCATCTTGAAAGCGGACAAACAATCGGGCATTACGAAATCATCCGGCAAATCGGCGCGGGCGGAATGGGCAAAGTTTATCTGGCAACCGACACAAAACTAAATCGCCAAGTCGCGCTCAAAGTTCTGCATCAAAATTTATCATCGGATAATCAAGGCAACCGGCGGCTTCTGCGCGAGGCGCAAGCGGCGGCATTGCTCGACCATCCGCACATCTGCGCGATTCACGAAATTTCGGAAACCGACGACGGCAGTTTTATCGTTATGCAATACGTCGAAGGCGAAACATTGGCGGATGTTTTGGCGAAACGTCCGGGCGTTGAAAAATCGCTCGATTTGGCGATTCAAATTACCGACGCTCTGGCTGAAGCACACGCGCATCGTATCATTCACCGCGACATCAAACCCGCTAACATTATCGTCAACGAAAAATGGCAGGCGAAAGTGTTGGATTTCGGTCTGGCAAAATTCGTCGAAGCCGAAAGCAACGGGGAAACGGCGCAAAGGCTGAACAGTTCCGGCGCGGTGATGGGAACTGTGCCGTATATGTCGCCCGAACAATTGCGCGGCAAACGGCTCGATGCGCGAACCGACATTTTCAGTTTCGGCGCGATGTTTTACGAAATGTTGTGCGGACAACAAGCCTTTGACGGAGAAAGCAACGCCGAAACGATTTCCGCGATTCTCAACGACCAGCCGGATTGGACGCGCATTCCCGAAAGACTCCAGCCAATCGTGCAAAAGTCTTTGATGAAAAACAAGGACGAGCGTTATCAAACGGCAAATGATTTGACGCGGGATTTGCGCGACGCGCGGCAAAGCGGCGATTTTCTGCCGGAAACGAACGGCAAATTTACGAAACCGCATCAAACGGAAACAGTTTCGGGCTGGTCGTTCGGGCGAATGTTTTCACGCGAAACAGCGCGTTTTTTTCGGAAATCACGCGGATTTCATTTTTGGAAAACTTCGACTCCGGGCATCGGCGTCGCGCCGGAAACCGAATCATTCGGAAACGAACAAACGGCGAAATCCAAAACCGCCCGGCTCCACCGTTCAGCCGTTCTGCCCGCTTTGACGATTTTCCTGCTCATCGGCGCGGCGGTTTGGTGGGCGTGGCAATTCAAAAAAACCGGCGATTCACATTCGTTCGACGCTCTGCGCCCGGTTCGGCTGGTTTCGTGGAAAACCGGCGCGGCGGGCAGCGTCTATACGGATTACCGCGTTTCGCACGACGGCAAAATGATTGCCTATTCTTCGACGCAAAACGGAGCGAATGAAGGCATCTACGTCAAGCAAACCGCCGACGGTGAGGACATTCGCGTTACCAAAGACGAATGGACTAATTTCAGCCCGCTTTGGTCGCCCGACGACCGGCGCGTCGCGTTCGCTTCGCTGCGCGAAGGCAAATCCGGCATTTACGTTTGCCCGTCGCTGGGCGGCGCGGCAGTTCCGCTCAAAATAATCGGTGAAGGCAATATCTCTCTGCGGCATTGGTCAAAAGACGGCGCGGCAATTTTTTATGAACTCGGCGGCAATCTTTTTCGACTCGATTTAGCGACGCGGGAAACCGCGCAAATAACCGATTTTGCCGTTTCGCCTTCCGCCGAGAGATATTTCAGCCTCTCGCCGGACGAAGACCGAATCGCCTATTGCGACAACCGCGACGGGCAAGAAGATGTCTGGATGACACCGATGAACGGCGGCGCGGCGCGGCGTTTGACCGATGATAAAGACGAGGAAATGCGCCCGCGCTGGCACCCGGACGGCAAGCGGATTTTATACAATGCCATTCGGGACAATCGCAGTCAAACCAATCTTGCTTACGCCGACGGCAGCCCGCCGGAACAAGTTACGCGCGGCGAAAGCGAATATGAAATGATTGACGTTTCGGCGGACGGAACGAAAATTTTCTATACAACCTGGGAAAAAAGGTCTGACATCAGCGGCGTAAAAATCGAGAGCGGCGAAGAATTTGAAGAGGCGACGGGCATCGAATCGGAATTTTGGACTGCGCCCGCGCCCGACGGCAAATCAATTCTCTTTGAAACAAACGCCGCGCCGCATTTGACTCCGTTTTTGCGCGAATCTTCAATTGTCGTCAAATCATTAGTCAATCAATCAATCTTGCTTTCGCTCAAAGGTTACAACGCGCGCTGGCTGCCCGACAGCCGCCGCATTGCGTTTCTGCGCTGGCAGGAAGCGGAACAAAAATACAATCTCTGGCTGGTTGATGCCGCGAGCGGCGAAGAAAAACAGCTAACGACGGGCGGCGTTCATCAGCCTTCATTTAGTATGCTGCCGGTTAATCGCGGCGAAATCGGCGATTTCGATTGGTCGCCCGAAGGCGGTCAATTTGTTTATCTCGATTCAAAAAAACAAAACGTCCGGGCGGCTTCTACTGAATCGCCCGAAACATTTAATCAAATAAACAACGACAATCCGAATGCGCTTTACAATTCTCCGCTCTGGTCGCCGGACGGCGAACAAATCGTTTATGTTTCGATTGAAAAGCCTGCGGAAAAAGCGCAAAAGCCAATTTGGAGCATTTGGCTTGTAAAACAGGGAAAGCCCAAAGAAATTTTCTCCACGACCGCGAGCTTGCGTCTGCTCGGCTGGTCGGCTGCGAGCGATGAGATTTTTTTAGAAATGACCGACGGCGTGATGAAATCGAATCCCTTAGATGTCAAACTCCTGCGAGTTTCCGCGACGGGCGATAATCGAATCGTGACGACATTCAAAAATATTTACGCCTTGAGTATGACGCTTTCCGCCGACGGCAAAACGGTGGCGTTCACCGCTCGCCAAAATGACAAGGACGACATTTGGACAGCCGCAACAAACGGCGGCGAACCAAAAAAAATAACCGCCAACGGCAACTCCAGACTCTTTTTCGGGAGTCTCGCGTTCGCGCCCGACGGCAAGACGATTTTCTTTGACAAACAAGAGGAGATTAGCACAATCTCGATGTTCGAGAATTTTAAATAAAAACAAGGAGAAATAAAACAATGCCCGATCCAAATGAATTAGCAAAAAGCGAAGAAATGATTAACTTCTACCGCACCTTAGCGGCGATTCAAACAAATGCGATTTTCCGTATTATGAGCGCGAGCACCGACATCGAAATGAAGCGGTTCGCAAGGGAAGAAACAGAGCTTTTAAGAAGCGTGTGGCAGGGTAAAGGCGGCAACAAATGCCAGCCGGGACAAGTTTGGAATGAGGTTACGGGAAGATGTGAATAAGCACCGATTCCGAGTCGCGTAATAAGAAAAAAATACATTGCCAAACGGCGGTTTGCCCGTTTTTGTGCGAATTAATCGGCAAGTCCGCCGCTCAGCGAACCTTTTGCAGACCGAAGACCGACTAAAAGATGAACCCGGAAGACTGGCGAAAAGTTAAAGATTTATTTGATACCGCGCTGAAACTTGCGCCCGACGAGCGCGAAAGATTTCTCGATAAAACCTGCGCCGAAGATAATGTTTTGCGCCGCGAAGTCGAAAATCTGCTCGCCTCGTTTAAGGACGATAGTTTTATGGAACAGCCCGCCGCTGAAAAATTCGCCAGCCTGATTGTTAAAGGAAACAATCTCGAAAACGGGCGAACAATCGCGCATTACGAAATAGTGCGGCAAATCGGCGCGGGCGGAATGGGCGAGGTTTATCTCGCCAAAGACAAAAAGCTCGACCGAAAAGTTGCCGTCAAGTTTCTCAACGAAAAATTCAGCCGCCACGAATCGAATCTCAACCGTTTTATCAAGGAAGCCAAAGCCGCTTCCGCTTTGAATCATCCGAACATTTTAGTCGTTCACGAAATCGGCGAGAGCGAAGACGCGCATTATATCGTCAGCGAGTTTGTCGAAGGCAAAACCTTGCGCGAGATTTTCAAAGAATCGCCATTGGAATTGTCGGAAGTTTTAGATTTTTCAATTCAAATCGCCAACGCTTTGACCGCCGCGCACACGGCGCACATCGTTCACCGCGACATCAAACCGGAAAATATAATAGTTCGTCCCGATGGTTTTGTGAAGATTCTCGATTTTGGTTTAGCGAAACTCATCGAACAGAAAGTCGTCGGTTTTGAAGATGAAACCGTCAGACAAAATGAAACGGCGAAAGGCATCATTTTGGGAACAATCAGTTATATGTCGCCCGAACAAGCGAAAGGCGAACGGGTTGATGCACGGACGGATATTTTTAGTTTGGGCGTAGTGATTTATGAAATGATGGCGGGCAGAACGCCGTTTGCGGGCGATTCGATGTCGGAAACTTTTGCGAACTTGATAAATTCAGAGCCGCAGCCACTTTCACGTTTCGCCGAAAGCGTGCCGGATGAATTGCAGAGAATCGTCGCCAAAACGCTGCGGAAAAACAAAGACGAGCGTTATCAAACGATGACAGGCTTGCTCGCCGATTTGAAAAGTTTACAGAAGCGTCTGAATTTTGAAGCCGAACTTGAACACAGTTCATCGCCAAACAAACAAGCGGAAAACAAAACGCAAATTTTCAAGGCGGAAGTTCCCGAAAAAACTCCGAAACTTGCGCCGAATAATCTTACGGAAAATCTCTCGCCGATTGTCGGACGCGAAAAGGAAATCGTAGAAATCGGAAATTTATTAAAGCGCGGCGATGTGCGGTTGATAACGATGACGGGCATCGGCGGAACGGGAAAGACGCGGCTGGCGCAAGCTGCGGCGCAATCGCTGCTGACGGATTTCAAAGACGGCGTGTTTTTCATCGAACTTGCCTCTGTTACGAATCCCGAACTCGTCGCTTCTGCAATCGCGCAGCCGCTCGGCGTAAAAGAATCGGGCGGCAAACCGATTCTTGAAATTTTGAAAGATTACCTCCGCGATAAACAGACGTTAATTGTCGTTGACAATTTTGAGCAGGTAATCGCCGCCGCGCCGAACATTGCGGAGTTAATCCACGCCGCCGACAAACTAAAAATTTTAATTACCAGCCGCGTGCTTTTGCATTTGCGGGCGGAGCGCGAGTTTGTCGTTCCGCCGCTCGCTTTACCGTCGGAAGATTTGTTTGACGATTACTTGCGTGCAGGCGATTCTGACTTGCTTGCGGATTTACAAAAATATGAAGCCGTCGAGTTGTTTGTCGCAAGAGCGCGGAATGCCAGAGCAAACTTTGCTCTTTCGGAAGACAATGCGCGGAGCGTGGCGGAAATTTGCGCTCGCCTTGACGGTTTGCCGCTGGCGATAGAACTTGCCGCAGCGCGGGTGAAGATTATTTCGCCGCAAATGATTCTCGCCAAGCTCGAAAATCGTTTGCAGCTTTTAACCGGCGGAGCTAAAGATTTGCCCGCGCGACAGCAAACGATATGCGGCGCGGTGGCGTGGAGCTACGATTTACTCACGGAAGATGAAAAGCGTCTGTTTCGGCGGTTGGCGGTGTTTGCGGGCGGATTTACGTTTGAAGCGGCGGAGGCAGTAGGCAGTAGGCGGTTGGCAGAAGGCAGTCAGGAACAGTTCATTGACGAGAGCGTTAAAAAAAATTCGCTGCCAAGCAATAACGAATTACTGCCAACTGCCAACCGCCTACTGCCGACTGTTTTAGACGGCATCACATCTCTGGTTGATAAAAGTTTGCTCGTCTCAAAAGAACAATCGAGCGGCGAGATGCGCTTTCGGATGCTGGAAACGGTTCGTGAATACGCGCTCGAATCTTTAGAGAAAAACAATGAAACGGAAGCGATGCGGCGCAGTCACGCGGCATATTTTCTCGCGCTCGGAGAAGAAGCCGGTCTGCATTTGCAAACCGCGCAAGCGGGCGAATGGCTCAACCGTCTGGAAGATGAACACGATAATTTGCGAGATGCGCTTCAATGGTTGTTTGAAAATGAAGCGGAAATGGCGGCGCGTCTGGCGGCGGCGATACGAATTTACTTGATTAATCACAGCCACCTGACGGAAGGGCGCGAGTGGTTGGAGACCGCCTTAGAACAAGGCGACAAATTGCCCGCCGCCGTGCGTTTCAAGTTATTGAACGGGCTTGGCTATTTGGCGGCAATTCAAGGCGATTACGAAACGGCGCGGAAATTTTTTGAAGAAGATTTGGCGGAAGGTCGAACGGCAGGTGACAAACGGCGAATCGCCGAGTCGCTGCGAGGTTTGGGAATAGTAACGTGTACGCAAGGCGACTATACGGCGGCGCGAAAATTTTACGAAGAAGGATTAGCAATCCACCGCGAGTTAAACGACAAACTCGGAATCGCCGCCTCGCTCAACGGGCTTGGAGGTTTAGCACTCGATGTCGGCGACACCGCGACGGCACGCCCGCTTTTTGAAGAGTCTTTGACGAATTTCAGATTGGTCGGTAACGAAAGCGGCATTTGCTACAGCCTTCTCAATCTCGCCGGTGTCGCATACATTAACGGCAATTATGAAGCGGCGCGGGAATATTACGGCGATGTCTTAATAATTGCCCAAAATTTAGGTTATAAAGATCGTATTTTTGTTTGTTTGGATGGCTTTGCCGCGCTCGCCGCCGAACGAGAAAACTGGAAAATGTCGATACAATTGGCAGGTGCGGCGGAAAAATTGCGCGAAACTATCGGTTACGAAGCGGCGACTCAACACCGCGATTTTTGCCTCAAATATCTTGGAAAAGTTCGCGCCGCGCTCTCCGAAGCCGACTTCGCCAAACTTTACAAGCAAGGACGCAAACTAAAATTGGAAGAAGCCGTCGCTCTCTGTTTGGAAGAAAATAAAACGGCAAAAATCCAAACTCTGAAAACAAATCCGTCGGAGAACGAAATAGGCGAATATTCAGTCAATCAAAAAGTTTCGGAAAATTCTTACTCGCCCGATTCAGAAAATGCGGCGGAGATTTTACAAGCGACGGCGGGCGACGGAAACAAACAAACAGCCGAAGCTTTAAGCAATTTTTCGCAACGAATTAAACGACACAAACCGGCAATGTTCGCGTTGTTGACGGCATTGATTATCGCATCGGCGGGAATCGTCTATGTTTGGTATAATTTTATGAAATACTTTCCAATGAATTTTCAGGCGCAAAAATCAACCAGACTGACGGCAGTCGGAAAAGCCGCAACCGCCGCGATTTCTCCCGACGGTAAATATGTCGTTTATGTTTTGGAAGACGGCGGACAACAAAGTATTTGGCTGCGGCATATTGCCAGCGAAAGCACAGTTCAACTTTTGCCGCCCGACAAAAACGTATTTTCCAGCTTGCAGTTTTCGCCCGACAATAATCACGTTTATTACAATTCCAAAAATTCTCTGTATCAAATTCCGGTTTTGGGCGGAACACCCGGCAAAGTCCTGGATGATATATATGGCGGATTGACTTTTTCTCCCGACGCAAAGCAAATCGCTTTTCGCCGCTTTCGCCGCATTCAGGGTGCAACCCGGCAAGAGAACTTAATTATCATTGCCGATGCCGACGGAACAAATCAGCGGGAACTAATTTCACGGGAAGATATTTTCGACTCGAAAATAGCGTGGTCGCCGGACGGAAAAATTATCGCTTGTGTCCGCCTAAATCGTGAGAAGTATTTTAACAAAGAAATTTTGGCGGTGCAGGTTGCCGATGGAACTGTCACGCTGATACCGTCGCCGTTCTTGTTTAATATTATTGGACAGGTAACGTGGATGCCCGACGGGAAAAGTCTATTAATTGTGGCGGCGGATATGGATGGAGACGCTGGGTTAACCCAAATTCAACAGGTTCAGTATCCGGGCGGCGAAACGCGCACTATTACAAAGGATTTGAGTAATTACACCAACGTCAGCTTAACGGCTGACGGTAATTCTCTGGTTTCCGTCAAACTCGAAAAAACAGCGCATCTTTGGATGATGCCAGCCGATGACAGTAATCGTCTGCGACAAATAACATTCGGCTCTAATAAATATGACGGCATATTGGGAATTTGCTGGCTGCCCGATGGCAAAATTGTTTATGATTCTTTACCGGATAGAAAAGATGAAGTGTGGGTCGTCGGAGCAGACGGGAACAATTCCAGACAACTGACAACCAATGCCGGATCGCCAGCGGTTTCACCTGACGGACGCTATCTTGTTTATCAAAATACGATAAAGGAAAAACTAGGCTTGTGGCGAATGGAGATAAGCGACGGCAGCAAAAAGCAGTTAACCCAAAAAGCTGATTTATTGCCGAACTTTTCTCCCGATGGGAAATGGATAATTTATCAAGGATTTACTGACCAAAATCCACCGGCTTCCCTCTATAAAGTTTCGATTGACGGCGGCGATCCCGTCCAATTAACGAAAAACATAATCCCGTTTTCACCGACGGTTTCGCCTGACGGCAAACAAATAGCTTTCTCTTTCGGAAGAATGGAAGAAGGCAAATATCGTCAAAGAATTGCGCTGATACCATTTAGCGGCGGTGAAATTACTAAAATGTTTGATGCAAACCTGCAAGCGTTTGATTACGGGAAACAAAATCTGCAATGGACACCGGACGGGCGAGCCATCAGCTACATTACTCTCGACAATGGTGTCTCTAACATCTGGCAACAAGCGATTGACGGCTCTGCGCCTGTGCAAGTTACAAACTTTACAACCGACCGCATTTTCAACTTCGCTTTCTCGCCCGACGGCTCACAGCTCACGCTTTCACGCGGCACTTTCAACAGCGATGTCGTCTTGATTGAAAACCTCAAATAAAGAAATGAATCTCTTCAAAAAATTATCCGGCACGGTTTTCTCGTTATTCAATCGTCGCCGAAATATCTGAGGTTGTATCGGTTGTCCAGATTTGCGGCGTTTCGAGAACTTCCGCTTCCTTGACGTTTTCAAGTGCAATCTGTAAAACCTCGTCAATCGTGTCAACCGCGTGAATCGTTAAATCTTCACGCACTTCTTCCGGCACGTCAATCAAATCTTTCTCATTGTCTTTCGGCAAGATAATGGTTTTCAAACCGAAACGATGCGCCGCAAGTAGTTTTTCTTTGAGACCGCCGATTGGCAAAACCTTTCCGCGCAAAGTGATTTCGCCGGTCATTGCCACATCGTGCCGCGCTTTTTTGCCGGTCAAAGCTGAAACCATCGCCGTCGCCAAAGTGATTCCCGCACTCGGTCCGTCCTTTGGAATTGCGCCTTCGGGAACGTGGATGTGTAAATCCTTTTTGTGAAAATCCTTCGGGTCAATGCCGAGCGATTCGGCGCGTGTGCGAATGCAGGTTAAAGCGGCGTGTGCCGATTCCTGCATAACTTCGCCGAGTTTTCCGGTTAATCTGACACCGCCGCGACCTTTGACAATCGTTGCTTCGACCTGCAAAACATCGCCGCCGACTTCCGTCCACGCCAAACCGTTGACCAGACCGACTTCGCTTTTTCGCGCAATGTCTTGTTTGCGGAAACGAATCGTGCCGAGCAGTTCACGCACTTTTTCGGCGTCAATTACTTCCGCGAAATGTTCGGATTTATCGGAAGCGACAAACTTTCGCGCAGTTTTTCGCAGACAGGAACTGATTTCGCGTTCCAGATTTCTGACGCCGGCTTCGCGCGTGTAGTGGCGAATGACTTCCAACACGCCGTCATCGGTAAATTTAACCTTTTCCGCATCTAAACCGTTACCTTCGGCTTGTTTCGGAATCAGGTGACGTTTGGCAATCTGCGCTTTTTCGCGTTCGGTGTAGCCCGACAAATTCAAGATTTCCAAACGGTCTTGCAGCGCGGGTGGAATCGTGTGCAGAACATTCGCCGTCGCAATAAAGAAAACCTGCGATAAATCGTAGTCAACGTCTAAATAATGGTCGCGGAAGGTGTTGTTTTGTTCCGGGTCGAGAACTTCGAGCAAAGCCGCGCTCGGGTCGCCGCGAAAATCCTTGCCGAGTTTGTCAACTTCGTCAAGCAAAATTACCGGATTGATTGTTCCGGCGCGTTTCATTAATTGAACAATTTGACCGGGCAACGCGCCGATATAAGTTCGGCGATGACCGCGAATTTCCGCTTCGTCGTGAACGCCGCCAAGCGATAAACGGACAAATTTTCTGCCCGTCGCGTTGGCGATTGATTTGCCCAAAGAAGTTTTTCCGACGCCGGGCGCACCGACAAAACACAAAATTGTGCCTTTCGGATTTTTCACTAATTGACGAACGGCGAGATATTCCAAAATGCGCTCTTTGATTTTCTCCAAGCCGTAATGGTCTTCGTTCAAAACCTTTTCGGCTTCGGTCAAATCGTTAATTTCTTCCGACGTATTTTTCCAGGGAACATTTATCAGCCAATCGAGATACGAGCGCGAAACGGTTGATTCGGCGGACATCGGCGGCATTGCTTCGAGCCGCGCAAATTCCTGCATCGCCTTTTCGCGGGCTTCTTCGGTCATTCCCGCTTCTTCGATTTTTTTCTTCAGTTCGTCGAGTTCCGCCTTGTCGTCCTTGCGTCCGAGTTCTTTGTGAATTGACCTGATTTGTTCGTTCAGATAATACTCGCGCTGATGTTTGTCCATCTGCTTTTTCGTGCGGGCGTGAACCGTGCGGTCAAGTTGTTTTTTTTCAATCTCGGCTTCGAGAATTTCCGTCAATTTCTGCAAGCGTTCCTGAACAGAGAAGGTTTCAAGCAAATCTTGTTTTTCATCAACTCCGATGCGAAGATGCGAACTCATCGCATCGGCAATCTGCGCGGCGGAAATTCCGCGTAAAGACGTGTGTAATGCGTCCGTATAAGCATCGGGCGAAACACGCAAAAATTGTTCGACAAGTCCGTGAATCTTCTGCAAAAGCCCGTCGGTGCGGTAACCCGATTCGTCAACCGATTGAATCCGGCGCACCATCGCAAAAAACATTCCTTCGTCGTCCTGTTCAAAACGCACGGCTTGACCGCGCTCGCGTCCTTCGACGACAACTTTTATCTGTCCGTTTTCCTGCTTTTGTGCTTGCAGAATACGTCCTAAAGTCCCGACGGTATAAATCTGTTCGGGATTCGGTTCATCAATCGTTGCATCGTGCTGCGTGGCGAGAAAGATATTTCTTTCGCCCGTCATTGCCTGCTCCAAAGCCCGCACGGAACTCGGACGACCGATTTTAAAAGCAACTTTGGTAAAAGGAAAAATAACGACGTCGCGGATTGGCACCATCGGATAACGTGCAATATCCGTCGGCATCTGGTCTGAAAATTCTTGCATAAAATTGTATATATGTTTTGGGAAAATCTAATTTGCAATTTAGATAAATGCTTATTAGTTCTGAAATTTTAATTTTAGAACATTTGAGATAGATTTTGCTAGTTTCAAAATGGTCTTTGAGTGATAGTTAAGCAAAATTCAGCTTAATTACTCAATAATTCAAGCCAGGCTGTAAATTTTAGCTTGAATGTGAAAATTATTTTATGCTAAACTTTCCTGACTCCTAAAATTCCCCTTTTCGTAATGCTCTAAAATGTAATTGCTTAAAACCGAGTCAAAACATAAAAGCCTGAGGGTTTTGAACAATTTCGGCTGTTTTATAGCTTTTTGCCTTTTCGTGTTTTTAGGAGTGAATATCTAATTCATTAAATTTATAGGAGAAAGTGAAAAGTGAATAATCTTCCACTGATTAAATCAAAGTTTGGTCGAGCGAAATTTTTGTTTTTTTTAACCTTTTTAACTTGCGCTTTAACTGTTCAGGTATTAGCTCAAGGTCTTAACCTTGATAATAGTTTTAATGCCGGGGTTTCCGATGCTCCGCCGAATGCCTACATTTCAACCACTCAACCGGACGGCAAAATTTTGGTCGGCGGTAATTTTCATCTGGCAAATAGTTCACGCAAATCGTTCCTTGTTCGCTTAAATTCGGACGGAACACTTGATACGTCTTTCAACGCGGGCGGCAGTGGTCCAAATTTGTCTGTTTATGACATTATTGTTCTCGCCGACGGAAAACTGCTTATCGGCGGGAGTTTTACCGCTTACAATGGAAAAGCAAAAAACGGCTTGGCGCGGCTGAATTCGGATGGAAGCCTTGATTTGACCTTTAATACGGACGGCGCAGGAACTACCGGAACGGTGCAGACCGTCGCGTTGCAGGCAGACGGCAAAATTTTAATTTCCGGTTCACTTTCAGCCTATAACGGCACTGCCAAGTTTTCCGTGATAAGAGTAAATTCAGATGGAACTTTAGATATAACATTTACTTCTCCATTCACGACAAATCAATTTGTCGAAGAAGTTGACGTGCAGGCGGACGGTAAAATTGTTATCGGCGGAATTTTTACTATCGGCAGTCCGACTTACTCGAATGTTGCCCGGCTAAACTCAAATGGTTCAATTGACAACGCTTTTAGTCCGGGCGGCACGAACGGTGGCGTTTACGCCTTAACCTTGCAGGCAGATGGCAAAATTCTCATCGGCGGAGAATTTTCCATTTATCAGGGCAATTTTCGTCCGAAAATCGCCCGACTAAATCCTAACGGCACTCTCGACGCTTCTTTCAATCCAGGCACTCTCGAGGGAGCTTCCGCCGAGTATTTTGCCATTCAACCGGACGGCAAAATTTTAGTCGCCGGCAGATTCGTTGATTTTTTTAATCAACAATTTTCGCTTATCAGGCTCAACGCAAACGGAAGTTTCGACAATACTTTTCAACCGCTTCCGTCCAACGACACCGGATATAGCGTCAAATTGCAGGCTGACGGAAAAGTTATTGTAACCGGCTTTTTCACGCAAATCGGCGGCGAAAATCGGCGCGGCATCGTGCGGCTTAATTCCAACGGAAGCATTGACGGCTCGTTCAACGCTTCGTTCAGCAATCTGGGCTTGATTGATGCCATCGCTCAACAATCCGACGGCAAAATTTTAGTCGGCGGCTCGTTTCAAAGTGCCAACGGCACGGCGAGTTTTAATATCGCCCGCTTCAATCAGGATGGAACGCTCGATGCGACGTTTAACACCGGCATCGGTTCGGGACCGAACATTATTAATTTTTCCAATTTAATCTATGACATCGCGGTTCAGCCGGACGGCAAAATTCTGGTTGGCGGAACTTTCGGCAGTTTCAACGGCGTATTTCGACCGGCAATCGTCCGGTTAAATTCCGACGGTTCGGTTGATACTTCATTTGAACTAACATTTCTCAACCCGACACAACCTCCGTTTGTTCTCGATATTTTCGTGCAAACAGACGGCAAAATTTTACTCGGCGGATTCTTTGCTGATTCCTTTCAACAACAATTCAGGGGACTGATTCGATTAAATGCCAATGGCAGCAATGACACAACATTCAATTCCGGCGGTAGCGGGACAAGTAATGCGGTTCGCCAAATTGTCCGACAACCGGACGGAAAATTCGTTATCGGCGGTTCATTTACAACTTATAACGGACAGCCTCGCGCCCGTATTGCCCGTATTAACGCCGACGGGACACTTGACACTTCGTTCAATCCCGGCTCCGGCGCAAATGGAACGGTTTCGGATATTGCATTGCAATCAGACGGCAAAATTTTAATCAGCGGAGCATTTACCACTTATAACGGAATAAACCGTAACCGTTTGGCTCGCCTGAACGCTGACGGCTCGCTGGATACGACGTTTAACGTCGGGACAGGAGCCGACAGTGCGATTAATACGATTGAATTGCAAGCGACCGGTAAAATTTTAATCGGCGGATTTTTTGCCAATTACAACGGGACGAGTTCCAACCGTTTGGCGCGAATTAACGCGGACGGAAGTTTGGATAATACATTTGCGTCGGGTTTTGCCAACGACCCGATTTATAACGTCAGAGATATTTTGACTCAAGCCGACGGTAAAGTGTTGGTCGGCGGTGTGTTCGATACCTATAACGGCATCGCCCGCAACAATTTGTTGCGATTAATTTCGATTAACCGTCAACCGACCCGATTTGACTTTGACGGCGACGGCAAAGCGGACGTTTCAGTGTTTCGCCCATCAAACGGTGTGTGGTATCTTCTTAATTCAACTTCCGGCTTTACCGCCGCACAGTTCGGTGATACCAATGACAAGATTGTTCCCGCCGATTACGATGGTGACGGCAAAACCGACTTGGCTGTTTATCGTTCGGGAATTTGGTATCTCCAACGCAGTTCGGCTGGTTTTATCGGATTTGCTTTCGGTGATATTAACGATATGCCGCAGCCTGCCGACTTTGACGGCGACGGCAAAGCTGAACTGGCTGTTTGGCGACCGTCGAACGGCGTTTGGTATGTTTATAATCTGGCTAATAATCAATTTACTGCTTTCCAGTTCGGAGCAGGCACGGACAAACCCGTTGTCGGAGATTACGACGGCGACGGCAAGGCTGATTATGCCGTGTTTCGTCCATCAAACGGCACCTGGTATCTGCAAAGAAGCACACAAGGCTTTACCGGAATGCAGTTTGGCGACGCGCAGGACAAACCTGTGGCGGCGGATTATGACGGCGACGGCAAAACAGACATTGCCGTTTTCCGCCCGTCGAACGGCGTGTGGTATCTGCAAAGAAGCCAAGCCGGATTTACGGGAATGCAGTTCGGCATCTCAACGGATTTACCAACTCCCGCCGACTACGACGGCGATGGCAAAGCGGATATTGCAGTATTCAGAGATGGGATTTGGTATCTGCAACGCTCAACGGCAGGATTCCTTGGCGTGGCTTTCGGCGCAAGCACTGACAAGCCGATACCAAATGCCTTTATACCGTAACAAGAAAAATATGATTCACTTCAAATAAGAAAAGGACTGACAATTCAGTCCTTTTCTTATTTGAAGACATTATTATGACGCTCTTATACTTCCGTAGGTATTTATGCCGCTTCGTCTAACTCACGAACAACTTCGAGTGCCGGTGCTTTACGCTCGACCATATCTTTGGTAATTATCAATTCTTTCACCTTTTTTTGCGACGGCAGAATATACATCGGCTGGAGCAGAATTTCTTCTAAAATCATCATCAAACCGCGTGCGCCGACTTTGCGATTAAAGGCTTGGTGGGCAACGGCTTTGATCGCGTCATCGGTAAATTTCAAACGCACATTGTCAAATTCAAACTTGCGTTGATACTGCTTAATAAGCGAATTTTTCGGCTCGGTCAAAATTTGCACGAGTGCCGATTCGTCGAGTTCGTGCAGAGTTCCCAAAACGGGAATCCGCCCGACAAATTCGGGAATCAAACCTTAATGAATCAAATCTTCCGGTTCGAGATTGTCAATCGCATCGGCTTGACGCTGTTTACTGGATTTAATTTCGGCTTGAAAACCTAAAGATTTATTGCGGAAACGCTTTTCGACAACTCTGTCCAAACCGATAAACGCGCCGCCGCAGAGAAATAAAATATTGGTCGTGTCAACCGGCACAAATTCCTGCTGCGGATGTTTGCGCCCGCCCTGCGTCGGAATGTTGGCGATTGTTCCTTCCAGAATTTTAAGGAGTGCCTGTTGAACGCCTTCGCCCGAAACGTCGCGGGTGATTGAAGGATTATCATCCTTGCGGCAGATTTTATCAATCTCGTCAATATAGATAATGCCCGTCTGTGCTTTTTCAACATCATTTCCGGCAGATTGCAAAAGCCGCAAAATGATATTTTCGACGTCTTCGCCGACATACCCCGCTTCGGTCAGCGTCGTTGCGTCAACAATGCAGAACGGAACACTCAGAATTCGCGCCAAAGTTTGCGCCAACAGTGTTTTGCCCGTTCCCGTCGGACCAATCAGCATTATGTTGGATTTTTGCAGTTCGATATCAGGACGGATTTTCGCCATCTCGATACGTTTATAATGCTGATAAACGGCGACAGAAAGACGCTTTTTCGTTTCGTCCTGACCGATAACGTATTCGTCAAGAAAGTTTTTGATTTCCTGCGGTTTCGGCAGCGCGGAACGAACATTCGCCGTTTCAGCCTGCTCGTCGTCGTTGATGATTTCGTTGCAGATGTCTATACATTCATTGCAGATATAGACACTCGGTCCGGCAATCAATTTCTTGACTTCGTTCTGCGATTTACCACAAAACGAACAGCGCAAAAATTCTTCGGGTCGTCTTATCATAGTTTAGGAAGTTGACTGAGTTGACTGAGTTGACTGAGTTGACTGAGTTAAGTAACTCACTAAACTCGGCAAACTCAGTCAACTCAGTCAACTTATTTTTCCCGGTGTTCAATTACTTCATCAATTAAACCGTATTCCTTTGCTTGAATCGGCGACATAATGCGGTCGCGTTCAACGTCGAGTTCAACCTGCTCAAAAGATTGTCCGCTGTGATGGGCGATAATCCGCGAAGTCATCTCGCGCATCCGCAAAATCTCCTGCGCCATAATGCGGACATCCGTTTCCTGACCGGACGCGCCGCCCGAAGGCTGGTGAATCAAAATGCGCGAATGCGGCAGAGCAAAACGCTTGCCGGGCGCACCGGCAGTCAATAATAACGCCGCCATCGAAGCACATTGTCCGACACAGATTGTCGTTACGTCGTTTTTGATAAACTGCATCGTGTCGTAAATTCCCATTCCCGCCGTAATCGAACCGCCGGGCGAATTGATATAGATATTTATGTCGCGTTCCGGGTCTTCGGCTTCCAAAAATAAAAGCTGCGCGACCAACAAATTCGCCACCATATCGTCAATCGGCGTTCCGATAAAAATAATACTGTCTTTTAAGAGTCTTGAATATATGTCAAACGCTCTTTCGCCGCGCGATGTTTGTTCGACTACCATTGGAACTAACATAATTTTTTTCTCTTTCCTGTTTCTTTTCGGGTTTGAACTATTCGTTTAAGAATCACTTTAACTTGGCGAAGATAAATGTTGAAATGACAGTCATTGTCATCGCAATAGATTTTACATATTCTCCGCCGAATTGCAAACTCCAAAACGATTAAAAAAATCTAAATCGTAAAAATTAAAGATTCATTAATCTTTTTTTGCCGACTTTTTCCTGGTTTCATCACTTTCAGTCGGCTTGTTCTCAGTTTCCGGTTTCTTTTCCTCTATTTTCTCTTCTGATTTTTCTTTTTCGTCTTCCGAAACTTCCGATTTTTCTTCTGCTTCCGTCTGAACTTGCGGCTGACTTTCGTCAATCCATTCGCCGTCGGTAACTTTTGCATTTTCAACCAACGCTTCAATGGATTTGCGTGTCCGCAAACTGTTGGCAATGTTTTCCTCGCCGCCTTGCTGCTTCGTTAAAGACGCGCGAATTTCTTCCGGTGTTGTGCGGTAATAATCCGCCATTCGCTCGATTTCTTCAGCAACTTCATCGGTGGAAACTTCCACATTTTCAAGTTCGGCAATCTTTTCAAGCAGCATCGCGCCGCGCACATCGCGCTCCGCCTGCCCGCGCATTTGGGTATATGCCATTTGAACGAAATCCTTCTCGACTTTGTTCAAATCAACTCCGCGCTGCGATAAATCCTGTGCAAAATTGTTTAAAAGATTACGCGCCTGAAGGTCAATCATCGCGTTTGGAACTTCAAATTCATTGTCCTCAATAAGTTTAGCAATCAAATCATTGCGAACCCGCGCATCGGCATCGGCTTTGGCAACTGCTTCCACATCTTCCTGCATTTTTCTACGCAAATCTTCCATCGAAGAAAAATCTTCGTCCAGACTTTGCGCCCATTCGTCGTTCAATTCGGGAAGTTCGACTTTGCCGACGCTCTTTATTTTTGCTTTATAATTGACTGTTTTTCCTGCCAGTGCCGGAGATGAAAACTCTTCGGGATACGAAACCGTAAATTCCTTTTCCTCGTCTTCTTCGACTCCGACCAAATTTTCCGTGAAGGATTTTTCAATCAATTCATCACCTAACTTGATTTCCAAATCGTCAGCTTTTATCGGTTCGCTGTCCGGCTCATCGGCAAATGTTCCTTCCAAATCAACAATTACCGTGTCATCTTTCTGCGATTTACGGTCTTCAACCGGAATCAGCGAAGCAAATTCCTGTCGGCGTTCGTCAATTATTTCATCCAGTTCACCTTCTTCCAACGGACGCACACGGCGCGTAACTTCCAAACCTTTGTAATCGGGCGTAGGAATTTCCGGCATAACTTCGACGCGAATGTGCAAAGTTACCGGCTGTGAGCCGTTTAATTTTAATGTTTCGGCGTTATCAATATGCAAATGCGGTTCAGACAAAGGACTTAACTCGTGTTCCTGAATCGCTTCGACAACTCTGTTTGAAAGAAGATCCTGCAAAGTTTCCGACCTGATTTCATCTTTATAACGCAGACGAACGACGTCAACCGGCGCGTTGCCTTTGCGAAAGCCCGGAACTTGTGCCGCATTTGCGTATTTTTTGCTGACTTTATTGTATGCCTCCCGAACAATTTCGGATTCAATTTCGATTTTTATTTCCTTTTGGGTCGGCGATACTTCCGTTAGTTCTGTTTTCATTTAAGATTCAAGATTCAAGATTTAAGATTCAAGATTTAAGATTTAAGATTCAAGATTCAGTTAATCAAATTTTGAATTTTGAATCCTAAATCTTGATTCAAATATGGTGCTGAGGGCGAGACTCGAACTCGCACACCTTACGGCACGGGCTTCTAAGACCCGCGCGGCTACCAATTACGCCACCTCAGCAATTATTTGGCAAATTCAAACCGCAAACTTGAATTTATCGGATTAGCAAGAGAATGTCTAGCGAGGTTAATTTTTCAATTGGAGCGCGGGCATCCTGCCCGCAATGGGCGCAATTGGAGCGCGGGCATCTTGCCCGCAATGAGCGCGAAAACGCGAAAACTCCGGCTAAAGACAGAATTATCTTTTGTATAAATCGTTCACGTCGCTTCGGCGGCGGTGGCGGGCAGGATGCCCGCGCTCCCGGTTTATTCGGAAAGATATTTGCGCTTATATTCTTCCAAAGTTTTATCCGCATTATTTAAATCGCTGATACCTATCGGTTGTTTTTCTTCAATTTGTTTGGTTTCAGCTTTTTTGAGAAATTTATAACCGGCAACGCCGCCGAGAGCAAGAACGCCAATCCAAAACAAATACCACAATGCGCTGTAAATAATTCCGATTAAAGACAAACCAAGCATTACCGCAAGATATAAACCGATGGCAATGAGAATAATTTTTATCCAGTTCATTATTTTCTCCTGATAACTTTGCAAATCCATATTCGTGCAAATGTTTATCTTATCGTATAATTTCAAACGTCATTTATCAAACATTTTGAGGAAAACACGAATTGATTTCAAACGGCGCGACACTTCAGAAAATTGCGGAAAACTTAAACGCAAAACTTTCCGGCGATAAAGAAACGATTGCCACCGACGTTACGCACGATTCGCGGCAAGCCGGAAAAGGTTCGCTTTTTGCGGCGATTCAAGGCTTAACGATGGACGGACATCGTTTTGTTGACGATGTAAGAAGACGCGGCGCAGTCGGTATAATTTCGGAACTCGATGCGCCCGAAAATTTCCAGGGCGCGTGGTTAAAAGTAGAAGATGCGCGGCAAGCACTTGCCAGAGCCGCCGCCGTTATCAACGGAAATCCATCGCACGATTTAAACCTTGTCGGCGTCACCGGAACAAACGGTAAAACGACGACGACGTATCTTGTTTTTGCTTTAGCGGAAGCTAACTACAAAAAAGGTGCGATGCTGACGACGGTTGAATATCGCATCGGCGAGAGAAGCGAGCCGGCAATCCGCACAACGCCGGAAGCGTCCGACACCAACAGATTTCTGCGCGAAGCCGTTAATCAAGGATGCAAAATGGCGGTGATGGAAACTTCTTCACAGGCGATTGATTTGCGCCGCTGTGATTGGCTGAAATTCAAAGTTGCCGTTTTTACTAATCTGACGCGCGACCATCTTGATTATCATTTGACGATGGAAAATTATTTTGATGCGAAAAAGCGTCTGTTTGACGGACGTTTGGGCGAAAAACCCGCGTCGAGCGTAATAAATATTGACGACGTTTGGGGCGCAAAACTGGCAAATGAGTTAAAAGCAAATGGGCAAAGAGTCGTAACTTTCGCGCAAAACAATCCGGCTGATTTAACTGCGGAAAACATCAAAGTTTCGTTGATAAAAGGAACGTCTTTTACTTTGAAAACTCTGAACGACACATGGAAAATCGTTTCGCCGCTCGTCGGCAAACCGCACGTTTATAATATGCTGGCGGCAACCGCCGTTTCTCTG
>JBPCPU010000242.1:0-18877 GCA_050998795.1 Pyrinomonadaceae bacterium
GCCGTTCCGCTTGCCATTGCTTCGGCTATTACCAAGCCGAAAGGTTCGCTTCGCGCCGCCGATACGAAAATATCAATCGCGGCATAAAGCATCGGCATTTCTTCCTGCCAACCTGTGAAAATGACCTGGTTTTTGATATTTAATTCATTAACCAAACTCTCCAAATAAGTTTGATAATCTTGAGTTCTTGAATTGTCTTGACCAATTATCAAAAACTTTGCATCTTTGTATTTTTCGGCAACAATCGCCGCGGCTCTGATAAAATCCTCCTGACCTTTATGCTCGTGCAGCTCGCCGATTGTGGCAATTAAAAAATTTGTATCAGGAGCAAGTTTTCTACGCATTTCCGCTTGTTTTTTAATATCATTTGCGGCTTGTTCAAAAATTTCCGTATCAACACCGTTCAGCACAACCGAAACCTTTTCAGCCGCAATTATATTATCTGATAAAAGACTTTTCGCCACGCCTTTGGAAACGGCAATAATTTGATTTGCCTGTTTGAAAGTTATGCGATGCAGCCGTTTAAGCGGAAAAAGCAAATGCCGCGTCAACACAAGCGGAGTTTTGCCCAAATAACTTGCCAAAGCCGCAATCGGATAATCTCTGGCAAGATGCGCGTGAATGATTTCAATATTTTTCTCAACCGCAAATCCGGCAAGTTTCCGCGCACTGAAAACATCAACCGAATTTCTGAGCGGAAAGTAATGTAAATTGTCGCCGGACAAAAACGCAAGTTTTTCCTGCCAATTATTTTCGGGACGAAGCGCGGCAAAAACTTCGTGTCCGTGATTAGTCAAACCTTTCGACAAATCAACGAGATGTCTTTCGCCGCCGCCAAAATTTTTTGCCGATGAAATTTGTAAAATCCGCACCTGGTAAATGGTAAATGGTAAATGGTAAATGGTAAATGTTTAAAAATAAAAAAGGCACGCTTCTCGAAAGAAACGTGCCGTGAAAGGTTTTTCTGAATTAACGGAAAAACTAAAATTGAAACCGTGTCGCAAATTGTATTTGTCGCTCACGGTATAAAGTGCTGTCAGTTGTTGTAACACTACCAAAAATAGGATTGAAGGTTAACACGTTACCATTGCGTGTATAAAGTGTGCTGTTCTGACCAAACACTTGTGTGCGGTTAAATACATTAAATCCTTCAGCGAGCAATTCTAAATTGTAACGCTCGGTAAATCTGAATCGTTTGGAAAGGCGTAAATCCAAGTTTTGCAGGCTCGGCAATCGGAAGGCATTGCGTGTGTTAAGCGGAAACCGATTATCACCGTTAGTTCGGTTCAAACTCGTGCCGGAAACACCGCCGTCAAACGGACGACCAGAGTAAAAAGCATAAATCGGTGCAATTGACCAACCATTGAGCAAATAGTTGTATATGGAATTAGCATCGCCTTTGTATGGATTCGGCGCATAGACCGCACTGACTACAAATTTGTGACGAATGTCAAAATTGCTTGGTCCGGCATCAAAACTGCGGTCAAAAACATCAAGCGGACTGTTGTTTTGCGTAAATGTTGCCGAATTTTGGTTGGTATCGGTTGATTTTGCCAGAGTATAACTAGCCTGAAACTGCAAACCGGCTGTAAAACGACGATTAACTTGAAGAACCAAAGCATTATATTCGGATTTTACCGAACTTTGGATTTGGGTCAATTGCTGAAATGTCGTGTTTGCGAGGGTAGTTTGCGGTACTGAAAATGTTTGACCGTCATTTGGTCCGCCGACAATCGAAAAAGTAATATCTGTTCCGGTGCGAACCAGGTTTTGGTCAACAAAAGTCGGCAAACTGCGTCCCAAACTTCCGATGTATGAAATTGAAGCTACCGTATTTTTTGCAATTTGACGCTCAAGAATAATGTCATATTGATTAATAAGCGGAGCTTGAAAATCTTTTTGGAAGAATTGAATGGCACCGGCTCTGAAGGTTAAACTATTGGTCGCCAAAACATTCGGAAAAATTGGCGAACAAGGCACCGTTGCTGTGGCAACAATCGGAAAACAGTTTGTTGTTGTTGCCGCCGCAATAATGATTTGGGCTTGTCCACCCGGATTTCCGGTATTGACGAGTGCATTGTAGATTGTTGAGTTCTGAATACGACCAAAATAGACACCGTATCCGCCGCGCAGGGAAGTTTTACCGTCGCCAAAAATATCGTATGCAAATCCGATGCGCGGACCGAAGTTGTTTTTATCACTCGGCAATGTCGAGGTTGCTTCTGCCAAAGTTCTACCGTCATTGGGAATAATGGTTGTATCCGAGTTAGCCAAAGTAACATTCGGCATCTTGATATATTCGTAGCGCAAACCGAGATTAACGGTCAAACGCGGTGTAACACGAAAGTCATCCTGGGCGAAAAAGTTATAGTCGTATGTCAATAACTTAATTCCGGGTGAACCGATACCTTGCTGAAAATTACTCGTATAGCAGCGTCCGGCGAACCGATTTGGCGGAGCCGGAGCCGCTGGTTGTGTAGCACACTGCGTAGTTGCCGCTAGCGGAGTTCGGAAATTTGTGTAATCAACAATAAAATCATTTATATTGTTATATGAATAAGAACCGGCTTCAAACCGAAGATTTTGAATGTCATCGGTTACACGGTTGATGTCGCCGCCGAATTTGAAGGTATGTCGTCCGCTCGTATAAGTAACGGTATCGGCAAACTGATAGCGTTTTTCATCGGGAAAAGCCGGACGTTCCAAAAAAGTCGGAGTTCCGAATTCCAAACCGTTTGTCAAAAATACACTTGGCGCACGGCTTCCCTGACCGGTTGTGGCGGTTGTCGGTTCACCCGGAAGCGGCGCAGTGCTGGTTTGAAATTCGTTGTCGCGTCCATATTGGAAACGAAATTCGTTCAGCAAATTGCTGGAAACAGTTGACTGCAAACGAGCGTTTAATGAATCTACCTCAACACCGTCGTCACCGAAACTTGCGCGACCGCGTTGGTTGACGGCTTGCGTTTGAATTCCGTTTGGTGAAAACCAACGCATACGATTGTAGCTTACGCTGAATAAGTTGCTGTCGTTGACTTGCCAGTCAATTTTCGGCAAATAAATTGTTTGGTCACCTTTACGCGGTGTTTCGCCTGTTAAGGAATTTATGAAACTTAGTGAACTGTCAATTTGTGTAGCTGTTAATCCTCTAGCCGTTAAGGTCGTGCGATTCACCGTATTTAAGTAATTAGAGTTGTTAAAAACAGCTAAACCCGGGAAATTACGTTTTTGTTGGTCATAACTAAAGAAGAAAAACAGTCTGTTTTTGATAATCGGTCCGCCGATTGTTCCGCCAAACTGTTGGCGAAGGTCAATCGGTTTAGCTGCAGTAATAGTTGAAACACCATTAACTAAAACAGAGTTAAATGCCCGCGGGTTGCGTGCGCCGTTGCGATTATTGCGGTTATAATAAAACAATTCGCCGTGAAAATCGTTGGTTCCGCTTTTAGTAACGGTGTTGATAACGCCGCCGGCAGCGCGTCCGTATTCGGCGGAATAGTTTGAACCGTTGATTTGAAACTCACGCACCGCCGATTGGCTGATGACATAGTTGATGCGGGTTCGTCCGCGTTCTTCGGAAAAGAATGCCTGATTGTTGTCGCCGCCGTCCACCGTGCTGTTATTCAGCAAACCGGAAATACCGCGAAAACTAATTAAACCGAACGTACCGTCAGGAACTGTCGAAGGTGCTAAGAGCGCAAAGTTTGAGGCGCGTCGTCCGTTAATCGGCAGTTCGTTGATAGATGTTTGGTTGATATTAGTCGAGTTGGAATTATCGTTAGTGTTAATTACCGGTGCTTCCGCCGTAACCTGGACGGTCGCAGTTTGTCCGGCAATGCTCAAAGGCACGTTAAGCGTGGTAACTTGTCCAACTTCGACTACTATGCTCTCCTGCAAAAAATCGCCGAATCCCGAACCGGTAATTTTTACGGTGTAAGTTCCGGGCTGAAGATTGGCAAAACGATAGCCGCCGTCGGAATCAGCTGTAACGGTCGTTTCCTGATTTGTACCAATGTTAGTTGCGACGACCGTTACATTTGGCACAATTGCACCTTGCGGGTCGGTTACTTTGCCGACAATGCCGCCCGTTACTGTTGATTGAGCAAATATCTGTCCGATTCCCAGAACCAGACAGAACATCACCGCTGCTAAAAATTTAATCGAAAATTTTGTAGTCATTTGTTTTTTTTGACCTCTTTATTTTTTATAGAATTTGTTGAAAAATTACGTTCTTTAGAATATAAAAAAAGCAAGATATTTTGATTTTTGAATTTTTATCTTAGTTTTTGGATAAAAAGAATTGAAATTTTTATTTTTCAATTCCTTTTACAAAGTTCAAAATTATTTACTTTAATATGTTAAGTATATAACTTACACACTCTTAGTGAATTCATAGTTGTAACTATAAACTGTTTTTGTTTTTATTATTATAAAAAAACAAAAATTTAAGTTTGAAATAACGCAAATTAAGTTCCTTAGTTTTTCCAATCCAATACTGACGTCTTAATCTCAAAACTGCCTGACATTTAAGTTAAATTTTTGTTAAAAAATGTAATTCTTACCAGCTATTTAATATCGGAATTTTTTCTTGAATTAATATCTTGAGTAAGATAAAAATGGGAATATGTTTAGTAATTTTGCACCTTACAGTACAAATATGTGAATGTTTATTAGATAATTGTGGCTAAATGCTTTGCTGTGAACTTTAGTAATCTTTTATTTTTTTTGACTTTATTATTGCAACATTTGTTCGGAACAAGCGTTATTAACCAACGATAAGTAGCTGCGATTATTTGAAAATTGCAAGTGTTCACATTTTTTAGATTAACTTAAAGAGAAAGTTGTGAGATGGGCGAATTGAGCGTTTAATTTATAGATTTTAGATAAATTAAATACCGGGAAAGTTTAATTACGTCTGTAAAAGTCAATTTTGGTAAATAACTATTGAAATTTTGAGTTGAGCGATTTGAGCGTTTTTTGGAAACTTGACTTTTTTGTAATTGTAGTTTAGATTATTCGGGCAATAACAAATTGCCTAAAGTTTCAAAACTTTTGAAAAATAAATGGTCGAAAAAGGGGGAGTTAAATTATGTCAAGATTAGAATATTCAGCAGTTGAAAATAAAGCGCATTTGCATCAGCGCATTATGGCAAATTTGACGGTGCAGGCAAGTTGGGTTGATGCGGATACCGGAAACACGGTTTTTGTTGATGGTATGACGGAAAATCTCGGCGAAAACAGCGCGCTGGTAAATTTAAATATTTTGCCGCCGGTCGGAAGCGAAGTTAGATTGCGGATTTTTGATGAGGAAAAAACCATCATCGAAGTTCCAACGCACGTTATTAGAGTTGAGCGTGACCCGAGCAAGCCGTTAGCTGCGCTTTCAGTTTTAGAAAATCTGAAAAAGTGGAAACAAACTGCTTTGACCGCCGCGCAAAATTGGGTAACGCGAAATTGGCAGTTAAATTACGAGGAAGAGTGGATTAATTAATTTTGGTCATCATTCATTTTTTTTATCCGGGCGGGAAAGATTTTGCAAAATTTTTCCCGCTTTTGCTTTATACCCGGAGCGCGGACGGCTCGTCCGCTAATCAGCGTCGTGTGCGACGAGAAATATCTTTGTTGGAAATTATTCGCACTCTAATAGCGGACGAGCCGTCCGCGCTCCGACTCAAGCAAACGAAAAAAAGTTTTGTCGCATCTTTATAAACAATGAAAAAGATAATTTCCGTAATTATAATTTTATTTTCGGCAAGTTTTATTTTGGCGCAAGATGTCGCGCAAAAGCCTTTGGCACAAACCGAATATGTGAAAATGCTCTATGATTTACAAAAAAAATCAAGCAGCAAAGACGATTTGATTGAAGCCATTCGCAGACGCGGCATTGGTTTTGAACTGACCGACGGTTTGCGCGGGCTGACCAGAACGAAAAGCAAAAACGACAGTGAACTGCAAAGAACTTTGGAAGAAGCGAATCGCCGTCGGCAAAATCCGGGCGCGGCAAAACTGCCGTCTGAAAAAGAAGCCGGAGAAACTTTAGAAAAAACCCGAACAAATACGCTGGCGGCAGTTGACGAGATGCCGGATTTTGTCGTCAAACAGTTGATTTCACGCTCCTTTGCTTATGCCGGAACGAATAATTATCGTAATCTTGACCGTTTAGTGGTTGCCGTCAATTATCGTTCAAGCGGGCAAGAAGAATACAAACTTTTGTCGCGCAACGGAATTTTGGAAAACAATCCGACATCAAAACAAACTTACGGCGAAGTCGGCGGAACAAGTTCGACGGGCGAATTTGTCACGGTTTTGGCAAAAATTTTCAAGCCGGAAAGCGACACAAAATTTGAAATAATTGATACGGACACAATCCGCAATCGTCCCGCGCTGGTTTTCACTTACTCAATCATTCGAGATAAGGCAAAACAGCAGATTACTTCTTCCGGTGCTTTTGACGATTCGGTGATTACGGGAATGGACGGCAAAATATGGATTGACCGCGCAAATTTCCGTGTCCTGCGCGTCGAAAGCGCGGCAACCGAAATTCCCGAAAGTTTTCGGATTCGTTCCGCTAATCGCACAATTGATTATGATTGGGTAACGATTGCGGACGAAAAATATCTGCTCCCATTGCTTTCCGATGTGCGTTTGACTTCCAGAGAAAACAGTCGGATTTACGAAACCCGAAACGTAATTCGTTTCAAAGATTATCAAAAATACGGCTCGGAAGTTAAAATTTTGGAAGAAGACGAAGTGCCGGAAGAAAAGCCAAATCAGAGACAGCAGCAGTAAGCAGTTGGCAGAAGGCAGCAGTCGGCGTGTTAATTGTAAATTTTGAATTTGAATCAAGATTAGAAATTTGTGTGGTTTATCATTTATTTTCTAATGAGAATTTCATTATGTTAGAATCAAAAAATTATGGGACAGTTAATTATCGAAATTCCGTTTGAAATAACGCGTCGCTATCAAATAAAAAACATTAAACTTGCCGCCGATGTGCTGGCAAAGTTGGATATGTTGTCTTTGGGCAAAAATCCGACGCGCCGACAGTTGGAAGATTTGGAAGATTTGATAGCCGCTGAAGAGTCTTACGCGGAGAAAGGTCGAATTAGTTGGGAAGATTTGAAAGCCGAACTTGATTTATGAAATACCAAGTAGATTTCAAACCTTCAGCGGCGCGGGAACTTAGAAAACTGCCGAAAGATATTGCAAAACGAATTTCAAAAAAAATTGATTCTCTAGCCGACAATCCATTTCCATATGGTTATACGGAAATGAAAGGTTCGCAAAATTACTACCGTGTAAAGGTCGGCGATTATCGAATTATCTATACGGTCGAACACGGCGAAATCTTAATTTTAGTCGTCAGCATCGGACATCGCCGCGAAATCTATCGTTAAAATTGAATTTAAAAAGCGAAGTAAGCAATTAGGGCGGGAATAACCAACCAGACAACAATACCTTTGATGAGAAAAAACATAAAACCCGCAACGCCGAAGCGTTTTATCCATTTGGCGAAAAGATTTAGTTGTGTTGGCTCTTTAGTTTCCTGCATTTTCATTTAAAAATAACTTTTTTGCTTGAACATTTCAAATTGTCGGATTATAAATTTTATGCAATTATGAAAAAACAAATTTTGACAATTCCCGTTTTGCTTGGTTGGATGATTTTAGCGTCCGCCGCTGCGCTTTCAGCCCAAACCGCGCCGCCTAAAGAAGAAAATAAACGTGAGGCTGATTTGATTGAACTAACAAAACTCGACAAAACCATAAAACTCGATATTCGCTATGCCCGCGCCGACAACTTTGTCGGAAAACCCGTCTACACGGAAGCGCGGGCTTTTATGCAGCGTCCCGCCGCCGATGCGATTATTAGAGTTCATCAAAAATTGAAAGATAAAAATCTCGGATTGGTAATTTTTGACGGCTATCGTCCGTGGTCGGTAACGAAACTTTTTTGGGAAGTTGTCGCGGAAAATCAGCGAAAATTTGTTGCAAATCCTGAAACAGGTTCAAGACACAATCGCGGCTGTGCGGTTGATTTGAGTATTTATAATCTGAAAACGGGAAAGCTTCTCGAAATGCCGACTGATTTTGATAATTTTACAGACAAGGCAAGTCCTGATTACAAAGGCGGAACAGCAAAACAACGCAAAAACCGCGATTTGCTTCGCGCAATGATGGAAGTCGAAGGTTTTACCGTCAACAAAAACGAATGGTGGCATTTCGATTATAAAGACTGGGAAAATTATGCGATTTACGATGTTGCTTTTTCCGACATAAATACAAAAAAGTAGATAAAAAAATTCAAATCAATTTAACGCAAAGGCGCAAAGATGCAAAGTATTTTAAATCAAAACTAAAAAGGTAAATAGACAAGAATAAGTAATGAATTTTAAAACTTTGCGTCTTTGCGCCTTTGCGTTAAAATCCTTTCTTATTCTGTTGCTTCTTCTGTTTTCGTACCGCATTCGGGACAGAACTTTGCGCCCGGTGCGAGTTCGGCTTGGCAGTTTGAGCATTTCGCTTTTTCCTGAGTTGAGCCGCATTCGGAACAGAATTTCGCGCCTTCGCGCAGTTCCGCGCCGCATTTGACGCAGGGAACTTCGGCTAATTCCATTTTCTCGCCGCAATCGCCGCAGAATTTTGTGCCGGCAGCATTCGGCTTTCCGCAGGTCGGACACGGAATCGTGTTTGTTTGCTGCGATTGTCCTTGACCGCCTTGCTGTCCGACATTACCGAAAGCATTTGCCATTTGTCCGCCGACGGCGAAACCTGCGCCTAAACCTGCGCCTAAACCTGCGCCGCCGCCTTCGTTTTGCGCCGCGTCGCGCAGAGCGTCAGCCGCTTGAAACTGCATATAACGGTTTGCGTCACCGAGTGCGCCCATCGAAGAGCGTTTGTCCAATGCTTCTTCAACTTCGGGCGGAAGCGAAATGTTTTCAACGTAAAACTTTGTAACTTCTAAACCGTAAGTCCTGAAATCTTCATTGATTTTAGCGCGAATCGCTTCACCGATTTCTTTATACTGCGCCGCTAAATCAAGCGCGGCAATTTTCATTTCGCCAATCGCGTCGGAAAATTCCGTAACGATAGCGCGTTTCAGTTGCGTGTCAATATCTTCGGTTTGAAAATGTGCATTTGTTCCGGCAACTTCCTTGATAAAAGTCTGCGGTTCGGCAACGCGCATCGAATATGCACCGAAAGCACGAAGCCGAACGATGCCGAAATCCGCATCGCGCAGCATAATCGGATTTGCCGTTCCCCATTTCATATCGGTAAATTGTTTCGTGTTGACGAAATAAACTTCCGCTTTGAAAGGCGAATTAAAACCGTATTTCCACGCGCCGAGTTTCGACAGAATCGGCGTATTGCCGCCGTCAATCGTGTAACGTCCGGGAGCGAAAACATCGGCAACCTGTCCTTCAAAAACAAAAACCGCTGCTTGCGATTCGCGCACAATCAGTTGCGCTCCGTTTTTAATTTCCTGTCCGGCAACCGGAAAACGATAAAGTATCGTATCCTTCGATTCGTCGAGCCATTCGATGACTTCGATAAACTGATTAAATGCCGCTTCTTTAACTTTGTCGAAAATACTCATTATTTAATCTCCTTTGGTTAATCTCCAATTGTTACTCTTAACGATAAAATATCTCACAAAGTTGCGATAAATGAAAGTTTTGCAAGGTTGATTGGTCGTTCAAGGTAAATTTTAGAATTTTGAGGCAATTTGTAAAGTTTGCAAACCTGTCCTCAAATTACGAAGAAATTATCTTCGGATTAAATGTTTGTATAAAAAGAAAATTATAATCATCACGATGCCGCCCAGAACATCAAGCAAAACATCATAAACAGTGCCGGTTCGCAGCATATCGAAACTTTGATTGTATTCATCAATCGAAGCGACAAAAACAACCGTCAGAAAAGAAAACGCATACCAATATCTTTGCAGAATTATCTTGGTTGAACTCCAGAAAGCGCGTGAAGCAAAAAAAGCTAAAATCGAATACTCGGTCAAGTGAGCGAGTTTGCGGATGTAGCCGTGATAAATTACGAGAATTTCTTCAGGCGTGTCGGGAAAAAGAAAATGCAGAAGCGGGCGAATAATCCGCGAGGTGTTCGACATCGCGCCCAATGACGTCGAAGCAAATAAAATAACTCCAATCCACAAAACAAGCGGCGCGTAACGTAAAATCCGTCCGCGCCATTTTTTTTGTAAAACAGTATCAACCATTATTGTTTAATGAAAATGAGCAACATCACAAGCGATTGGTGGTGTTTCACAATTTATGCTAGTGGAAAATAAATTCGGAATAGATGAGAGATGATAGATAATAGATGAGAGATAAATCTCGGAAAAATCTATCAGTTGTCATCTTTCATCTCTCACCTATTTCTGAAACACTAACAAGCGATTTAATAAAAATAAGGGATGAAAAACCTTCGCTTTACTCATCCCTCATCCCTTATCCTTTATCCCTTTCTACACCGCCGCGCCGGAAACGACTTCGATGATTTCCTTTGTAATCGCCGCCTGACGAATGCGGTTCATATTGAGCGTTAAAGTATCAATCAGTTCGCCCGCATTTTTTGATGCGCTGTCCATCGCGGTCATCCGTGAGCCTTGTTCGGACGCAACCGATTCGAGCATTGAGCGGTAAATTTGCGTTTCGACTTGTTTCGGAAGCAGTTTGCCGAAAATCTCAGCCGCGGGCTGCTCGTAAATATATTCGGCTTGCGCGGCGTTTTGTGTTTCTGTTTGTTCCGGTGTAATACGCGGAATCGGCAAAAGCTGTTCGACTTTTACTTCCTGCGACATCACCGTTTTAAATTGAGTAAAAACGAGAAAAACTTTGTCGAGAGTTTCGTCTTCGGTAAAAGTTTTGATGATTTTGTCGGCGATTTCCACCGCTTCGGCGTGTTCGACACGACCTGAGCCGGTCAAACCGACATATTCTTCAACAAATGTCATTTCACGCCGACGGAAAAAATCCCGCGCCTTGCGCCCGACGGGAATCATTTCCGCTTGTTTTCCGGCGTTATCGCGCAAAAATGCTTGCGTTGCCTTCATCAGATTGGCGTTGAAACCGCCGCACAAACCTTTGTCCGCGCTGACCAAAACTATTAAATACTTTGCGTCGCCGCGTTCATTCAAAAGCGGAGATGAAAATTCGTCGCCGACTCTTGCGCTCAGATTGCCGAGAACTTCCGACATTTTCTGTGCAAACGGACGCGCCGCCGTTACGCGGTCTGTCGCCCGTTTGAGTTTTGCCGCCGCGACCATTTTCATCGCTTTGGTAATCTGCTGTGTGTTTTTGACGGACTTAATCCGTCGTCGCATATCTAAAAGACTTGCCATAATTTTTATGATTTTCGATAAGGCACAATAACATTTGAAAACATCGGAAAATGTTTTCTGTTTAGCGTTACCACAATTGCTTTTTCCACTTTAGCCGTTGCCGCAATCACAGCATCGGCAATTCCTATATTATGACTTTTCAGAAATGTCCGGCGAAACAAACCGCCTGCAATGGCAACGCTCTGGCTTACCGGAATTATTTCAAAGGTTTCGAGAAGTTCTTCGAGTGCTTCCCGTTCCGAACCATCACGAATTCCTGCGTAAAGTTCCGCAACAGTTATCGCTGAAATGATTTGTCTTTCGGTCAAACCTTCCAAATAACTTATCGCCGCCGGGTAACCGCGCAAATAATCAATCAGAATATCGCTGTCAAGCAACAAATCTTCTTCCATTTTTAACCCGATTCAAAATCAAACCTATCCCACTCGGTTCTTAATTTTTCAAAGTCGGGCAAATCGTCCCGGTCTTTCCAAATGCCTTTCGCTCGACGCAAACTTTCCAATCTTTTTTGTCGTTTAGTTTCCGCTTCACCGACTTCGGCAATTAATTTACTAACCGCTTCCTGCAAAAGCTCATCTTCGGTTTTACCCGTGCGCCGCGCTAATTTTTGCAAAGCGTCGGTTTGTGAATCGGTTAAATTGATTTGTGCCATTGTCATTACTATTTGATAAATATTTCACTCGAACTAAGGCTTCATAAAATGAATAATCGGGTCGCGCGGAAGCGTTCCGACATCGGAATCAAGCACTTTGTAACCGATTTTTTCCAACATTTCACAGGTTCTCTCCGCTCCGGCATCAACCCAATGTCCTTGACTGTCGCCGAACTCATTTAAATTCAAAAAATAAGAAGGTCGCGTGATTTTTGAAAAAGCATTGAATACATATTTTAACGGCGCGAGATGTTTTCTCTGCGGCGACAATCCTTTCCAAATGTCGTAAGTTTCCGTGTTTTTAATAAAATCGGAATATTTCTTTTTGTCCGCAATCATCCAAAAGCAATGCGTGTTTTCCTGAAGTTTATCAAAAATGTTGGTCGCGTATTCGGTCATTCCCTCAAAAGAAACGTGGCACAAACAACCGAAAGAAAACATATAATTGAAATAATTTTCGGGCAGTTGATTGCATTTAAAATCTTCAACCTGAAAGTATTTGACATTTTTCGGATGATTTAAATACTCGAAAAACCGATTATATTCCGCCGAAAGCGCGTCTAAAACCCAAACTTCTTTCGCGCCGAGCATCGTTTTCGTCCACGCGCCGCGTCCGGGTCCGATTTCCAATGCAACCGTTTCCGAATTGATATACGGTTTGATGCAGCTTAAATAGGTTGCGTGCAGAATCGAAACATAACCATAAACGCCGTAAGTTGACTTGGACAAAGCGGATAAAGGGTCGCCCTCATAATAACCGCCTTCCCAAAGTCCTTCAAACGATGCTATTTCTTCGGTTAATTTATCCTGAGGCATATAATTTCCTAAGCTATTTCACCAGCGAATGCGGATAATTCGGGCTTTCGGGATTAACCGTCAGCGAACGAGTTGACGGGCTGATGACTAAATCCATATCTTCCATCGGAACTGCGCCCAAAAGCACTTCGTTTCCGAAAACCAACGCTCCGACATAACAGGAACGATTCTGAAACTTGACCTGAATCGGACCGACATACGAAACCAGATGCTTTTTTCCGTCGGCAGTGGTAATTTCCCGCTTTTCCGCTTCTTCGAGATTTAGCTGAATTTTTATATGCTCCGGGATGCAAAGCATCAACGCGCCCTTATCCACGAGCGATTTAACGGTAAGTGTTTCGAGATTGGATTCTCGCGGATTACCGATTTCAATTTCAGCATAAACCAAGCCCATATTGTTAAGTTCAAGGTTCAAAGTTAGAAATTATTGACTTCTTTGAACTAACTAAGCGTTTGCAATTGCAGCTTTATCTTCATCTTTATTCCAGCGTGTTGATTTGAAATCTTCGACGGCTTCACGCATTGACGCTTTCAAATCGTCGTCAATTGATTTTTTATCACGAAGCGTTGAAACAATCGCCGGATGCGAACTTTCGATAAAACCCGTCAATTCTTCTTCAAAGCGTTTCAAATCTTCAACGGCAATGTCGTCAGCCAGACCGTTTGTTACCGTCCAGATGATAATAACTTGTTTGTTGACTTCCATCGGTTGATATTGACCTTGTTTCAAAATTTCGGTCAGGCGTTTTCCGCGTTCAAGCTGCGATTGCGTTGATTTATCCAAATCAGAACCGAATTGGGCGAATGCCGCGAGTTCGCGGTATTGCGCGAGGTCAATTCGCAAAGTTCCGGCGACTTGTTTCATCGCCTTAATCTGCGCCGCGCCGCCGACGCGCGAAACCGAGTTTCCGACGTTAATCGCCGGACGCACACCGGAATTGAAAAGGTCGGATTCCAAAAAGATTTGTCCGTCGGTAATCGAAATCACGTTGGTTGGAATATAAGCCGAAATATCGCCAGCCTGCGTTTCGATAATCGGCAGGGAAGTCAAACTTCCGCCGCCGCGAGCGTCCGACAATTTTGCAGCGCGTTCAAGCAGGCGCGAGTGAAGATAGAAAACGTCGCCCGGATAGGCTTCGCGTCCCGGCGGTCTTCTGAGCAGCAAAGAGATTTCACGATAGGCGGCGGCTTGCTTCGTCAAATCGTCGTAAATCGTCAGTGCGTGTTTGCCGTTGTCGCGGAAAAATTCACCGATGGCGACTCCGGCATACGGCGCGAGAAACTGCATCGCCGCCGGGTCGGAAGCCGAAGCCGAAACAACAACCGTATAATCCATCGCGCCGGAAGCGCGGAGTTTTTCAACAACCTGAGCAACCGTCGAAGCCTTTTGCCCGATGGCGACATAAACGCAAATTACATCTTTGCCTTTCTGGTTGATAATCGTATCAATCGCCACGGCGGTTTTTCCGGTTTGTCTATCGCCAATAATCAATTCGCGCTGACCGCGTCCGATTGGCACCATTGCGTCAATGGCTTTCAAACCCGTTTGCAACGGTTCTTTAACAGGTTGACGGTCAATGATTCCGGGCGCGATTCTTTCAATCGGATTGAACTCACTGGTCAAAATTTCGCCTTTGCCGTCAATCGGCTGACCGAGCGCGTCAACCACGCGACCAATCATCGCGTCGCCGACCGGAACGCTCATAATGCGTTTCGTGCGTTTTACTTCGTCGCCTTCTTTAATCTTTTGAAAATCTCCGAAAAGCACCGTTCCGACCTTGTCTTCTTCAAGGTTGAGTGCCAGACCGCGAACGCCGTGTGGAAATTCGAGCAGTTCGCCCGCCATCACCTTTTCGAGTCCGTGTATTTCAGCGATTCCATCGCCGACCTTAATAACGGTTCCAACTTCATCAACCGTCATACTCGTGTCAAAATTTTCAATCTGTGAACGAATAATTTCGTTTATTTCGTTAGCTTTTATCTGTTCCATAACTAAAATTATAATTTAACTCAAACTTAATTCTTTCTTAAAAATCTCTTTTGTCGGAAATTGAAAATCGGGTATCACCGGCGAAGCTGAACAAATATCGTCGCCTTGACAAACTTTAATGTCTTTCGGCGAAGTATAAACGTAAATCATCTCCGTTTTCGGATAAATATACCAAACCATTTTCACTCCCGATGCAAAATAATCGTTGATTTTATCGGCTATATCTTCCGCCGATTCGCTTTTTGACAAAAATTCAATCGCCAGTTGCGGAATCGGATGATTACCTTTGGCGGCGGAAAAATGCTGCTCGGCGGTAAAATAAGCTAAATCAGGAATGCGAAAACTCTCCGTTTTAAGTTTCATTCCGACTTCTGATATTAATCTTCCGCCCTCTTCTAAGTGAGACTTTGTTTTGTAAAAAAACTTTGTTAGCCACCAGATAATCATCAGTTCGACATCTTTTATCATTTCTTTTTTGATAACTTTGTTGTCAGCAAACTCATAGCCGAACTCCTGCTGATAAGCCCATTCTTGAAAGGACTCAACATTTTTGAAGCGTCGTTTCACGTTATCTTTTGATTCCGTTGCCGTATTCATATTCAAAGCTATCTAACCATTGACAAGTTGTTCTTTAAGATTCTCCAGTTTTGTTTTCACGGAGCCATCATAAACGGTTGAACCGATTCTGGTAATAATTCCGCCGATAATACTTTCGTCAATAATAAAATTCGAGCTGACGTTTTTTCCGGTCAACTTATTTAAATTTATTTGTAATTCCGCTTTTTCATTGTCGGAGAGCGGACGCGCCGACGTAATCTGCGCGGCAACAACACCGCTTCTCTCTTCTAAAACGCTGACAAAACGCTCGTTGATTTCGCTGATTTCAGTCAAACGGCTGTTTTGCAAAAGCACGCGCAAAAAGTTCGCGGTCGTCTTTGTCGGCTTAGTTCTTTCGATTAAATTTTCTAAAACTTTTTCTTTGCTGCCGTGCGCGATGGCGGGATTGTTGAATGCTTCAAGCAGTTCACTGTTTGCAGTCATCATTTCCTGCCAGGTTTTCAGTTCGGTTTGCACCGAATTCGTTTCACCTGTTTTTATAACGATGTCAGCCAACGCGGTGGCATAACGGCGGGCAACGGTTTCCACACTCATTTTAGTTCAGACCTCCGATTGCTTGAATGTTGGCTTTAATCAGCCGCGCATCTTTTTCCGCGTTGATTTCCTTTTTGATTTTCTCTTCTGCAAGGCGAATGCTTTCTTCGGCGGAAAATCGGCGCAGTTCCAGGTTTGCTAACTTGTTCGTGCGTTCGATTTCGCCGTCTGCCTGCTCATGCAATCTGCTGATTTCAAGTTCCGTCTGTTCAAGGATACGCATTTTCTCGGCATCAGCTTCTTGTTTGGCATGTTCGATAATTTCGGCAGATTCAGCGTCGAGCCGCGCAAGTTTTGCTTCTGTTGTAGTAAGTTGCGCCAAAGCTGCTTGACGTTCCGCCTCGGCTTTGATGAGTTCGGCGCGAATCGTTTCGCGTTTTGCTTTAAAAGCCTCGGTGAGAGGCTTTTTCAAAAGATAAACCATAATGGCAATGAAAATCGCCAGATTTAAAAATCTCCATAACTCAAAGCCCGGATAATTAAAATAAGTGTTCCAAAAATGGACAAAATTGTCGTAACCGGATTCGCTGTTCGCACTGCCGCCCGCGGCAAAAATTAAAACAAAACTGTAAATAAAAGCTAACATATAAATTCAAAATTCAAGATTTAAGATTTAAGATTTAAGATTTAAGATTTCAATTTTGAATCCTAAATGTGATTTCAGGATTTCAATTTTGAATCCTAAATCTTAAATCTTAAATCTTAAATTACTAAGTAGTTTTCAAGAGATTTGAACTGATTTTTTCTGCCATTTGTTCGGCTTCGGCGGCGATTACTGCTCTAACTTCGGCGGTTTGTTTTTCCAATTCTTCTTTTTCCCGCGCAATCTTTTGAGCAACTACTTCTTTCACGGTGCTGATTTTTTCTTGTCTTTGAAAAACTGCCGTGTTGCGTTCCTTTTCAATTAGCTCATAACCTTCGGAACGCGCCTGAAGCATCGCCTGACTATAACGCGCTTGTTTTCCTTCAACTTGTTTGAGAATCTCCTGCGCCTCGACGGAACGACCGCCTTTGTTTCGTTCACGCGCCTCGAGAATGCGGTTTATCGGGCGGAAAAACGTGCGGTTTAAAACCCAAATCATCAAAAGGATAAGCGCAATATGGATAAACATTGTGCCGTCCGGCACAAGCCGAACTTCTTGAAATGCCAAAAAAAACATATCTTCTTAAATAATTATAATAAACTTGTTAATTAGTGCTATAAAACTGACTGTTTTCAAAAAAGATAAGAATATCACGCCTGTTTTTAGCGGTCAAGCAAGGTTTAAGACAATCAATTTTTGAGAAACTTTGACAAATAAACTTGACAGGATTTCAATGAAACGCTTAGTTTTATAACACGCCCAGCGGAGGCGAATCTGTTCTGGTGAACGGCGCGGTCTTCAAAACCGTTTGTGAGATTGTGAGAGCTGTCTTAGGTGGGTTCGATTCCCACACGCTTCCGCCAAAATTTAGAGATGAAGGATGAGGAATGAGGGATGAAAAATTTTTATGCGTGATTGGATTTCTCTCAATATGACTCCGCAAATCGGACCTCGCGCCGCTACCAAACTTTTGGAAAAGTTTGGTTCGGCGGAAAGCGTTTTTCACGCGACACGAAGCGAACTCGAATCTTTGCGCCTTCGCGCCGAATCAGTCGAAAGCATCTTAAAGCGCGAATTTCACGAAAAGGCTTGGGAAGAATTTGAAAATATAAAAAACTTGGGCGGCGATGTTCTGGTTTTGGACGACGGCAGTTATCCGTATTTATTACGCGAAATCGCCGACCCGCCGATAACGCTCTATGTCAAAGGCGATTGGCAGGCGTGTTTTGACGCTCCGTGTATCGCGGTTGTCGGTTCGCGCCGTTGTTCGACTTACGGCGAAAATGCTTCGGAAATGCTGTCGCGTGATTTGGCATCGAAAGGAATTTGCATTGTTTCGGGACTTGCGCGCGGCATTGACACAGCCGCGCATCGCGGCGCGACCCGCGGCGGCGGCAGAACGATTGCGGTTTTGGGAACGGGCATCGGACAGATTTATCCGAAAGAAAACGCGAAATTGGTTGATGAAATTTTAGCGTCGGGCGGCGCGGTTGTTTCGCAATTTCCGCTTGACACTCCGCCGTTGTCGGAAAACTTTCCGTATCGAAACCGCATCATAAGCGGGCTGAGTTTGGGAGTTTTGATTGTCGAAGCGTCGGAAAGAAGCGGTTCACTGATAACTGCGCGGCTGGCGATGGAGCAAAACCGCGAAGTTTTAGCCGTGCCGGGAAACATTACATCGAAAAATTCTTTCGGCACAAATTATTTGATAAAGTCGGGCGCAAAACTCGTTCAGCAATGGCAGGATGTCGTGGCGGAATTGCCGGGCGAAATCGCGGCTGAGATTTTGCCGCCGCAAATTGACAAAGCGACGGGCGAAACCATACAGCAGAAATCTCTGCCCGCCGATTTAACGGAAAACGAGCGCAAGATTTATTCGATTCTTTCGCCCGACGAACCCGTGCATATTGATTTTCTGCTGGAAACAAGCCAACTTTCAATCGGCGATTTGGCATCTGCTATGCTTGGTTTAGAGATGCGCGATTTGATTAGAGAAATGGCGGGAAAGCGTTACGCGAGAAAAATTTGAGGTGAAAATATATGTCAACCGCAGTTTTAGAAGATGTTTTGGCGAAAGTAAAACAACTTTCAGCCGAAGAAAAAGCAAAAGTCAGAGAAGTTTTAGACAAAACCGCGCCTGAAATTGAAAAGACTCAAAATGGTGATTTTCAAACGGATGAAGACGCGCTTGAAAAAGAGCGACAAAGACGCATTGAATTGTCCGGGAAAATTATGGGCAAATACGAACATTTATTGACAAGCAGCGAAGATTTTGCGCGGCGAAAGCAGGAAGAAATCGAACGCGAAGATAAAGGAGGGATGCCCAAAGAG
>JBPCPU010000120.1:0-14451 GCA_050998795.1 Pyrinomonadaceae bacterium
GCTTTCCGTAGCGTTTTTTGGAGAGATGACATCATCAAACAGTCCTTCTTCAGCTCAGGCGCAAACTGAGATACAAACCACTAGACGCGGCAACGTAACAGTTAGAAGAAAAAGAACAGGCGGCGTTGTCGGCGGTGCTAAATATGTCGGCAGGAAAACATATCGAGGTGCTAAATACGTCGGTCGAAAGACATATCAAGGCGGCAAATATGTCGGCACAAAAACGTATCAAGGCGGCAAATATGTCGGCACAAAAACCGTTAAAGGTACAAAGTATGCCGGAAAGAAAACTGTCGGCGGAGCAAAAGCCGTAACCAGCCGCACGAAAAAAATCCTTCTCGGAAACTAAAACTTATAGCATCTTAACTTTTAAGACGGTCAACAATCTGCACAGTGATTGTTGACCGTCTTAATTTTTTGTTTTTTAATAAAATTCATATGAAAGAAAAAGTAAGAGTTGCGGGCGGACAAGGATTTTGGGGCGATTTGCTGACTGCGCCGGTTGACCAGGTGCGCGGCGGGCAGATTGATTATCTGATGCTTGATTATCTGGCGGAAGTTACGATGTCCATTCTGCAAAAGCAAAAATCCCGCGACCCGAACGCCGGTTACGCCAGCGATTTTGTCAGCTTGATGCGCGAAATCTTGCCTGACTGCGTTGAGCGAAACATAAAAGTTACGGCAAACGCGGGCGGTGTAAATGTCGAAGGCTGCGCCAACGCCGTTAAGGATGTTGTAAGGGATTTAGGACTTTCAGGAAAAATAAAAATCGGAATGATAACCGGCGACGATATTTTGCCGCGACTGGACGAATTTATAGAAAAGGGCGTTCGGATAAATAATATGGAAACGGGCGAACCACTTTCCGACATCCGCGATAAAGTGCAAAGCGCAAATGTCTATCTCGGCGCACAACCGCTTGTCGAAGCGTTAGACAAAGGCGCACAAATCGCCATTGGCGGACGACTGACCGATACGGGTTTGACGCTTGCGCCGTTGATGCACGAATTTGGCTGGACGTTTGACGATTGGGACAAAGTTTCAACCGGCACGATTGCCGGACATATTATCGAATGCGGCGGACAATGTTCGGGCGGAAACTGTCAGTTTGATTGGCGGAACATTCCCGACCTTGCAAATATCGGTTTTCCGATTGTCGAAGCCTATCCGAACGGCGATTTTGTCATTACAAAACACGAAGGCACAGGTGGGCGAATTAACATTCAATCGGTCAAAGAGCAGCTTTTATATGAAATGGGCGACCCGCACGAATATATTACGCCGGATGTTGTCGCCGATTTTACGACGATTCATTTAAAAGATGACGGCGAAAATCGGGTTAAGGTTTTCGGTATTCAGGGCAAAACGAACACTGATTTCTACAAAGTTTCGATTGCCTATTCAGGCGGTTGGAAAGCCGTCGGAACACTTGTTTATTCTTACCCGGACGCTTTTGAGAAAGCAAAAATGGCGGATTTAATTTTGCGTTCGCGGCTTGATAAATTAGGTTTGCAGTTTGACGTAGTTTTAACCGAATTCGTCGGCGTGAACGCCACGCACGGACATCTTTCGGGCGAACCGCGAGCAGATATTCCCGAAGTTCAATTAAGGTTTGGAGTTCGCGGACAAAGCAAGGAAGACGTCGAAAGATTTACCAAAGAACTCGCGCCGTTGATTTTAACCGGACCGCCGGGAGTAACGGGTTTTGCGGGCGGACGACCAAAAGTTGAAGAAATTATGGCTTACTTCCCTGCTTTGATTCCGAAAGATTTAATCGAAACCAAGGTTGAAGTTATAGCGGCGTGAAACTTTGGGCGTTTGTTCACCGGAATTCGTTCTTATAAATTAGAACTTTCTCAAAAACGGGAAAATAGACCGCGGATGACGCGGATTAAACGGATTTTCACCGATTTTATTTGATTATAATTATTCGTCTTTATCCGCCTCATCCGTGTCATCCGCGTTTTATTCCTAATTTCCTATTTTTTAAACAAACACTTTCTCTAAAATGAGAAAGTCCTATAAATGTTAAACGAAAAAGTCCAGACACTTGTCCGAAATCTGCCTGACGCGGAAAGTGCCGGACGTTTTTATTTGCAATTGGCGGAAAAATTTTCTTCACAGACAAAAAAACTCGATAAAAATGAAGGTTTGCTTTCCGACATTTTAACGCTTGCCGCTTTTAGTCCTTTGCTGGCAACGACAATTTTGCAGCATCCGAACTATATTTCGTGGCTCAATCGCCAACGAATTTCCGCCAAAGTGCGCGGCAAGGAAGAAATTCTCGAATCTCTGGCGCGGTTTGCGCTGACCAATTCACAAATCGAACCAAATATTTTGCTGGCGCGTTTCCGCCGCCGCGAACTTTTGAGAATTTATCTGCGTGATATTCGTAATCTCGGCACAATCGCCGAAATAACGGAAGAAATATCTAATCTGGCTGATGCGATTTTGGAATATGCTTTGCGCCATTCGCAGCAGGAACTCGATAATCGTTACGGCATTCCGCTTGAGATTGACGAAAAAGAGCGCGCCAAACAAGCACAATTCTGCATTGTCGCGCTTGGCAAACTCGGCTCGAACGAACTGAATTATGCTTCCGATATTGATTTGCTTTTTCTTTATTCAAACGACGGCGCGACTTCGGGACAAGGTTCGCGCAGTGCGGTTACAAACCGCGAGTATTTTGTAAAACTTGCCGAATTTGTTACCAAACTCGTCGGCGGACAGACGGGCGAAGGCGCGGCATATCGCGTGGATTTGCGCCTGCGTCCACACGGGCGAGTCGGCGCGTTGGCTGTTTCTATACACGAAGCAATCAATTACTACAAGGAATCGGCGCAAAGTTGGGAACGCCAGGTTTTGATTCGCTCACGCGCTTGTGCCGGTGATGTAAAGGTTTTTCACGATTTTTTTGAGAAAGTTAAATCAAATGTTTTCTCAAAGGATGAAACGGTGGAAAACGCTTTGCAAAATGTGCGGCTTTCCAAAGAAAAAATCAATCTCGAAAAGATTTCCGGTAAAGGTTTCAACGTCAAATTGGGAAAAGGCGGAATCCGCGAAATCGAGTTTATCGCGCAAGCATTGCAAATCGCCTACGGCGGAAAAGATGAATGGCTTCGAGCATCGCACACTTTAATCAGTTTATCGCGTCTTGCCGACCGAAAATTACTAACCGAAACCGAATTAACCGAACTTTTCGAGGCTTACGATTTTTTGCGCCGTCTTGAACATCGCCTGCAAATGGAAAACGGTTTGCAAACACATCTCGTTCCGAATGAAACGGAAAGGCGATTTTTACTGGCAAAGCGGATGAATTGTGAGGATTTGAATAAGTTTGATAATACTCTAAAAACTCACAGCAATAATGTTAATCGAATTTTTTCGCGTGTTTTCGGTAAATCAAATTTTCAACCACAGAAGCACAGAGGCACGGAGATTGAAAGCAAAAGGCAAAAAACGAAAGGCGAAATTGAAGCAGCAAAGGACGAAGGGCAACGGACAAAAGACGAAACGCTCAAACCGATTTTTTCTTCTTTGGAAAAATCCGACGTTGAAAGTAATTTAAGCCGGGAAACTTTAGAAACACTCAAATTTTTATCAGAAACCGCGCCGCATTTTGCCGAAATGCTTGCCGCAAATCCGGGTTTAATTGCGGACTTGCCGCAAACCAATGAAATTTTTATCGAAAAGAATTATCACCAAATTCTTTTGTCCGCTGTGAAAGAAACAAAAGATTTTGCACGAGAATTAATGGTTTTGCGAAAAACCTGGTCAAAACTTTTGTTAGAAATCGTCGTCTTTGATGTTTTTGAAAAAATCACGATTCAAAAGGCGCGAAATTTACAGACAAATTTAGCCGAAGCAAGTATTGAAACCGCGCTGTTTATCACGAAACGTGAATTAGAAAGGCGATTTTCAATAACTATTGATGATTTCCCTTTTGCCGTTTTAGGTCTTGGAAAACTTGGCGGCGGCGGAATGGATTATGGTTCGGATTTGGATTTGATTTTGGTTTATGATGATGTCCAAAGTCCACCGAAATCCAATGTCCAAAGTCCAATGTCCAATGTCCAAAGTCGGGAGAAAAGTGATTTAGAAGCGCGGAAATTTGGGCGCGGGGAAGAAGAATCTAAGGCTCCGGGCTTTGGAGGACTTTGGACATTGGACATTGGACTTTGGACTTTTTATGCGCGTTCGGTTGAAATTTTTGTGACGACGCTTTCGAGTTTGACACGCGACGGACATCTTTATCGCGTTGATTTGCGCCTGCGACCTGACGGTAAGAACGGCGCGACGATTTTGAGTAAAACTGCATTTTTAAATTATCTGGAAAATCGTTCGGCGATGTGGGAATGGTTGGCGTATATCAAACTGCGCGGCGTGGCGGGCGATTTAGATTTGGCGAAGTCAACCGAAAACGAAGCACGAAAAATTATTCATCAAAACGCGCAAAAATCCAAAATTCAAAATTTAAAATTTAAAATTTTAAGAGAGGAAACTCGCCGTGTACGTGAAAGATTGAAAGAAGAAAAGGCAAAAAATCGAAAAAATAAAGGTATTGACATAAAATTCGGCGCGGGCGGAATGCTTGATATTTATTTTGTCATGCGTTTCCTGCAATTGCGCTGGCATGTTCCCGACAACGCGGAAAATCGCTCAACGCTTTTTATGCTCAAAAAACTTCACGAAAACAATTCATTATCGGCGGAAGATTATCAAAACTTCTCAAACGGCTACGCATTTTTGAGCGAACTCGACCATAATCTGCGTCTGACCGTCGGGCGTTCAACGCTATTGCCCGTCGCTAATCAAAGTGTTTTACAGACAATAATCAAGCGTATGAAACTCGACTCAATCAAGGATTTGCTTGAAAGTTTAACTTTGCATCGCCTCAGTATTCGCACGTCGTTTGAAAAAATTCTCAAAGATTGATTGTGAGAGTTTAAGAAATTATCACAATTCGCCTAACCCAAATTATTTTTTCTCGTAAAATCCAATTTTATTCTGTATCAAGAGGGAAAAAGACGGAAAATCTGGCGCGGGAAATCTCCAAAAAACTCATTAGAAAAATGAGAAAAATGAAATTTATTTTCTTTGGCTTTAACAACTCAGGAAAATTCACACTTTAAAATAATTCTCACTATCAGTATTTGCTTGCAACAACAAAGAGCAGGTGTTACTATCATTTGAACTTTGAGTTGACATCGCTCTCTGTTTCCATAATCCTATCAACTTAAAATTTAAATATCTGGAGAATTAAAATGAAAAAACTTTTATCTTTATCTTTAACTCTATTATTGCTGCAAAGTGCTTTTTGCTTTATTTTATCGCCAATTAAAATTTCAGCTCAAACTCAGGAACTTCTTACTAATCAAAAGATTGTTGAGATGGTCAAGACGGGACTTTCAAATGAAATTATTGTTGCGAAAATTAAGTCCTCCAAAAATTCTTTTGATACTTCCACTACAGCTATCAGAGAACTGAAAAAAGCCGGTGTTAGCGATTCCATAATTCTGGAAATGGTGCAGAAAGCCGCCGGCATAGAAGTAACAACTACAAATACCGGCAACTCTGGCGGCACTCCAGTCAGTACTACAATTCCAGACGGAACGGAAATCAAAATTGTTACAACAGAAGACATCAGCGGTCAAAAAGTTGTCGAAGGCGACCCTTTGATTTTCAAAATTGCCGAAGATGTCAAAATTAACGGTAAAACCGTCATCGCCAAAGACACCCTCGTCAAAGGAACCGTTTCTGCTGCCAAGAAAAAAGGTTTTATGGGTAAAGGCGGCGAATTGAGTATTCGGATTGAATCTACTCAAACAGTTGACGATCAGAAAATGAAACTTCGTGCCGCCAAAAGCGGAAAGGGTGGCGATAATATGGGTTCGACCGTTGCTTTAACTGTTTTATTTGGACCGCTCGGCTTATTACGCAAAGGCAAAGAAGCCAAAATTAAAGCGGGAACAATTTTAACAGCATACACTGACGAGGCAAAAAATGTGATGGCGAGAAATTAGATTTCTTTGCAAAATAAAACAATTTTGAGTTATGTCAAAAAAGCATTGCATTATCAGCAATGCTTTTATTTTTCCCGAAATTATTATCCAAGAATATTTATTCTTCTTCAACCGTGCAGAGAAGCGGATATTCGTTTGCCTTCGCCAGGTTCATCGCTTTTTCGGCTTTCATATTTGCTACTTCAAACGAATAAACACCCGCCAAGCCAATGCCTTCGTTGTGGACTTTAAACATAATCGTAAAGGCTTCCGCGTCGGAACGCTTGAAGACGTGCCGTAAAATAAAGACGACAAATTCCATCGTCGTGAAATCGTCGTTATGCAAAATAACTTTATAAAGTTTCGGTTTTTCAAGGCGCGTTTCGCTTTCGGTCAAAACCGCGCCGTCGTGTTCGTTATCGGGAAAGTCTGACATAGGTATGAATGGTAAGTGGTGAACGATGAACGATGAGTGAAAATCTTTAACTAATCACTCATCGTTCACCGTTCACCACTATCAAATTTTATTTACCTCAAAATATGCTTTTATCGCTTTATATTGGGCGGCGTTGTTCAAAATGTCGAAAGCCTTTTCGTAATTTTCCAGACCTTCGATTTTGTGCGTCAGCATTTTTGAAAGCCAGCCTTGAAACATCGCTTCGCAGAGAGCCAAATCCTGCACGCCGTATTGAAAATGTTCACGGTTGGCGTTGACCGTGCCAAACATCACGCGGTTTCCAAGCACAAATTTTTGATTGATTATGTCGGATGGAACCTGGTCGGTTTTGCGCTCGCCGCCCGTTACGGAAGCCAAAATTAACACGCCGTTTTCGTTCAAAGACTGCATTGCGTCAAAAATAATCGGCGAATAACCCGTGCATTCAAAAATCAAATCGTATTCGCCGTATTTTTCGACCGAAGCGACAACGGAAATCTCCAGCGTCGAGTCGTAAGTTGCGCCGATTTCTTCAAGCAATTCGGCATTCAGATAACCTTCACGTCCGTTTTTGCCGAAGCCGTGAACTTCATAGCCGCGCAGACGCAGAGCCATCGCCGTCAAAAGTCCGACGCTTCCCGTTCCCAAAACCGCCGCCGTTTTCGGTCGCCAGATTTTCAAGCGTTCCTGAATATCGCTTGCTTGTTTCAAACCTTTTTCGATAATCGAAAGCGGTTCGAGCAGAACGGCAATTTCCTTTATCGCGGGCGGAATTGTCACCAGAAAATCCGCGCTTTCGGCGTAAAATTCTGCCATATAACCGTGCAGACGCGAGATGCCGCGCTCGAAATATTCGCTGTCGGTCGTAAAATCCTGCTCGCCGATGTCATCGTAAAAACTGTGTCCGGGACGGCGCACTGTAGCGACGACAAAATCGCCGACTTTAAATTCTTTAACATTTTCACCGACTTCCGCAACGCGCCCGAAATTTTCGTGTCCGAGAACGAGAAAATCAAAGCCTTCAGGGGCAACGCCGTATTCGCCGTTGTTGATTTCCCTGTCCGTTCCGCACGCGCCGACACGCAAAACTTCGACCAAAACTCCGCGTCCGTCTTTTATTTCGGCAACATTTGGCTTTTCCATTTCCTGAAGCCGAACCGAATTTGCCGTTTTCGGCGTAACTGCTATTGCTTTCATATTTTCACCGTAAATTTTTTATTGAAAAGAAATTTAATGCAAAGACGCAAAGGCGCAGAGGTTTTAAAATTTCTTTATTTTTGCCTTTTACCTTTTTACTTTTGACTTAAATATCTTTGCGCCTTTGCGTTAAAATTCTTATTTGACTAACTGGGAGCGCAGGCATCCTTGCCTGCAACATCGCGCTGGCGACGTAAAAAGTTGTCAATCTATCAAGGAGATTTTTAGCAAGGACGTTTTTAGCGCGTTTCACGCGCTAGCAGGCAGGATGCCTGCGCTCCCAGCAAAACGTCATTTAGCGCAAGCCGTAAAATTTGTTTATGCGAACGGCTTTTCAACTTAATCACGATACCACTTCTTGATTTTCTGTTTCCGGCATTAACTTTCTTAAACGCAAAAGAGTAATTTTCTTTTCATCGGCTTGCAGAATTTCCACTTCAAGCCCGCGGATATTAAGTCTTTCACCTATTTTCGGCACGTAACCGGCTTCGCTGGTAATAAGTCCGGCGATAGTTGAAAAATCATCGTCTTCGATTTCCGTATCGAAAAGACGCTCGATTTTGCCGATTTCGGTTGAACCGATAATGTCGTAATAACTTTTGTTTTCGCCCTCGATGATTTCAACAATTTCTTCTTCGATGTCTTCGTCTTCGATTTCGCCGACGATTTCCTCTAAAATATCTTCCACCGTTAAAAGTCCCGCCACGCCGCCGTATTCGTCAACCACAATCGCAATCTGAATGTGGCTGGTTTGCATATTTTGCAGAAGTTCGGCGGCAAATTTTGTTTCGGGAACAAAATAAGCGGGACGAAGGAGAGTTTCAATCGTCTGATTTTCATTGCCTTCCGACCAGGCGTTTAAAAGGTCGCGGACATAAATCACGCCCTCGATATTGTCAATCGTATCGCGGTAGACCGGCAGACGCGAAAACTTTTCTTCGATTATCAAATCGCGCACGTCTTTAACGGTTGACCGAATCGGCAAACCGCAAATTTCCGTGCGCGGAGTCATAATTTCGCCCACGCGCGTATCGCTGAATTCGACCATCGTTTCAATCAAGATACGCTCTTTTTCTTCCAAAATGCCTTCGGCTTCGCCCATTTCAATTAGTGCTTGAACGTCTTCGGCGTAATCTTCGCGCTCTTCTTCGGTAGTTTGATTTGAAATAATGGTTGTTTCGAGCGGCGAATTGTCCTTTGTAAAAAAATGAAACGGGTCAGCCAAACCGGAAAACAAACCGTAAAACGGGCGGACGAACGGAAGCAGAAAAAGCAATTTTGTTTCGGGATTTTTCCAGGTTAGAAAACGCGGAATTATTTGCCGAAAAGTAATGGAGGCGACCAAACCGATAATCAAGGCAATTGTTAAAACTTTCCAGTGCGGCGAAATCGAACTAAATATAATGAGCGTTACCAGAACGGAAAAACTGATGAGCAAAATCTGAATCGCCGCCGACAGCGCAAACCGAAAGCGCGGACGGTTTTCCAAAATCTCGCGCAAAAACGCCGACGAGCGCGACGCGGAATTTTCCTCCCATTCGGTCGAAATGCGCCGCAAACCAACGTCGCTCAGTTGTGAGAACGCCATATCAATCGTCGCCAGAAACGTCAGAACAAACAAAATCAAAACGGCGATGGCTATTTCAATTTCCATATTTGTTTAATGGTAAATGGTAAATGGTAAATGGTAAATGGTAAATTGAGTTTTTATTGGAGAAATTTTGCTGCTTGCTCATCAATCAGCCAAAATAAATTACCGTTACGCGGTTTTACGGCTTGCGACGGATATTTTTCGGGCTGAAATTCGCCTTCTAAAACCTGCTGCAAAGTTTCGGCTTTTGCCGCGCCGCCGACTAAGAAAATGATGTTTAAAGAGTTATTGATGGTTGGAAAAGTAAAGGTCAAACGGGTTGTGTCTAATTTTTCGACGCGATTTGAAACGACGATTTTTTCGGTTTCCTGCAAAGCGTCGGTCAATGGAAAAAGCGAAGCCGTGTGTCCGTCATCGCCCATTCCAAGCAAAATCAAATCGAAACGCGGGAATTCATTTTCTGATAAATTAAAAAAATCTTTAATTTTTTGCGCGTAATTTTCGGCAATCGCTTCTGTATTTATAAGTTCCGTTTTCCATCGAAAGATATTTTTCGCCTCAATTTGCAGAGGTTTCAGTAGATTTTCATTTGCCATTAGAAAGTTGCTGTCTTCGTTTTCGGGCGAAACATTGCGCTCATCACCGAAAAAGAAAAAAACTTTGCGCCAATCAATTTTGTTTTTAAATTGTTCGCTTGAAAGCAATCGGTAAAGCAATTTCGGCGTTGAACCGCCCGCCAGCGCGACGGAGAATTTGCCGCTTTGTTCGATTGCCCGATTTCCGCAGGCGATAAACTTTTCCGCCGCGAAAAAATCGAGTTCGTCGAGATTTGAAAAAACTTTAATCATTTATTTCGAGTATAAAAAAATCAGACGGCTTTGAGTAGTTTAAATCTAAAATCACTTAATTTCTTTCGCCGCTTTGGTTTTTCCCCAATCTTCATACAACATTGAAACGCGCCGCAGTGCAATTTTCGTTCGCGGATTTTCCGCGCCTTGCGAGTTTTTCAAGTTTTCGTAACTTTCGAGCAGTAACGATTCCGCTTCGTCGAAACGCCTTTGGGTCGTCAAACATTCGCCCAACGCGCTGTTTGCCATTGCCACCCAAAAATGTTCTTTCGGCAGGTTATTGGTTGAAAATTCATAAAACTATTCCTTCAGAAAGGCTTTGGTTTTGTTCAACGTCTCAAAGAGTTCTTGGGAATCTCGGTTTGGCGGAATGTTTTCTTTGTAAAAATCTGCGGATTTTTGCAAAATAGGTTCGGCTTCCGGGTAGCGTTTGAGGTAAAAAAGACCTTGCCCGATGTTGCGTTCAAATCTCCAATTTTCAATAAAATTGGGCGAAACTGTTTTATAAACCTGATACGCCTCAGCAAAATAAATCTTTGCCTCGTCATTTCTTCCAAGACGAAAAAGCACGTTGGCAAGCGCGGCTTTATAATGTCCGATTAGGTCTTTATTTAACGCCGGCTTTCGGCTGGCTATTTCAATCGCGTCTTTCCACCTTTCAACCATTTTTGCATAGTTTTCATTTTCCGAATAAATTCTAAGCAAAAGCCCCTTTACTTTATCGGCGATTGGATTATCTTCGTCATTGTTTTTGACAAACTCAGCCAAACGGTCTTCCAAAATCTTTTCGGCGGCGGCGGCGTGATTGCCTTTCGCTTGTTCAAATCCGGCGCGATATTCAAAAATTTCTTGCCGCAAATTTTCGTCAGGCAATTGATTTAAGCGTCTTTCACCTTCTCGAAAATAGTCTTCGGCTTTGGCAATGTCGCCTTTTTGGGCAAATAAAATGCCCAAATTAAGATATTGTCGGATGGTGTTGAAGTGATTTTCACCGTCTTTGCGACGGAAGATTTCCTGAGCCTCGGTCAGATATTTTTCGGCGGCTGCAAAATCCGAATACCAATCCAGATAGCTGTTTCCTTGGTTTTCCAGCAAATACGGCAAATTGGGATTTTCCGCGTCAACTTCCCGAAACATCTCAATCGCTTGGTCGCCGAGTTTTAGCGAAGTTATTATTTTTCTTGGTGGTAACATTGCCGCACTGAGATAATACAAATCTTTGGCAACTTCGGCGTTTTTTTCGCCAAAAACCCGGCGGCGAAGTTCCAACGCGCGTTCGGCGTGAAACAAGGCTTTCTCTTTGTTATTTTTTGCATTATAAATTTCGGCGCATTTGTGATGAAGTTCGGCTTGAACGTCTAAATCGTCGGGAAATTCGGTTTCGATTTTGGTGGAAAGGTCATCCAAAACCTCGATTAACTTGGCTTGTCCGTTCAATTTACTGCCTTCCGCATACAACGCGGGATTGGCGTAATCCAAAATCATTTCCATAAACTTCGTGATTTTTTTCGACTTTGCCGATTCGCTTTCGGCTTTGGCTTGCGATTCGACCGCAATTTTTGTCTGACGAAGCGAAATTACCAAACCTGCCAGCAAACTCAAAATCACTAAAGACGCGGCAATAACGGCGACTTTATTGCGTTTGATAAACTTTCCGGCACGATAACGAAAAGTGTTCGGACGCGCCGAAACGGGCAAACCGTTCAAATGCCGCGCAATGTCTTCGGCAAACGCTTCGACGGATTTATAACGTCGTTCAGGTTCTTCGCGCAAAGCCATCTCGACGATATTATTCAAATCGCCTTTCAAATTTTGTCCTTCGTCCTTTGTCGTTTGTCCTTCGTTTGTTTTCTGACTTTGGACTTTGGACTTTGGACTTTGGACTAATTCCGCGAGGACAACGCCGAGCGAATAAATATCGGTAGCCGTCGTAACATTTTCGCCGCGCGTTTGTTCGGGCGAAGCATAAGCCGGTGTCATTGCCCGAAAAGCCGTCTGTGTTTGATTTTCGTCAACAAAATTTGCGTCAACAATCTTCGCCAAACCGAAATCGAGCAGTTTCGGAGTTCCGTCTTGTGTAATCAGAATATTTGAAGGTTTGATGTCGCGGTGAACAATCAGATTTTTATGAGCAAAACCGACTGCCGCGCAAATTTGGACAAATAACTCCAAGCGTTCGGTGATGGACAGATTTTCGCGCGTCGCAAATTCTAAAACCGACACGCCTTCGACATATTCCATCACAAAATACGGCAAACCGTCCGCCGTTACGCCGCCGTCGAGCAGACGCGCTATCAACGGATGATTTAACGACGCGAGAATTTCGCGTTCGCGTTTGAAATACCGAATAATTTCCTTGTCAGGCAAGGCTTGACTCAAAACTTTGAGGGCGACTTGTTGATAAAATTCGCCGTCGTCGCGTTCCGCGAGAAAAACCGCGCCCATTCCGCCGCGCCCGATTTCACGCACGATTTTGTAATTGCCGAAATGCTTTTCGGTTTGATTCGCGTCCGATTGAAAAACGGAAGCGGCTTCAAAGGCGGGATTTTCGATAAAATCTTCGGCTTCCAAATGAGCGGCAAGCAGCTTTTCGACTGCTTTGCGTAAATCGGTTTCATCGCCGCAAACTTTCGTTAAAAAATCCGCGCGAACGAGTTGCGGTTTTTCTAAAACTTCGAGAAAAACACCCTTTATTTGCCGCCATTCTTCAGGATTTATTTCCGAAATTCCGTTTTTTTGCCTTTATTCTTCATTCTTTATTCTTTGATAGAGCCAAGCCTTTGCCGTCGTCCATTCGTTTTTAACGGTGGCGGGCGAAACGTGGATAGCGTGTGCGGTTTCTTCAATCGTCAAACCGCCGAAAAATCTGAGTTCGACAATTTTCGCCTGCTGTGCGTCCAACTTTTCCAAACTTTCCAGCGCATCATCCAGCGCAATCAAATCAACTTCGCGTTCCGATGCAAAACTGACGGCATTGTCTAAAGCGAGTTTTTGTCCGCCACCGCGTTTCTGCGCTTTTTTTCGGCGGGCATAATCAACCAGAATTTTCCGCATCACTTGGGCGGCAACCGCGAAAAAATGCGCTCGATTTTCCCAACTGACATTTTCCCAATCAACGAGGCGAATATACGCTTCGTGAACCAGCGCGGTTGCCTGCAGCGTGTGGTCGGTACGCTCGTTTTCCATATAACCGTGCGCCAGTTTCCGCAGTTCGTCATAAACCAGCGGCAGAAGTTTCTCCGGCGCAGTTTCGTCGCCATCGCTCACTTTCCGAAGCAATTTGGTTACATCGTGCGAATCAGCCATAAACTCGATTGTTGCCAGGTTGGATTGACATTTGGTTTTGATAAATTGCCGCTAGCTTATATTGTTTGAAAAATAAATGCCGTAATAAAATACAAATGTTTCTCTGCCGGAGCGCGGACGGCTCGTCCGCCATCAGAGCGCGAAGCGCGATTGATGCACCGTTAATCAAAAGTCGTATTTGGCTAACACACACAACGTCGCTTCGCTTCGTTGGCGGACGAGCCGTCCGCGCTCCGGCAACAAACAATTTTTTTACGGCATTTATTTTTCAAAGTATATAAGCTAGCGGCAATTGAAAAAACGAAATGTCAGTCAACGCCGGAGTTCGCTTGCCCTTTGAGTTAAAACACGCTTTCTTAAAATAGCGTCAAGATGCCGGAAGCCGAGTCCGTTACCAAATCTTCAATCTCCGGATAATGGTCGCGCAAAATGTCTTCGATGTTTGTCGTTGAGCAATTGCCTCGGCGAATCCAGACAACTTTCGGCGGAAAACCGCGTAACACACTCAAATCAGCAAAGTCAGCGTCTTTTGTAACGACAACAAACCCATTGCGTCTGGCGTGTTCCCAAATGAACACATCGTCAGCCGTTCCTAAACCTAATAAATCAAGATGGTCTGAATTTGGATACATTCCATCAAGCGTTTGATAAGTTTAGGCGACAAGTTTTGGTCAAAAAGCAACTTTGCGCTCACGTCTGCACCACCAACAAATTTTTCTCGCGGTCAGCGGCAAATGCCAAACAAGCCATAATGTCGTCGTGCGTCAGATACGGAAAATCATCCAAAATTTCCTGCGTGGTCATTCCCGAAGCTAAATACTCCAGCACATCATAAACCGTCATTCTCATCCCGCGAATACAAGGTTTTCCACCACGTTTGCCCGGCTCAATAGTAATAATGTCGTGATAATTCATAGGACGATTATAAATCTTTGCTCATTGGTAAACCTGAGTCCTGAGTTGAAAATTATGTAATCTCCAAAAAATGAGTAGAATAATTTTAGAGAAAAACCTGCTCAAAAGAAGGAGATTACATAATGAGAAGTATAAGTGAACAACTAATTTTAGTCT
>JBPCPU010000162.1:0-9112 GCA_050998795.1 Pyrinomonadaceae bacterium
CGAACGCCGTTTGATAATTTAAAAGCAAAAACACTCGCGGAAATTGAAAATCATCACAAACGCGAACCGCTCGAACAAGGAATTTTGCAAGCAACTCTGCGCGAGAAAATCTTCACCCGCTTGCCGCCGGAAATTTTCAAAACGACGCTTTCACATTTGGAAAAAGACGGCAAAATTTCCACCGATAAAGATATTGTCGCGGCAATCTCGCATAATCAGGAACTTGCGCCGGAAGAAAAACAGATTCGTGAAAAACTGGAGAAAATTTACAAAACCGCCAAACTGGAAGTTCCGACTTTGGAAAATGCCTTACTTGAATCAATCAGCGGCACGAAATTAAAAAAAGAACACGCCCGCAAAGTTTTTCAGCTTCTCTTAAATTCGGGCGAAATCGTCAAAGTTACGGAAGATTTTTATTTTACGAAAGATGCGATTGCAGAATTGGTTGAACAAATTAAAGTTTTTGCATCAAAAACGCCTGACCGTTTGATTGACGTGGCGAAGTTCAAAGACATTGCGAATGTGTCGCGCAAATACGCGATTCCGCTGCTTGAATACTTTGACCGCGAAAAAATCACGCGGCGGGCGGGCGATAAAAGATTGATTTTGTAGGAAAGATTTTTAACGCAAAGACATTTAAGTGAAAAGTGAAAAGTGAAAAGTGAAAAGTGAAAAAGTTAAAATTGGAATAATCGGAACGGGTTTTGCGCGTAAAGTGCAGATTCCCGCGTTTCAAACTTTACCGAATGCTGAAGTTGTTTCCGTTGCCAGCGGACATCTTGAAAACGCGGAAAAGACGGCGAAAGATTTCGGCATCGCGCATTTTACGGACGATTGGCGCGAAACGATTGAGAAAGATATTGATTTGGTTTGCATCACCACGCCGCCGAACACGCACAAGGAAATGACGCTTTTCGCGCTTGAACGCGGCATCGCTGTTTTGTGCGAGAAACCGATGGCGATGAATGTCGCCGAAGCCGAAGAAATGACGGCAAAAGCCGAACAAAAAGGAGTTTTGGCGTTGATTGACCACGAACTTCGTTTTCAAAACGGCAGACAAAAAGCGCGAAAAATGCTGCACGACGGTGAAATCGGGAAAATTATTCACGCCAAATATAATTTTCGCAACGCTTCACGCGGAACGCTCGACACGCCTTGGAATTGGTGGTCGGATGAAACAAGAGGCGGTGGTGCGCTCGGCGCAATCGGTTCGCATATTATTGATTCGTTTCTTTGGTTTTTAGACATAGAAATTTCAAGCGTTTTCTGCCAACTGCAAACTCACGTTAAAGAACGGCGCGACGGAAAATTCGGCGAAATGCGCGAAGTAACGTCCGATGACGAATCGAATTTGATTCTGCGTTTTGCCGACGGCGATTTGACCGAAGATGCAACGGGAATCGTTTCCGTTTCGATGGTCGAATATCCGAAATATCAAAACCGCGTCGAATTTTTCGGCACGGAATGCGCAATGCGCGTCGGACATCACGGCAAAATTTTTCTGGCAAAAAAAGATGATAAAGATTGGCGGGAGATTGATGTTAATTTTGACAAACCGATTGAGGGAATTCCCGACACGGGATTTTCACGCGGTTTTATGAGTTTTGCGCCCAAAATTATTGAAGCCGTCGGCGAAGGTAAAACGGAAATTGAAAACGCGGCGACGTTTGCCGACGGCTTAAAAGTGCAGGAAGTTTTGGACGCGGCACGAAAGTCTGATAAATCGGGCGAAATCGTAAAATTATAAATCATCTGAAATCTATTGACTAGACAAAACTCCAAGTCAAAAATAAACTAGAAACTTTGTAAAACCAAGCATTTTTTATAAACGGAGATAATAAAATTTTATGGCACTTTCAGCAAACGACATTCGCAAAGGTATGGTTATTCTTTTTGAAGGAACGCCGTGCAAGGTAATGGAATTTCGCCATCACACGCCGGGAAACCTTCGCGCAATGGTGCAATCTCGCCTGAGAAACTTGATAACGGGTAGTTCATTTGAACACCGTTTTCGCGCAAACGATACGATTGAACGCGCAATGCTCGAACAACACGAAATGGAATATCTTTATTCCGACGGCTCGCACCATCATTTTATGAATTCGCAAAATTACGAACAAGTATCGTTGACCGAAGATGAACTCGGCGACACGACGCAGTGGTTGATGCCGGGCTTGAAACTTCAGGTCGAGTTTTACGAAGGCACACCGATTGGCATCGAACTTCCGGCTTCGATGGAACTAACCGTAATCCGAACCGACCCGATTTTAAAAAGCGCGACCGTTTCCAATTCAAACAAACCCGCAACACTGGAAAACGGCGTGGCGATTACCGTTCCGCCATTTATTACCGAAGGTGAAAAAATTCGGGTAAATCCAACCGAATCGAAGTATATAGAAAGAGTTAAATAATTTTTGACTATTGTTTGTAGAAGGATTAGAAATGGAGAAAGGCTTTAAGCAGTTTAGAATATAATCTATTAGACATTATCGGAAATAAGAAATTATCCACGCGCGTTTCACGAAGAAGGCACGAAGGAAAGAAAAATTTAGTTGCGCCTTATTACGTTTATGCCCGTCGCGCCACTTACCACACGCAGAACGTCATTTTTCACAAAATCACTGACAAGATTTTAGCGCATCCCGGACTTAACGAAAACAGCGACCGATTCAACGAAGACGAGGAGAACGGCGGAGAATAGTGTAAAATTAATAACGATAAGGAGCGAAAGCGATGCTGCAAACAATCGAAGGAATCTATCGAAACGGACAAATAGAATTAGCCGAAACGCCTGAAAGTATTTCTCAAGCCAAAGTAATTGTTACTTTTGTCGAAATTCAAACCGAAAACGGCGAGCAGGAATCGGGTTTGACGGCTTTCGACGTCGCGCCTGATTTGCTCGGTAAATACGATTTCGGCACGGGAGACCTCGCAACTAACAAAGAGCATTTGCGAGGATTAGGACGTGATTAAGCCGACAATCGCGGACACGGGCATTATTGTCGCCGCGCTTAACAAACGCGAGAAGTATCACGCTTGGACGCTCGAACAGATGCGTCTTGTAACCGTGCCGATGCTGACGTGCGAAGCCGTGATAACGTGAAGCCTGTTACTTAATGCGTAGCGAGCCAAGCGGCAAGGAAGACGTTCTAGCGTTAATTGAACGCGGCATTCTGAGAATTGATTTTTCTTTGCAGACGGAAGCCCGCGCAATCAAAGATTTAATGATGAAATACGAGAATGTCCCGATGGATTTTGCCGACGGCTGTATTGTCAGAATGAGCGAGCTGATCGAAAATGCGGTTGTTTTCACTTTGGACGGCGATTTCTGGATTTATCGCAAAAACGGCAAGGAGCAAATCCCACTTGTTATCCCTGATGATGTGCGTTCGTGATTTGTCGCTCATTTTGACGAAACAACAAACATTTCAAACGAAAATCTTACTCGGTAAAGGTCCTGATGTTTTCACTCGATTAGTAACGAAAGGTGAGTGGAATAATCAAATTCAAAAAATCAGTTCTGCCGGATATGCTGTTTGGATATTAAAAAATGGAATGATACAGGCAATTAAGGCTCAAAATGTCGAGGAAGCCGTGCAAATATGCTTACGCGAAAATTAATCATTTATAAATTCCAGAGTCAGAATTTTGAAATAACATTTTACTAGATTTTAATTTTGTTTATACTTTATAGCTTTCTGCTGACAATCGGTTTTATCATTTTGCTTCCGCGTTTTTTGTTTGAGGGATTGCGAAACGGTAAATATGCGGATGGTTTTTGGCAGCGGTTTGGATATTTACCTGATTTCAAAGCGGACAATCGTCCGGTTTTGTGGCTGCATTGCGTTTCGGTTGGCGAAACAAACGCCGCCCATCCGATAGTTACGGAAATACTCAAAGAATTTCCCAATTATCGTTTAGTCATTTCGACTACGACCAAAACCGGACAGGATTTGGCTCGGAAAATTTTTGCCGACCGGGCGGAACTCGTCTTTTATTTCCCTTTTGATTGGCGGTTTTCCGTCCGACGCGCTTTGCAAAAAATCAAACCGAATATCATTTTGATAATGGAAACCGAACTTTGGTTTAATTTTCTGCGCGAAGGCAACAGAAGCGGAGCGCGTATTTTTATCGTCAACGGCAGACTTTCCGAAAAATCCTTTAAGCGGTATTTGCTTATTCGCAAAATGATGAGTCATGTTTTTCATTACGTTGATTTGGCTTTGATGCAGGATTTCAAAGATGCCAAACGGCTGTATAAACTCGGCATTCGCAGCAGCAAAGTAAAAATTACCGGAAATATCAAATTTGACCAAACTGTTGAAGAAACCGAAAGCGAATTGACCAAAGAATTTCGGCGGCGGTTTGCTGTTTCAAAAGACGAACCGCTGATTGTCGCGGCAAGCACTCACGCGCCCGAAGAAGCGTTAATTATTGAGTCTTTTAGAGAAGTTTGGAAAAAATCGGAAGGGAAATTGCCGCGTCTTCTGCTTGCTCCGCGTCATCCTGAAAGATTTGGGGAAGTTGCCGCGCTTATTAAAAACTCGGGTTTTGATTGGATAATGCGCTCGGAAGAAGAATCGAACAGAGACAAAACGGCGGAAGTAATTTTACTCGATTCGGTTGGCGAACTTCGCGCGGTTTTTCCGTTGGCTGAGATAGTTTTTGTCGGCGGAAGTTTGATTCCGCACGGCGGGCAAAATATCCTGGAACCGGCACTGGAAAAAAAACCAATCGTAACGGGTTTTTACACGATGAATTTTGCCGAAATCGTCAAAGAATTTCTCGCCCGGGATGCGCTTGTTCAACTGCCGGAATTAAATAAAAGTGAAGTTTCTGCAAAACTCGCCGCAGTTTTTTCCGAATTATTGCAAGACACGGAAAAGCGAAAGGAATTAGGCGAAAAGGCTTTTGCCATCGTGCAAAAAAATCGCGGCGCAACGGAAAAAACTCTTGAACTTCTTCGACCTCACCTGTTTATCAACAGCAATTTATGATTTTCGTTTTCTACTTTTTCGCCTCAATTCTAACTTTTCTCGGCTATAAATCTCTGCGTGGCGGAATTGATTATTTGAATTATTTCAAGCGCGAACTCGCCAAGCCGGAATCAAATTTCACGCCTTTTTGTTCGATAATTGTGCCGTGTCGCGGTGTTGATGAAGGTTTGCAGGCAAATCTTATCGCACTTTTTGAGCAGGATTTTCCGCAGTTTGAAATAATTTTTGCGGTTGATGACGAGAAAGATGAGTCGGTAAAATTTATCGAAGAAGTTTCACGCAAAGGCGCAAAGAACGCAAAGTTAATAATTGCCGGTAAAGCCGGGAATGAAGGTCAAAAAGTCCATAATCTTAGAAGAGCGGTTTTGGAAGTTGCGGACGAAAGCGAAATTTTTGTTTTTGTAGATTCGGACGCGCGACCGGGTGAAAGCTGGCTGAGAAATTTAATCGCGCCTTTGCAGGATAAAAACATCGGTGCGGCGACGGGCTATCGCTGGTTTATTGAACAGAAAAACACTTTTTCCACCCAGCTTCGCTCGGTTTGGAACGCTTCGATTGCATCTGCTTTGGGCGCAAAGACGAATAATAATTTTTGTTGGGGCGGTTCGACGGCGATTCGGCGCGAAACTTTTGAAAAACTCGATATGTACGAAAAATGGCGTGGAACTTTGTCGGACGATTTCACCGTAACACGCGCAATGAAGGAAGCAAATTTGCCGATTTATTTTGTGCCGCAAGCCTTAACCGCTTCGGTCGAAGATTGTATCTTCAGCGAGTTTCTCGAATTTACGACGCGCCAAATGAAAATTACAAGGGTTTACGCGCCGCATTTGTGGAAAGCAACTTTTATCGGTTCATTTTTGTTCACGGCGATTAGCGCGACCGGCGTTATTCTTTTATTTTTTCTTTCGGGTTGGCAATTTTGGCTGACGTTGACTTTTCTGTCGGTGATTTTCGCGCTCGGAACTGCGAAAGCGTGGATTCGTTTGAAAGCGGTTAAATTAATTTTGAAAAATTATGAAAAAGAGTTAAACGAAAGTTTTCTGTGGCAAGCTACGCTTTGGGTAATTACGCCCGCCGTTTATTTTTATAATTGCTTATGCGCTTTTTTCTCAAACCAAATTCGCTGGCGCGGCATCACATACAAATTGAAATCGCCGACCGACACCGTTGTTCTGCCAAGTGATAAAAAAATAGTTGATTTCAAACAAGCGGATAAGAAATTTTAATTTGCTCTGTAATAATTAGAGGTTAAAAATAATTTATGTCCAGATTTTCACTTAATAAATTTTTCGCCTTTCTGCTCGTCATTTTGTCTTTTGCCAATGCTGCCGACGCGCAGGCGAAAAGACCCCGCACAAAAAATATATTCAAAAAGTTAATTCAAAAAGTTGACGGAAAAAAAGACGATGCGACGAAAGACGAAGCAGCGAAAATAGCCGCTTCCGAAACTAAGAAAACTCTGAAAGGCAGATTGCCGGTCATTATTATTCCGGGTTTAATCGGTTCGGAACTGGTTAATAAAAATACGAATGAAAAAGTTTGGTTTGACCTCGCGCGGGCAAAAGACGACGACATTCGCTTGCCGATTTCGGTTGATATTACGGCAAACCGGGACAATTTAGTGGCGGGCGATATTCTGCGGAAAGTTCAACTTGTTCGGCTCACGCCCGAAATTGAAATTTATCAGAAATTGATTGATTCGCTTCAATCCGACGGCTATACCGAAGGCAAAATAGACGCGCCGGGCGAAAATGGTTATGGAGATACTTTTTACGTTTTTGCCTACGATTGGCGGCTTGATAATGTCGAAAACGCGCATAATTTACTGCAAAAGCTGGATGAATTTCGGGCAAAACTCAAACGTCCCGATTTGAAATTTAATATCGTCGCTCATTCGATGGGCGGACTAATTGCGCGTTATGCCGCGATGTATGGCAAAGCTGATTTACCGGCGGGAAATTTCAGACCGGTTTGGAAAGGCGCGTCTTATTTTAACAATATCTCGCTGATTGCCACGCCAAACGGCGGTTCGCTGTCTGCGCTTAATTCTTTGCTGAACGGGTTTTCGCTCTTCGGCAGCGGTAAATTGAATCTGCCGTTTGTGCAAAACTTGACTAAATATGATTTGTTCACGCTTCCCGCGCTTTATCAGCTTCTGCCGCACGACGGAATGGTTCGCGCTTACGATGAAAACTTAAAACCGATTAAAGTTGATATTTACAATCCGGCAACGTGGGAAAAATACGGTTGGACGGCGTATACCGACGAAGACTTTTCCAAGCGAATTGAAGGCGCGACGCAGGAACAGGCAAAAGCATATTTTCAAGCCGTGCTGCGCCGCGCCAAATTATTTCAAGCCGCGCTTGATGCGAAACCGGCGGCAAAAAATCCGATTCCGGTTTATTATCTCGGTTCGGAATGCAAGCCGACGATTGACGGAATGATTCTTTACAAAAACTTAAAAGATAACACCTGGAAAACGAAATTTGAAACGGATTCTTTTATAAAAAGCGACGGCACAAAGGTTACAAAAGAAGAACTGGAAAAGGTTTTGTATTCTCCCGGTGACGGCGTTGTTCCAAAACGCTCGTTAGTATCTTCTTTATTGACCGTCGGAAAATTCCGTAATGTGCGGTCGGGCATTGCGGCGGGCAACGATTTAACGCTCGCCTGCGGCGAACATAATCGTCTGACGGGCGATGAAATAATCGGCAAAAGTCTTTTAAGCGTTTTGGATTTGCAGGACACTATACCAAGCGATAAAACCACTAAATCATTAAAGACCAAAAGGCGAACCAATTAAGTAACTCACCTTACGCGAAAAAGGTTTTTTGCTCTTGTCGCCAAAGGCGACTAACATTATAGCCCAGCGAGAATCGCTCTCGTTAAGTATCGGCAACGCCCTGCTCGCTGAAGGCGAGCAACAATCGGCGCAAAATTGTTCGTCGCCTTCAGCGACGGAATTTCTCCTCTTTAACTGACCCAGCGATTCTCGCCGGGCTATAATGTTGGTCGCTTTCAGCGACAAAAACCGCGCATCGCGTAAGGTGAGTTAAGTAATTTACAAACATCTTATTTAATGTCAGAATTGAAAGCTGAGATTATGAAACGCCTTTTTATTTGTCTGAATTTCATTCTTTGCGCCGGCATCCTGACTTTCGCGCAGCAGCGTCCGCTTTTGACCGAAGACGTTGACATCACGCCGGAAGGCGCGGTGGAAATTGCGGCGGGCGTTGACTTTCTGCAAAACGCAAAGTTTCCGCTTTCAGGTTTGAAAGGCGATTTAACCCGCGTCGGCGATATTCGTGTCAAAGTCGGTTTTGCTTCAAATATCGAATTTCAGGTTGACGGAGTTTTGCAAAATTTCCTGGCGATAAATTCCGCGATAAATCCCGCGCCGATTTCGTTGAATATTGACGGAAATTCAAGCAGCGACAGAGGAGATTTTACTCTTTCGACCAAAATAAAACTTATCAATGAAACGCGCAATCTGCCCGCTTTTGGCTTCAAATTCGGTTTTCAACTGCCGAATTCAAACCAGGCTCGCGGCATTGGCACAAATCAAATAAATGTTTTCGGTAAAGTTCTGGTGCAGAAAAAATTTGGCAAACGCGCAGGTAGAATGCCGCGTTTTAACGCTTTCGGAAATATCGGTATCGGTATTATGACTGCGCCGATTGAACGCTTTACGCAAAATGATATTTTTCTGTATGGTTTAGCGGGAATTTACAGTGTCAACGACCGTATCAATATCGTCAGCGAAATCAACGGACGTGCCAACACGCGAAGCGGAAATGCGCCGCTTGGAACGGAGAGTATTTCACAATTTCGACTCGGCACACAAATCAAGGCATCGGGTATGCGTTTCGACACCGCCGCAATTTTCGGTCTGACACGATTCAGCCCGCGCACCGGCGTTACCTTCGGCGTAACTTATATTTCACCGAGTATTTTCGCACCAGCTAAATGAGTCTGGGAAGTCTGGGAAGTCTGGGAAGTCTGGGAAGTCTGGGAAGTCTGGGAAGTCTGGGAAGCCTTGGGCATCTTGGAAGGCCAGAATCCCCTTTTCTCTTCCTCCAACCTCCCCCCCTCCCCCCAACCCCCCCCCCCCC
>JBPCPU010000204.1:0-8123 GCA_050998795.1 Pyrinomonadaceae bacterium
GAAATTAATCTCAAACAGATATGATGATAAAATAAAATTCAGAGGTGAAAAACAATGACACAACAGCAAATAGTTCAAGAATTCAGAAGCTATCCGAAAGCCAAAAAGTCTGTCGTCATCAGACAGCTTTTGCGAATCTTTGAAGCGGATTTGGAAATAAACGAAGCGGAAAATAATCTAAATGGCAAAGAATTATTCATTGAAGAAAGACATAAAGCAATTCAACGATTGCGCGGTATTGCCAAAGTCGCAGGCAAACCTGCGCCGACCGATGACGAAATTAAGGAAGATTACACCGAATATTTGTTGGAGAAATACAAGTAATGCGGATTTTGCTTGATAACGATGTCGTGTTGGATTTTGTGCTTGAGCGCGAGCCGTTTTTTGCCGATGCGGAAATGATTTTCCAATATCTCGACAACGGCGATATTGAATGTTATGTTTCCGCAATTACTCCGATAAATGTCTTTTACACGACGAGAAAATTAAGAGATAAAGATATTGCTTTGCAAGCGGTAAAAGATTTACTCGTTGCCGTTAAAGTTTGCCGAACTGATAAATTAGTTTTGCAAACCGCTTTCACGTTAAATTTCACGGATTACGAAGATGCCGTGCAATGTGCGAGTGCTTTGGCGGAAAATCGGGACGCAATCGTTACGCGCAACGCGAAAGATTATAAAAACTCGTCTGTAAAATTTTATTCGCCGACCGATTTTCTGCAAGTTTTGTGAACGATTTAACAATCAATCTGCACGTTCAGTTTTATGCCTTTGCCAGCAAAACCAAGGCGGACAAGGTGCTACAATAGCGGAATTGAAGCAATAATTGTTTATGATGACAAACGAAGAAATTTGGGGCGAAATTGAAAAATTAACTATAGTTGAAAAATTGCAGTTAATCGAGGATATTGCCCGCAGCATTAGAGAAGATTTAGAAAAGGACGAAGAGATTGATAAAGCCAAGCCAAATGTTAGCCAAGGAATTTAGCGAAAATATAGCCGAAGATAAAGGCGAAGTTTTGAAAATTTCTGAAGTTCAAAGCGATAAAAATCTGATTGCCACGCTTGAAGATTTAGGCTATTTGCCGAACAATTTTCAAGGCGGATTTTTATTTAGATTGCTCGAACACGACAACCCGAAAATCAGATTATTAGCCGCCAAAAATATCGGCAAGCTCAATCAAACAAAAAGCCTCGAACCGCTTTGGAATGCCTTTCAAAAAGAGAAAAACACCGCCGCAAAACGCGAAATCGTTTCGGCAATCGGGAGACTTCGCCGCCCGCAAAACAAGCCGTATTTATTCGAGATTCTCCAAGACGACGACCCGAAAGTCGTTTGCCAGGCGATTCGCGGTTTGCTGCATTATGACGATGATATTTTGGTTGTGCGTAAATTAAAACCTTTGCTGAATCACGAAAACGAAATTGTCAGAACGGTTATTTACAAAGAGTTTTTTGCTGAATTAACCAGGAAAGAAAACGCTCAACCGCATCCCGAAACATATGACTTTCTAAAAAATGTTGTGGTCAACGCCGATGTTCGAGATGCCTTGCTGAATGTGCCGAACGAAAGCATTCATTTAACTTTTACTTCGCCGCCGTATTACAACGCGAGGGATTATTCGATTTATCCGAGTTACGATGCTTATCTGAAATTTTTGGCTGGCGTATTTCAAGAAACGCATCGCATTACAAAAGAAGGTAGATTTTTAATTGTTAATACTTCACCGATTATAATTCCGCGAGTAAGCCGCGCACATTCGAGCAAGCGTTATCCAATTCCTTTCGATTTGCATCATTACTTGGTAAAAATGGGTTGGGAATTTATTGACGATATTATTTGGCTCAAACCTGAATACAGCGTTAAAAATCGTGTCGGCGGATTTCATCAACATCGGAAACCGTTAGGTTACAAACCAAATTCTATTACTGAATATTTAATGGTTTATCGAAAGGAAACAACGCGACTTTTAGATTGGAATATGCGAAGTTATTCACAAAAAGCTGTGGAAGAAAGCAAAGTTTCAGGTGAATACGAAACAACAAACGTCTGGAGAATTGACCCAAAATTCGACAAGGTTCATTCAGCAGTCTTTCCCGTTGAGTTATGCAAAAGAGTGATTCAATATTACTCGTATAAAGGCGATTTGGTTTTTGACCCCTTTGCCGGAAGTGGAACTGTCGGCAGAACGGCAAAAAGTTTAGATAGATGTTTTTTCTTAACGGAAAAGGAAAAAGATTACTTTGATTATATGAAAAGTAAAGCCAAAGACATTTCAGAAAATCTTTTCGACACGACACAAACCAGATTTTTGGGTTCGATTAAAGAATTCACAAATTTTATTGCAGCTAATCAATAAATTATGAAACTTACAAATCTTGTAATACGGGACATTATCAGAAAACTCATAAAAAATGAGGCTTACGGCACTGAGATTAACAACTTACTTAATGCCGAGTTTATGGAATATGCCATCGAATTTTTCAAAAAAGTTGCGGTTGCTAAACTTAACAATAAAGCTATTACAACTGATTGGTATAAAAAGGAAATGCTTAACAATTCTTTATCAAGCAGAGAATTGGCAATCAATTCAGGAACTAATCAAAAGACAATAACCAACAATTTTAACAGCGGCAGACGTGAAATTATTATTGAGGCTTCCGTCCAACATTATGAAAAATTAAGCAAGTTAATAAGCGAGTTGGTTGAGTCAAACAACGAAATAAACCTCACTTTAACAATAAAACTTAATGGTGTTGCCGTAGATTTAGACATTAGCGAAAGTTTGATTGTAATAAGCAGTTTGGCGGCAAAGCGCGATGCTTTGAATGGCGGTTTATGGTCAACTGCCGGAAAGAAAGTTGAAAAGCCGTTAATGGTTGCGCTTTGCAAAATCTTTTCGGTAACTGAAGAAAACTACGCGAGGAAACTTAAAAGCAAGGCAAAGAAAATCAAAAAGCCGGTTGATTTGGACGCCGATATTGATTTTGAACGTGAAATAGATTTCTACCTTGTCAACAAGGACGAAAATTTTCGGTGTGAGGTTAAATTGATGAGCAAGGGCAATCCCGAAAGCGCGGATGCGTTTATTGCTCGTGGAAGCCATTTGCTCGTCGCCAACAAATTATCGGACACAAACAAAAAACAGTTTAACAGTCGTGGCTGTGAATGGGTTGAACTTCGTTGCGAAGACGGCTACAAACGGTTTACCAAAGTTTTGAAAAACTTGGGCATTCCGCATAAAGATTTTAACGGCAATATTGACAAAAAATTGAATGAAATTTTTGACGAAATACTCGCTTGAAATTCACCCCGTTTTTGTTACTTGAGAATTTAACGTAGATAATACGGCAAATACTTTAACCTGAAAGATAAATGCTCTATCCGCAACATTTCATTGACGAGTTAAAAAATCGCGCCGACCTTGTGCGGATTATCGAACCGTATGCGCCGCTCAAGAAAAAAGGCGCGAATTGGATGGGCTGTTGTCCATTTCATCAGGAAAAAACGCCTTCGTTTTCGGTTAATCCGAGCAAAGGTTTTTATTATTGTTTCGGCTGCCAAAAATCAGGAACGGCTTTTAATTTCTTTATGGAAATGGAAGGTCTTTCATATTTTGAAGCAATCAAAAGAGTCGCGGAAGTTGCGGGCGTTTCGCTTCCCGAACCGATTGACGATAAAAAATACGAACAGAACAAACAACGAAAACAAGAGAAAAAGAAAATTGCCGACGAAGTTATCGAACTCAACAAATATGCGCTGGAATTTTGGGAAAATTATTTGCAGGACAATAACACTCACTCAAAAGCGGCGCGTGAATATCTGGAAAAACGCGGAATTTCCGTTGAAACGCAAAAGGCTTTTCATATCGGTTTTGCACCCGACAGTTGGGACGTGATTTTAACTCTTTTGAAAGAAAAAGGCGCAGACGACAAGTTAATCGAACAAAGCGGTTTAGTTTCCAGGAGTGAAGAAAAAAATTGGGTTTATGACCGATTTCGCGGGCGGATTATGTTTCCCGTTTTGGACGTGAAAGGCAATCCGATTGCTTTTGGCGCAAGAATTTTGGCAAGCGGTGAACCGAAATACTTAAATTCGCCCGAAACTCCGGCGTATATCAAAGGCGAACATCTTTACGGACTTTTTCAATCGAAGGAAGAAATCCGCAAGAAAAAATACGCGATTCTGGTTGAAGGTTATTTAGATTTAATCGCGCTTTATCAATTCGGCGTGAGCAACTGTGTGGCGAGTTTGGGAACGGCTTTCACCGACAACCAAGCCAAATTACTCGGCAGATTTGCGCGGAAAGTTGTCGTCAATTATGATGGCGATAAAGCAGGTATTAAAGCGGCAAGACGGGCAATTGAAACTTTGTTGGCGGAAGATTTTGAGATAAAAATTTTGGTTCTTCCCGACGGACAAGACCCCGACGATTTCATCCGCGCCAACGGGTTTGCGGAATATAAAAAACACCACCAGACAAACGCTTCCAACTATCTTCAATTCGTTTTAGAAACGGCTGCGGAAACGCGCAATCTCGCTGTGCCAAAGCAAAAGGCTGAAGCAATCGAGGATGTGATGCCCGTGCTTTCGATTATTCGCAACCCGATAAACAAACGCGATAGTTTCGACCAGGCGATGAGCTTTTTTCGGGTTGACGACGCTATTTTAAAGCGCGACTTATGGAAAACGGTTAAACTCGGCACAAAGTTTGAAGCCGAAACCGTTAAACAACAAGTTGCGCGGGCGACACAGGCGCGGATGACCGTTGCCGAACAGAATCTTTTGGAATTACTGATTTATGACGACGAATTGCGGGAAATTATTCTGCCGCAAATCGAAGAAACCGATTACGAAATGCTGTCAACAGCGACGGTTTTTCGCGCGCTTTTTGAGATAAAGGAAAAAGGTTTGGAATTTTCGAGCGAAAATTTGCTTGATTTAACCGGCGAAGACATTGGCGCGAGCGATTTTGTTCCCGTTTTGTTGATGTCAGAGCCGGCGCGGGAAAAAGATGAAGCGATTGACGAAGTTTTACGCGCAGCCGAAAGCTGCGTAGCGACATTGCGCGGAATGGCGATTTCGCGGCGCATCCTGGATATTAGCCAGGAACTCGGTTATGCCGAACAAAGCGGCGACATTGCTCTGCGCGACCAACTTGTGATGGAACAAATTGAACTGGCGCGGCTTAAACGCAACCTGGAAAATAAAATTACGGAAAATTAAAAAAAGTTATATCTAAAACGCTTCAAAAACGGACGTTAATAAGTAGGAAATAAATTTAAAGAAATTAAAATCTGTGTAACCGGCAATGAAACGAATTTGCGCTTGACGATTTTCGCGTAAATTTGTTGTTTTTCGTTTTTAATCGGTAATGTTGATTGAAACTTTTTATCGTTTTCCCGCGTTTAGAATCATTTTACAAACAACGATTTAGAATAAGATTTAATCAAACACTAATTATAAATATATATGGCAGATTACGACGAAAAGGAAGATTTAATGGATCGCCTTGTGGCACTCGGCAGACGCAAGAAATTCTTGAGTTTTGACGAACTCAACAAGGAAATCCCCAATAAAATGATGTCGCCCGACGACATCGAAGACGTTTTAAACCGACTCGAAGGCGCGAATATCTCGGTTGCCGATTCCGACGCGCAATTACTGGAACAAGCTGCGAGTTTATTGCTCGACGATGACGATTCCGATGATGACGAAGACCTCGATTTAGACCTTTCGGCGGGAACGCTCGACAAGTCAAACGACCCGGTGCGCCTTTATTTGCGTGAGATGGGAATTGTTCCATTGCTAACGCGGCAAGGCGAAGTAACGATTGCCAAAAGAATTGAACGCGGACAAATAAAAACGCGCAAAGCAATTTCACGTTCGCCGATTGCAATTGAAAGACTCTTGAAAATGGGCGAAGACCTTGCCAATAACAAAGCAAGTATTCGGGAAACTGTGACGTTTTCCGAGCAGGCGGAATTAACGGGCGAAGAAGATAAAGCCGAAGAATATCTGCGCTGGACGTTGGAAGGCATTGAAAACATTCACTTGATTTACAAAAAAGCAATCAAGGCTTTGAGCGGTTTTCGTGAAGAACAAAAGAAATCGAAAGATAAACCGACCAAAAAACTTATTGCCGCCAAACGACAATTAGCACGCCTTCGTTTGGAAGTTTCTCAAGAAGTCAGAAATCTCAGTTTGACCGAACTGGCGATGCAAAGGCTCATTGGTGCGATTCGCAAAGTTGCCGATGAAATCCGAAAAGCCGAACGTGATATTAACAAAGCGGAAGAAAAATTTGAAGGTAAAGTTTCTTCCGAAGTCAAAAAAGAGTTAAATCAGAAAATTGCCGATTCGCGCAGAAAACTGGCGGAAATCGAAGAAAAGTATTATCTTTCGACGGTTGAAATCAAACGCTCTTTGCAGACAATTTTAATCGGCGAACAGGCAACCGGACAGGCAAAACGCGAACTCGTCGAGGCGAATTTGCGGCTTGTCGTTTCGATTGCGAAAAAATATACGAATCGCGGTTTGCAGTTTCTCGATTTGATTCAGGAAGGCAATATCGGTTTGATGAAAGCGGTTGATAAATTTGAATGGCGGCGCGGTTATAAGTTTTCGACCTACGCAACGTGGTGGATTCGTCAGGCAATTACGCGGGCAATCGCCGACCAGGCGCGGACGATTCGCATTCCCGTCCATATGATTGAAACGATTAATAAGCTGATTCGCACTTCGCGGGCTTTAGTTCAGGAGCTTGGACGCGAACCGACAAGTGAGGAAATCGCCAAGAAAATGGACATTCCGGTTTCAAAAGTGCGAAAGGTTTTGAAAATCGCGCAAGAACCGATTTCGCTCGAAACGCCGATTGGTGAAGAAGAGGATTCGCATCTCGGCGATTTTATCGAAGACAAATCAATTCTGAATCCGGCGGAATCCGTGACCTTTTCAAACTTGCGGGAAATAACCGACGAAGTTTTGGCAACGCTGACACCGCGCGAGGAAAAAGTAATTAAAATGCGTTTCGGGCTTGGAAACACCGGCTCTGAACACACGCTCGAAGAGGTCGGGCAGCATTTCGCCGTAACGCGCGAACGCATCCGCCAAATCGAAGCGAAAGCATTGCGTAAATTGCGCCATCCGTCGCGTTCACGACGTTTAAAGGCGTTTTTGGAAGGAAAGCAGTAAATCTTTTGCAGATATTCCGATTTTTGATTTGCGGCTTGCGATTGCTTTTAGTAATTGCAAGCCGCAAAATAGTTTTAGGAGAAAAGTTATGGATACTTTAGTTTTAGAAAAGCCAACCACGACAACCGAACAACTTATCGAAAAACTTTATCAAACTGAAGATAAAGCGGAAATTGTCAATGGAGAAATAGTTGAATTTATGGCAACAGGATGCGAACCCGGCATTGCCGGTGGAAATATATTTGTAAGTTTGAAAATGTATCAGCGAAAAATCAAACGCGGCATTGCTTTCGGCGACAACATCGGGTTTATTGTCAATCTGCCAAACCGCAAATCGTTCAGTCCTGATGCCGCATATTACATTGGCAAACCGACAGGAATGAAATTCCTGCAAGGCGCACCGATTTTTGCCGTCGAAGTCAGAAGCGAAAACGATTACGGCAACAAGGCGGAAAAAGCGATTGCCGAAAAACGTGCCGATTATTTCGCCGCCGGAACGGATGTTGTTTGGGACGTAGATTTACAAAGCAAAGACGTTATCAAAAGCTATGCACGCGAAAACCCGGGTGAACCGCGAATTTTTCGGCGCGGTGAAATCGCTGATGCCGAACCCGCTTTGCCGAAGTGGAAAATGGCGGTTAACGAATTGTTCGATTAAGTCATTTACCCTTGAAATTCTCTTAAATTTACGTCAGGCGCGACATAAGAAATGATAGCCGCAAAAAGGCGCAAAAAACACAAAAAGGATTTTTTAAGTTACTTATTTTTGTGAATTTTGTGCATTTTTGCGGCTATTCCTTCTCCGCTTTTGCTCATCCCGCACCAAGCGATTTCATCTCTTCCTTTGGTCGAATCAAGGTTCGCAGATTGCAGCAGTCGGAATGAACTGCGCTCCAGTCATCGATTTTCAAATCCACAACCGCCAGAGC